>NZ_JAAKRF010000072.1:0-691 GCF_049173005.1 Aeromonas sp. 602658 | reverse complement strand
ATTCATGACTGGGGTGAAGTCGTAACAAGGTAACCCTAGGGGAACCTGGGGTTGGATCACCTCCTTACCTTAAGATGTCGTGTTGTTGAGTGTTCACACAGATTGCCTTGATTCAAGTTTAGAGACAGTACACGAAGTGGGTCTGTAGCTCAGGTGGTTAGAGCGCACCCCTGATAAGGGTGAGGTCGGTGGTTCGAGTCCACTCAGACCCACCACTTCGTTCCAGATTATGGGGCTATAGCTCAGCTGGGAGAGCGCCTGCTTTGCACGCAGGAGGTCTGCGGTTCGATCCCGCATAGCTCCACCATAATCGGTACTGAATTTTGCGAGAAGCAAAAGCCATGAGTTGAACGAAATGTTCAATCTATGTCTTTGACTTCTTTATGAAGTTTGCTCTTTAACAATCTGGAAAGCTGATTTAAAAAGTAGTTCTCAAACATTTGTTACAAGTGCTTTGGAAACTTCTTGGCGAAAACCAAATTTTATTTGGTCCTTGTTGTACAGCAACAAGCTGCGTCGGTTTCACCGACACTTCTTGGGGTTGTATGGTTAAGTGACTAAGCGTACATGGTGGATGCCTTGGCAGTCAGAGGCGATGAAGGACGTACTAACCTGCGATAAGCTGTGAGAAGTCGGTAAGAGACGCTATTACTCACAGATTTCCGAATGGGGAAACCCACCCGAGATAACT
>NZ_JAAKRF010000071.1:0-839 GCF_049173005.1 Aeromonas sp. 602658 | reverse complement strand
GGCGAGCGAGAACAACCTGGTCCTCAATGGCAACGTCATCACCAACGACGTGCAGGGGGCGGATGGCGCGGCGGTGACCGCGGGCACCCTGAGCGGGACCTACGGCAGCCTGGTGCTCAATGCCAACGGCACCTACACCTACACCCTCAACCCGAACGACGGTGACTTCAAGGCGCTGACCGGGGGCGGGGTGGGCAGCGAAGTGTTCACCTACACCCTGACGGATGCGGACGGAGACGTGAGCACGGCGACCCTGACCCTGACCATCAAGAACGACGATGACGGGGTGACCATCACCAACCTGACGCCCAAGGGCGAGGGCGGGGATGCGAAGGTGTACGAGGACGACCTGCTGGCGACCCGCGGCGCGAATGAGTCGGCGGGGTCGGACAGCAGCAAGGAGTCGACCACGGTGACAGGGGACTTCACCATCAGCGCGCCGGACGGGGTGAAGACCCTGAGCGTGGGTGGCATCAACATCGTGGTGAACGGGGTGGTGGCGGGCTTCCCGCTGAGCGGGGTGACCACGCCGCTGGGCAACACCCTGACCATCACCGGGTACAACCCGGCGACCGGGCTGGTGAGCTACAGCTACACCCTGAACGACAACGAGGCGCACCCGACGGCGAACGGCAACAACAGCCTGTTCGAAGACTTCGCGGTGAGCCTGGTGGACAGCGACGGGGATTCGGCCTCGAACACCCTGAGCGTGCAGATCGTGGACGACGTGCCGACGGCGGTGAGCGACGTCAACCTGACGGTGGCGAGCGAGAACAACCTGGTCCTCAATGGCAACGTCATCACCAACGACGTGCAGGGGGCGGATGGCGCGGCGGTGA
>NZ_JAAKRF010000070.1:0-900 GCF_049173005.1 Aeromonas sp. 602658 | reverse complement strand
CGCTCCGATGGGGAGGGCAATATCATCGCCACCGTCGAGCGCGAGCAGCTCTGGCATGCCCTGACGCCGCAGATGTTTCCGACCCGTGCCCTGAAACGGGCGCTCGAAGAGGGGTTGCTGCTGGGCGCCACCATCACCGACGAGGCCTCCGCCATGGAGCGGGCCGGATTCACGGTGCGGATGGTGGAGGGGCGCGCCGACAATATCAAAGTGACCCGGCCGGAAGATTTGTCGCTGGCGGGGCTGTTTTTAAGCCAGCAGGCATAAGCCCCTCAGTCAGAACAGACCGTTCAGAGCAGAGTGTCTCGAACAAACAGGCCCGAACAAGGAGTTAGCATGATCCGGATTGGACATGGTGTGGACGTACACAAAATTGATGGGGTTGGTTTCAGCATGTTGGGAGGTTGCCGCTGATGATGCGCATTGGTCATGGTTTTGATGTGCACAAGATTGATGGGGTTGGTTTCAGCATGTCGGGAGGTCGTCTCTTATGATGCGCATTGGTCATGGTTTTGATGTACACAAGTTTGGCGGGGTTGGCCCCTGCATGCTGGGTGGCGTGCCGGTTCCCTACGAGCAGGGGCTGGTTGCCCACTCTGACGGCGATGTGGTGCTGCACGCGGTGAGCGATGCCCTGCTGGGGGCCATCGGTGCCGGTGACATCGGTCGCCACTTCCCCGATACCGCTGCCGAGTTCAAGGGGATCGACAGTCGCATCCTGCTGCGGGATGTCTTTGCCCGGGTACAGAAGGCGGGTTATGCCATCGGCAACCTGGATGTGACCATCATCGCCCAGGCCCCCAAGATGGCGCCCCATATCGACGCCATGTGCGCCGTGCTGTCCGCCGATCTGCAATGTGATTTGAACCGGGTGAACGTCAAGGCGACCACCACCGAACA
>NZ_JAAKRF010000069.1:0-1258 GCF_049173005.1 Aeromonas sp. 602658 | reverse complement strand
ACCTTGATGTGAAATCGAGTAGGGCGGGACACGTGACATCCTGTCTGAATATGGGGGGACCATCCTCCAAGGCTAAATACTCCTGACTGACCGATAGTGAACCAGTACCGTGAGGGAAAGGCGAAAAGAACCCCTGTGAGGGGAGTGAAATAGAACCTGAAACCGTGTACGTACAAGCAGTGGGAGCCCTTCGGGGTGACTGCGTACCTTTTGTATAATGGGTCAGCGACTTACATTTTGTAGCGAGGTTAACCGTATAGGGGAGCCGTAGGGAAACCGAGTCTTAACTGGGCGTCTAGTTGCAAGGTGTAGACCCGAAACCGGGTGATCTAGCCATGGGCAGGTTGAAGGTTGAGTAACATCAACTGGAGGACCGAACCCACTAACGTTGCAAAGTTAGGGGATGACCTGTGGCTGGGGGTGAAAGGCCAATCAAACTCGGAGATAGCTGGTTCTCCCCGAAAGCTATTTAGGTAGCGCCTCGGACGAATACTACTGGGGGTAGAGCACTGTTTGGGCTAGGGGGTCATCCCGACTTACCAACCCCATGCAAACTCCGAATACCAGTAAGTAATATCCGGGAGACACACGGCGGGTGCTAACGTCCGTCGTGAAGAGGGAAACAACCCAGACCGCCGGCTAAGGTCCCAAAGTTCTGGTTAAGTGGGAAACGATGTGGGAAGGCTCAGACAGCTAGGATGTTGGCTTAGAAGCAGCCATCATTTAAAGAAAGCGTAATAGCTCACTAGTCGAGTCGGCCTGCGCGGAAGATGTAACGGGGCTCAAACCAGGCACCGAAGCCGCGGATTCACGCTAAGCGTGAGTGGTAGGGGAGCGTTCTGTAAGTCTGCGAAGGTGTATCGAGAGGTATGCTGGAGATATCAGAAGTGCGAATGCTGACGTAAGTAACGATAAAGGGGGTGAAAAGCCTCCTCGCCGGAAGACCAAGGGTTCCTGTCCAACGTTAATCGGGGCAGGGTGAGTCGACCCCTAAGGCGAGGCCGAAAGGCGTAGTCGATGGGAAGCAGGTTAATATTCCTGCACGACTTGTAATTGCGATGGGGGGACGGAGAAGGCTAGGTGGGCCAGGCGACGGTTGTCCTGGTGAAAGTGCGTAGGTGGTGTTTCTAGGCAAATCCGGAGACACAACACTGAGACACGAGACGAACACACTACGGTGTGGAAGCCATTGATGCCCTGCTTCCAGGAAAAGCCTCTAAGCTTCAGATTACAAGTCATCGTACCCCAAACCGACACA
>NZ_JAAKRF010000066.1:0-1623 GCF_049173005.1 Aeromonas sp. 602658 | reverse complement strand
ATCGCCGCACGCAGCATGTCGCCGGTGGAGATCTGCGGAATACCGTGTTTTTCCATGATGAACTGAGCCTGGGTACCCTTGCCGGCGCCCGGAGCTCCCAACAGAACAATGCGCATACACGCTCCTAGTTGATTGGTTATTCAATTCTTGAGAAGGCAAAAAACTACACGTTTTCGCCCGTATTAACAAGCTCGCCCCGTGTGAGTGGCCAGATTATCACCACACTCCCGCCCCGTCTCTGCGACCAAAGACGCAGACGACGACCACGAAAAATGATTGAAAATGCAGCAGCGCACCAGAGGGGAACGGCCAAAAAAAGGTTCTTCGCGGGATCTTGGGGAAGTGGAAGTTGACAGACAGGGTGCTGGTAAACTGGCTGTCTCCAAACACACCACCACCATCACCCTGCTGTCGCCGTGCATCATATTGATATTGCCTCCTTCTGGCCAGGTTATACCGTCATCGCCCAAGCGCTTTCTGCCAACCATCACACCCTGTTTACCCTTGAGCCTCGCGCCGACCTGTTGCCCCGTTGTCGCCGATGCCTGCAACCCACGCCATTGATCCACGACCAACGTATCCGCCGGGTGCGTGAGCGAGACCTATTTGACCGACAAGTCTGGTTACAACTGCCTGTTCGCCGCGTCGACTGTCTGCGCTGTGGTCGCGTCAGTGAACATATCGACTGGCTCCCCTCTGGCTCCCGCCTCACCCGGCGCATGCAGTGCTGGATTGAAGCGCTCGTTCAGTACCTCCCCATCCGCCATGTCAGCCAGCTCACCGGGGTCGGTTGGCACACCATCAAGGAGATCGACAAGCGCCGTTTGCAGACCAGTGTGGGCACCATCGAACTTGGGGAGGTGCGGCGGCTGGTGATGGATGAGTTTGCCCTGCACAAGGGACACCGCTATGCCACCGTGATCATGGATGCCGAGCGAACCCGCGTCCTGTGGGTGGGGCACGGCAACAGCCGGGCCGCTATCCGTCCCTTCTTCGAGCAGCTCGGCGAGCGATGCCAGCAGATTGAGGCGGTGGCGATGGACATGAACACGGCGTTCGACCTGGAGGTGAAGCAACACTGCCCGCAGGCGGAGGTGGTCTACGACCTGTTCCACGTGGTGGCTCGCTATGGCCGAGAGGTGGTGGACCGGGTGCGAGTGGAGCAGGCGAATGCACTGAAAAGCGATAAACCGGCGCGAAAAGTGGTCAAAAGTGCGCGTTGGTTGCTGCTACGTAATCGGGCGAAGCTGAGTGAAAAACAGGATGTGAAGTTGCAGGAGCTGTTGGCGGCGAATCAACCGCTGGCGATGGTGTACGTGCTGAAAGAGGCGTTGAAGGGCATCTGGTATGCGCCGAGCGTGTGGGAAGGATGGCGACGATGGCGGAGCTGGATGCGGCAGGTGAAGGAAAGCGGGCTAGCGCCGCTGCAACGATTTGGTCGAAATTTATCGAAATATATGCGGGGGATCCTGGCGAGTGCAAACTACCCGATGCACACGAGTGTGCTGGAAGGGGTGAACAACAAGATCAAAGTGATAAAGCGTATGGCGTATGGATTTAGGGACTCAGAATACTTTTTTCTGAAAATCAAGGCGGCCTTCCCCGGAAAGCCGCGATGAACCT
>NZ_JAAKRF010000065.1:0-1851 GCF_049173005.1 Aeromonas sp. 602658 | reverse complement strand
GAGAGGGACTCGAACCCTCACACCCGGGGGGCACTAACACCTGAAGCTAGCGCGTCTACCAATTCCGCCACCTTCGCACATCGGGTTATCAGTCTGGATTTATATGCTGGCTGATAAAAGCATCTGCAGTATGGTGCGAAGAGAGGGACTCGAACCCTCACATCCGTGGGACACTAACACCTGAAGCTAGCGCGTCTACCAATTCCGCCACCTTCGCATCACTGCGGAGGGGGATTCTATAGAGTTTTGGGGGAGCGTCAACAGCCAAAGGGGACTTTTTTCGCTGTTGACGATCAAAGTGGCGCCAAGGGTACAAAACTTCAGCAATCAGCTGACGTTTGGCGTTCAGTAACGGCCCAATGCGCTCTGATACATCCGTTCATACTGGGTGACCGAGTCAGGCCAGTTGAAGCGGGTGCTCATGGCATTACGCTGCACCTTGGCAAAACGCTCTTTGTCCTGCAGGAAATAGAGCAGGCTGCGGCGCATGGTATCGAGCAGGATGGCGGCAGTCGGATCGTTAAAACAGAAGCCGGTGGCATGCTCGGGATCGGCATCCCAATCCACCACGGTATCTTTCAGACCACCCACGGCGCGCACCAGTGGCAGAGTGCCATAGGCGAGACTGTACATCTGGTTGAGGCCGCAAGGCTCGAACAGCGAGGGCATCAGGAAGAAGTCGGCACCGGCTTCGACCAGATGAGCCAGCCGATCGTCATAAGTGTTGATGAAGGCGAGCTTGCCCGGATAATCCCGAGCCATGGTTTGCAGTTGCGTGGCGAGCGCAGGATCGCCAGAGCCGACGATCACCACTTGTACCTGATGGTGGAGGAATTTCTCCAACGCAGGGAGCAGCAGGGGAACGCCCTTTTGCTCGGTCAGGCGGCAAACCATGCCGTAGATGGGCAAGTCCGCCACGGCCAGCCCCGCCTCCTGTTGCAGGCTCTGCTTGCAGATCTGTTTGCCAGCCATGTTGTCGATGCTGTAGGTCGCAGGCAGGAATTCGTCGAACTCAGGATCCCAGTCCTTGTAGTCGCAGCCGTTGAGGATGCCGCAGAGATCCGCCGCCCGTTGCTGGAAGATATGTGCCATGCCGTGGGCGCCGAGGTGAGTCAGCAGCTCCTGGGCATAGTTGGGGCTGACCGCATTGATTTTGTCGGCGTAAAGCACCCCGCACTTGAGCAGATTGACATGACCGTAGTCGTAGTTGATGCGGCGTTCGTAGTCGGCGATCTCGGGCATGGCCCAGAACTGCTCGCGGCCAAACACCCCCTGAAACGCCGCGTTGTGAATGCTGATCACGCTGCGGGTCTGCTGGAAGAAGGGGTTGTGGGCGTGACGGGTTTTCAGCAGCAGTGGCAGCAGGCCGGTGTGCCAGTCATTGCAGTGGGCGATATCCGGGGCAAAGCCAAGCTGCTCGCAGGCATGGAGGGCCGCGGCCGAGAAGAAGGCAAAGCGCTCGCCATTATCCGGATAGGCCTGATTGTTCTCGGCGTAGAGCTGGGGGCGATCGAAATATTGCGGGCAGTCGAGCAGATAGACGCAGACGCCATCCAGCTCCATCTGGTAGATGCGATAACCGATATCCGGCAGCCCGGGGTGGGTTGGCAACCAGCGTGACGCCACTAATCTGGCCTCATCCCGTCGCTTTATCGTCTTGTAGAAGGGCAACATGATCCTGACATCATGTCCCTTCTGGGCCAGGTACATCGGCAGGGCTCTGGCGACATCGGCCAGGCCCCCGGTCTTGACCAGCCCCTCAACTTCCGAGGCAACAAACAGGATTTTCAGTGGGTTAATAGCCAACTCTTGCTCCCTTAGGTACCACCACGATACCGCCTTCGGATACGG
>NZ_JAAKRF010000064.1:0-2102 GCF_049173005.1 Aeromonas sp. 602658 | reverse complement strand
TTCTAAATTCCTCGCCAGCGCACTCTTTGTGCCCCACCAGTGGATTCTAAGCTCCTCACCAGCGCACTCTCTGTGCCCCACCGGTGGATTTTTAAATCTCATACATCTCACCGCCCATGTTCACTATTCCATAGCTCGGCGAAAATGTGCTGCCCTGCAACTGACACAATTGGTCACTGTAAAAGCGTGAGTGTTCTCTTAGTGTTATTGGGTAGCTGCTAAAGAAGTACAACACGCTCCGCTCAACGAATAAGCCCCCTTTGCGGACTTCAGGACTACCTGATGTTCACCGAGGGGGCTTTTTGTTTGTGTTGATTACTTGTTGAACAACTTGAGGAACTGGGACATGTAGGCGGATGCAAGCATGGTTTCAACTGCTTGGAGGTACTGTCCAATAGTCAGGCCAGATGAATAGAGTGAGTAAGACAAGGAGTCTGTCTTCTTATTCTTATGCCCTAATAGAGCAGAGGTGAAACGCTCCTCAGTAAATGCCCGATCATAGGCTGTTCCTGTCATGTGCCGGAGGCTATGAAAGCATTTTGACCGATCCCTCTTCCCAGTAGCCCTGAGTTTTAGCTTGCCGAAACGCTGTGACCACGCATCGACTGAACTCTCTGACCACATTTTTACATCGACACAATGTTGAAGCTCTTTCCATAAGTCCCTTGGGAGCGGCAATACGCGATCTGAAGCTTCTGTCTTCCCCTTCCCTGTCTTGATCGCGGTGACTCCTTCCAGAACAACAAAGCTATCTGGATTGAGCCCTACCAATTCGCTCAGTCGGAACCCAGTCACAAGCCCGAAGCAAATCAATGCTCGCTCCTGGGCATCAGCCAGCCGAACGATCTCTTCCATCTCCTCTATAGTGAACTCCTTGTAACTGCTCCCATCGCCTTGATACTCAATCTTTGCACCCTTGAATGGGCTCTCTCCTTCCACATGCTCATGTAGCCAGTTCCAGTCCCACATCTTCTGTAATGCTGCAATGTAGCCTTTTCGTGTACTGTCGCTTACCGTATCGCTAATGCTATTGATCCAACGAGTGACCTGCCGCCTATCCAATTCGTTCAGGCGGATTTCCTTATTACCCGAGGCTGTAATGAGGCTCTGAGTTGCATTCTTCACGCGACTCAATGTCGCTTTGGCGACCTTTCCTTCATGCTCTTTAATAAAACCCCAAGCGGCTTCTTCCAAGGTGATGCTGTACTTCTCGACTAGTTCTGTTTTGCCGTGTATTGCAGCTAGATAGGCATCAGCCTTGATAACATCACCTTTCTCCAGAACAGCTCCCACATCGAATGCAGACTCTAGGGCGTCATAAGCATCAATAGCGGCAAAGTCGTCGAGATAAGCTAGCCGTGACTCTAACGTTTTCTTCGCTCGGCTCGCCTCTGTATAGGCCGCCATGAACTCTGAACGTCGTGCGTGTACTTTTTTGGCCGTTACCATCGCTTGAAACTTCGAGACCATTAGATCCCGCATTTTACGAGCTTCATAAACGTCATCCGTTTGAAGTGACTTGCTGAAGATTGAGCGCCCGCTAAAGAAAGGATCATCCCTCAAGATTCGGGGGATGTTCCAGTGCAAGTACCAAGTGTTATTTCGTAGCCAGAGGTGACGATTTAGATTCTGCTTTTTGCTCTTCATGTTCAAATGTTCCTTAGGTCTGTGATAACCTAGGCTCAGTGTTAATAACACCTCGCATAGCAACTCACATCGCTAAGTACATGATTAGAAAGGAAATCAGCGCTTTGCGCCGTGTTTTCCATGAACTTCCTGTTCAACGTCTAATCCCATGACAGGCCAGCATTTGCTGGCCTGTTTTTTATCTGCCATTGCCCGGGCAATCATGGCAATGTCTTAAAAAAAAGCAGATTGTTGGGCTTTTGCGCAACAGAGACCAATAACTGGTCAAACGCACTCAAATTGCGTTTTTCTGGCAAAAAAAGGGTTGACGCCCCAGAGCCAGATACGCATAATTCGGCCCGCACGGTGACGAGGTAACGACTCACCGGAAGCAAGGTTGGCTATGTAGCTCAGTTGGTTAGAGCATCGCACTCATAATGCGGGGGTCACAGGTTCGAATCCCGTCATAGCCACCA
>NZ_JAAKRF010000063.1:0-2930 GCF_049173005.1 Aeromonas sp. 602658 | reverse complement strand
CTGGCCCGTCGGGACCTGCTGGCCATCCTGCGCAGGCTCGACGAGCACGATCGCAAGACTCTGATCGTCCGGCTGCCGGACCCCACCCGCAAAGCCTTCCAGTCCCTGCTGGCCTGGCCGAACGAGTCGGTGGGGGCCAACATGCGCCACGAATACCTGGCAGTGGAGGCCGATGCGACGGTGGAAAGCGCCAAGCAGCTGATCCACGGGGCCTGGGATCAGGCCAGGCTGTTCGGTCATCTCTATGTGGTTGACGGCGAGCAGCGCCTGCTTGGCAGCGTCTCCCTCAAGTCGTTGCTGATCGCCGATCCTCTGCTGCCGGTAGGGGACCTGATGGAGGGGGAGGCGGTGCGCATCAACGCCCGGGCGGATCAGGAGCTGGCGGCCCGCCTGCTCATTGACCGCGACCTCTCGCTCCTGCCGGTGGAAGATCAGGGGCGTCTGGTGGGGGTCTTCCACGTGGACGATGCCGCCGACATCCTGGAGCTGGAGTCCACCGAGGATGCGGAGCTGCAAGGGGGCTCCTCGCCGCTGGATACCCCCTATCTGCAGGCCACCCCCTGGCAGTTGTGGCGCAAGCGGGTGGGCTGGCTGCTGATCCTGTTCGTGGCGGAAGCCTACACAGGCACCGTGCTGCGGGCCTTTGAAGAGCAGCTGGAGGCGGCCATCGCCCTGGCCTTCTTCATCCCGCTCCTCATCGGTACCGGTGGCAACAGCGGTACCCAGATCACCACCACCATAGTGCGTGCCATGGCGGTGGGGGAGGTGAGCCTGAAAAACCTCGGCACCGTGCTGAAAAAGGAGATCTCCACCGGTCTGCTCATCTCGGCCGCCATCGCGCTGGCGGCCTGGGTGCGGGCCTGGAGCCTGGGGGTGGGGCCCGAGATCGGTATGGTGGTGACCCTGACCATCGTCGCCATCTTAAATGCGAAAGGGGACTCCCTCCGACGTAGGTGGGAGGGGAATTTCGCCGGGGCGTCAGCCCCGCTGGTTTTGAATGTATTGCTTGATCACCTCCAACGGTGCTCCGCCGCAAGAGCCCGCAAAGTAAGAGCGTGACCAGAGTACGGGTTTGCTGTAAGCACCTCTCAAGTCCAGAAATTCATTACGCAGTCGCCTTGATGTGACCGCCTTTAACGAGTTCACCAGTACCGATAGCTGCACCGTTGGCGCGTACTCTATCAGCATGTGAACATGATCAGCCTCTCCGTCACACTCTTTCAGTTCCGCACCAAAATCTCTGCAAACCTCTGCCGCACACTGACTGAAGGAGGCGTGATGCAGATCCCCCAATATCGGCTTTCGATACTTGGTGATAAACACCAAATGTACGTGCAAAGCGTAGGCCGCATGGCGTGATTTATTAATTTTAGTGAATTGCATTCTGTCACTCAATCGGGCTTAATAGATATGGCAATAATGCTACACACTGAGCGCTAAATGCAAATTCTGAAAGCCTACAAATTCCGACTCGAACCGACCGAACAACAAGCGCAACGCCTGCGCCAGTTGGGCGGTTGTGCTCGTTATGTCTGGAATCACGGGCTGGCAGAAACCAAACGCATTCTGGATGCTGGCGAAAAACTGCCTTCTGCCTTTGAGCTGAACAGGATGCTCACCAGTTGGAAGAAAGACCCAGAAATGGCCTTTCTGGCCGAGGCATATACCGACAACCTCCAGCAGAAGCTCAAGGATTTGCATGGCGCGTGGATGCGCTGCTTTGATAAGAAACTCGCCGCCAAGGCACCCGTATTCAAGAAAAAAAGCGACAACCGCGACGCTATCCGGTTCGTCAACTTCGACAAGTATTGCCGCCTTGAAAAGGGTCGCGTGAAGCTGCCTGCCGGGCTGGCGTGGGTCAAGTTCCGTCAGTCCCAGCCAGTTGAAGGGAAAATTAAAAACGCGACCGTCAGCCAAGCAGCCGGGCACTGGTATATCTCCTTTCAGGTCGAGCAGGAGACGTCCGAGCCAATTCACCCCTCCGGCTCAATGGTCGGGCTGGATGCGGGGATCGCCAAGCTCGCAACCCTGTCAGATGGCACGGTGTTTGAGCCCGTCAACAGCTTCAAAACCAATCAGACCAAGCTGGCAAGGCTCCAACGCCAGTTGAGCAAAAAGGTAAAGTTCAGCAGCAACTGGAAGAAACAAAAAGCCAAGATCCAGCGGCTGCACTCACATATCGCCAATACCCGCCGCGATTACCTTCACAAGGTCACAACGACTATCAGCAAAAACCACGCGATGATCGTCATTGAGGATTTGAAGGTTGCCAGCATGTCAAAATCAGCAGCGGGCACGACCAGCCAGCCGGGGCGCAACGTCCGGGCAAAATCAGGGCTGAATCGTTCGATATTAGATCAGGGCTGGTTTGAGCTGCGCCGCCAGCTCGAATATAAGCAGGCATGGCGAGGCGGTCAGGTGTTGGCGATAAACCCGGCCTACACCAGCCAGCAGTGCGCCTGTTGTGGGCATACTGCGAAGGATAACCGCCAGACGCAAAGCCAGTTTAAATGCGCTGCGTGTGGTTATGAGGCGAACGCCGATGTGAACGGCGCTCGCAATATTTTAGCGGCGGGACACGCCGTTTTAGCCTGTGGAGGCGTGGTGCAATCAGGCCGCCCGATGAAGCAGGAACCCGGTACTGCGCGAGCAGCTATCACCCAGTAATGGGAATCCCCCTCCTGTGACGCGAAGCGCTAAGGTGGGGGAGGATGTCAACACGGCGCCCTACAACCAGCTACTGGTGGATGGGCGGCGTTGGTTTGTCAGCCACGGTCATCTCTATGAGTCCGGCAACGTGCCCCTGCCAGCAGGGAGCCTGTTCATCAGCGGTCATACCCATGTGCCTGTGCTGCGCCAGGAGGGAGAGATTTTCCTGATGAACCCGGGGTCTATCTGTTTTCCAAGGGGCGAGTGGGTGGCCAGTTATG
>NZ_JAAKRF010000062.1:0-2955 GCF_049173005.1 Aeromonas sp. 602658 | reverse complement strand
TATGCAAAAATTCGATGTCAAAACCTTTCAGGGCCTGATCCTGCAGCTGCAGGACTATTGGTCCCGCCAGGGCTGTACCATCATTCAGCCGCTGGATATGGAAGTGGGTGCCGGTACTTCCCACCCCATGACCTGTCTGCGTGCCCTGGGCCCGGAGCCCATCGCCTGCGCTTACGTGCAACCGTCCCGCCGTCCGACTGACGGCCGCTACGGTGAAAACCCGAACCGCCTGCAGCACTACTACCAGTTCCAGGTGATCATCAAGCCTTCCCCCGACAACATTCAGGAACTCTATCTGGGCTCCCTGAAAGAGCTGGGCATGGACCCTGAAATCCATGACATCCGCTTCGTGGAAGACAACTGGGAAAACCCGACTCTGGGTGCCTGGGGTCTGGGTTGGGAAGTGTGGCTGAACGGCATGGAAGTGACCCAGTTCACCTACTTCCAGCAGGTTGGCGGCCTCGAGTGCAAGCCGGTCACCGGCGAGATCACCTACGGTCTCGAGCGTCTGGCCATGTACATTCAGGGCGTGGACAGCGTCTACGATCTGGTCTGGTCTGACGGCCCGCTGGGCAAGACCACCTACGGCGACGTGTTCCACCAGAACGAAGTGGAGCAATCCACCTACAACTTCGAACACGCCGATGTGGAGTTCCTGTTCCACTGCTTCGAGCAGTACGAGAAGGAAGCCCAGAATCTGCTGGCACTGGAAAAACCGCTGCCGCTGCCTGCCTACGAGCGCATCCTCAAAGCCGCTCACTCCTTCAACCTGCTGGATGCCCGCAAGGCCATCTCGGTCACCGAGCGTCAGCGCTACATCCTGCGCATTCGCACCCTGACCAAGGCCGTGGCAGAGGCATACTACGCCTCCCGCGAAGCGCTGGGTTTCCCTATGTGTCAGCGCAGTGAGAACAAGCAAGGTTAAGGAACGGACATGGCACAACATACATTTCTGGTAGAGATCGGTACTGCTGAGCTGCCGCCCAAAGCCCTGCGCTCCCTGGCCGAAGCCTTTGCCGACAACTTCAAAGCCGAACTGACCAAGGCCGATCTGGCCTTCGGCGACATCGAGTGGTTTGCTTCACCGCGTCGTCTGGCGCTGAAGGTAAGCGAGCTGGCTGGCGAACAGCCGAGCAAGAGCGTCGAGAAGCGCGGCCCGGCCGTAGCGCAGGCGTTCGATGCCGAAGGCAAGCCGACCAAGGCAGCCGAAGGCTGGGCCCGTGGCAACGGCATCACTGTTGAGCAGGCCGAGCGTCTGGTCACCGACAAGGGCGAGTGGCTGGTTCACACCGCCAAGGTCGAAGGCCGTCCGGCCAAAGAGTTGCTGGGTGAACTGGTCGCCTCTGCGCTGGCCAAGCTGCCGATCCCGAAGATGATGCGCTGGGGCGACAAGACCATCCAATTCGTGCGTCCGGTGTTCACCGTGACCCTGCTGCTGGATGGCGAGCTGGTTCCCACCCACATTCTGGGTATCGACTCTGCCCGCACCATTCGCGGCCACCGCTTTATGGGCGAGAGCGAGTTCACCATCGACAACGCCAGCCAGTACCCGCAGATCCTGCAGGAGCGCGGCATGGTGATTGCCGACTTCATGGCGCGCAAGGCCAAGATCAAGGCTGACGTCGAAGCGGCCGCTGCCGCCTTCGGTGGCGTAGCCGATCTGGACGACGCCCTGCTGGAAGAAGTGACCGCACTGGTCGAGTGGCCTGTGGTGCTGACCGCCAACTTCGAAGAGAAGTTCCTGGCCGTGCCGGCTGAAGCGCTGGTGCACACCATGAAGGGTGACCAGAAGTACTTCCCGGTCTACGACAAGAACGGCAAGCTGCTGCCGAAGTTCATCTTCGTCACCAACATCGAGTCCAAAGACCCGAGCCAGATCATCAGCGGCAACGAGAAGGTGGTTCGCCCCCGTCTCTCTGACGCCGAGTTCTTCTTCAAGACCGACCTCAAGCAGACCCTGGCCTCCCGCCTGCCGCGCCTTGAAACCGTGCTGTTCCAGCAACAGCTGGGTACCGTCAAGGCCAAGGTCGAGCGCATCGAGACCGTTGCCGGCTTTATCGCCGAGCGCATCAGTGGTGGCGATAGTGCCGTCGTGACTCAGGCCCGCCGTGCCGGTCTGCTCTCCAAGTGTGATCTGATGACCAACATGGTCGGCGAGTTCACCGACACCCAGGGTGTCATGGGGATGCACTACGCCCGTCACGATGGCGAAGACGAAGCGGTGGCCGTGGCCCTCAACGAGCAGTACATGCCGCGCTTTGCCGGTGATGCCCTGCCGTCCGGTCTGGTTGCCTGCGCCGTCGCGCTGGCCGACAAGTTCGACACCCTGGCCGGTATCTTCGGCATCGGCATGCTGCCGAAGGGTGACAAGGACCCGTTCGCCCTGCGTCGCGCCGCCATCGGTGCCCTGCGCATCATGACCGAGAAGCAGCTGGATCTGGATCTGGTTGAACTGGTTGAAGAAGCGGTACGCGTCTACGGCGACAAGCTGACCAACAAAACCGTCGTCACCGACGTGGTCGACTTTATGCTGGGCCGCTTCCGCGCCGCCTATCAGGACGAAGGCATCGGTGCCGACGTGGTGCTGGCCGTGCTGGCCCGCCGCCCGACCCGTCCGCTCGACTTCGATCGTCGCGTCAAGGCCGTCAGCCACTTCCGCACCCTGGATGCCGCACTGGCACTGGCTGCCGCCAACAAGCGCGTGAGCAACATTCTGGCCAAGGTCGAAGGCGAACTGCCGACTGCCGTCAAACCGGAATTGCTGGTCGATGCCGCCGAGAAGGCGCTGGCCACCCAGGTTGCCGAACTGCAAGCCGAACTGGCCCCGCTGTTCGCTGCCGGTGACTATCAGGCTGCCCTCACCCGTCTGGCCGCCCTGCGCGAGCCGGTCGACACCTTCTTCAACGAAGTGATGGTGATGGCCGACGACGAGGCCCTCAAGGCCAACCGTCTGGC
>NZ_JAAKRF010000061.1:0-4869 GCF_049173005.1 Aeromonas sp. 602658 | reverse complement strand
ACCAACGTGAAGATCCCGCGCTGGATGCATCAGCGTTTCGAGGGGCTGGATAACGATCAGATGACCCGCAATCTGGTGGGGGCGAGCATCGCCATCGATCAGGTGCGCGTGCTGAGTCAGGAAGGGGTGAAGGATTTCCACTTCTATACCCTGAACCGCTCCGAGCTGACTTATGCCATCTGCCATACTCTGGGGGTTCGTCCCAAGGGTTGACCGGTAGTCACCGCGATAAAAGCAAAAAGCCAATGAGTTGCTCATTGGCTTTTTCGTTATGCCGATTATCAAGGTCTGGTCGGGGCGATCTCTTTTGGCTCAAGATCGATAACCGCATTACCGGCAGCCCCCGGATACTGGCGATAGACCTGATCCTGCTCCAGTGTGTAGAAGGTATCCAGATAGTCGTCGTTATTGGTCATCCAGGAGTCGGGCAGTGCCTTGACGATGCGACCGCCGAGATCGAGGAAGGGCAGGGCTTCCGGCACGCCACCCGCAGTAAAGCCGAGTTTGAGAGCTTCAATCAGCAGGGCGCTCAGCTCCTTGTAGTTGACGTTGTCATCCTGCTCCATCATCACCACATCGACGGCACCCCAGCGATAGCGATCCCAGTAAACCAGGATCTGGTTGGGGGTGTAGTCTGTGTTGTCATAGTCGAGGTAGGGCATGTCGACGATATCGACCACTGGTTCATCCCGGCTGGGATTAACCCCTGCGACCACTGCATACACTTCGGCTGCGCCGAGCAGCCAGGGCTCCTGATCATCCTTCAGTCTGATCTTTTTCAGGATACTGGTCTTGAGTGGCGCCGTGCTGGCCGCCACTCGCGGAGCGCTTTGCAGATCAGCATCGGCCAGCGCCTTGCGCATTACCTTCAAGCCTGCGTTTTTGGCTTTGACGGGATCGGCTTCGACTACCAGAACCGGCAGGGCCGGTGCCTTGTCCACATCCAGATAGACGGGATTGCCAGCGCTGTCGAACGCTTCAATGGCGCTCCAGCTCTTCTCATCTCCACTTGGAACATAGGCGACCAGCGGTTCGACGCCCTGTTGCAGTGCAGCGGCCTGATCGGTGTTGGCCAGCCGCAACTGCATCAGTTGCTTGACCTCGCCATCCAGTCCTTGCCGGCTGATGGCCGCCTGGTTGGCATCGGTCGCCTGCCGCTTAAGGCGCGGGCTGGCCTTCTGCAGCAGATTGGGAAGCGGGCTCTGATATTGCTGATTGCTCAGCAGGGGCAGCAGGTTTTTCTGCTGAAGTGCGAGCTGGCGAGCCAGCTCTCGATCCGTATCGGCAGCCTGGACGCTCGTAGCACCCAGTATGGCCAGTAGTAACAAGACAGCCTGATTTTTCATTTTTATACTCCGTTGCATGGAACCTGACAGGGCAACACGTCCGGGAAGATTGGTGCCCTAGCGCCACTAGAAGGAAATTAGTTTCACTTGTGAATCATTTTATGTGGATAGTGTGCAGAGGTTCACGGTTTGAGGTTCAATTGATTCCTTTGTCGATATGATTGGAACTGATAGATAGCCAGACCAATCAGCAGACCCCAGCAGGCTGCCGCGATGCCGAGCAGGCTGATCCCGGACGCGGTAATGATAAAGGTAAGCAGCGCAGCTTCTCGGGCTTCATCCTGTTGCAAGGCAGAGTGCAGACTGCTGCCGATGGTGCCTAGCAGGGCCAATCCGGCGACGCAGGTGACAAGGGCTGCCGGAAAGGCGCTAAACAGGGCCGCGACGGTCGCGCCGAAGCAGCCGGTCACAAGATAAAAGCAACCCGCCCAAACCGCAGCAGGCCAGCGGCGTTTGGTATCCGGGTCGACCTCTTTGCCCATGCAGATGGCTGCAGTGATGGCGGCCAGATTGAAGGCATAGCCGCCAAAAGGGGCGAGCAGCAGGCCAGTCAGGCCAGTCCAGCTGATCAGCGAGGAGGTGGAAGGCTGATAGCCGTGGGCCCGCAAGATGGCAATTCCCGGCATGTTTTGCGATGTCATGGTGACAATGAACAGCGGCAGCGCGATACCAAACAGGGCATCAAGGGAGAAGACTGGCCATGTCCAGACCGGGCTGGCGAGTTGCCAGTGAAGGGTGCCCAGTTGCAATCCCCCCCGCACGCTGCAGGTCAGCATCCCCACTCCCAGTACTAGCACCATGGTATAGCGGGGCCAGAGATGACGACCCAGCAGGAAGGCCAGCAGCAGGGTGCCAAGCAGCAAGGGATCTTGCGGGGCGACCTTGAATAGATCCAATCCGAATCTGAGCAGCACGCCAGCGAGCATGGCGGCGGCCAGTGGAGCCGGAATATGTTTCATCAAACGGTCGAACCAGCCGCTGATGCCACACAGAGTGATCAGCAGGGACGAGATCACAAAGGCGCCGATGGCTTCCGCCAGAGTGAAGTTGCCCAGCGTGGTGATCAGCAGTGCCGCGCCCGGTGTGGACCAGGCGGTCAGGACGGGGATGCGGTAATAGAGAGAGAGGCCGATGCAGCTCACCCCCATGCCGATCCCCAGCGTCCAGAGCCAGGAGGCAACTTGGGCAGTATCAGCACCCGCTGCCGTGGCGGCCTGGATGATCAGGATGACGGAGCTGGTGTAGCCGACCATCACGGCGATAAAGCCGGCGACCAGATGGGGGAGGGCGAAGGGCATGAGACTTCCTTTTGGCGTTGTGACGCGCTGTGCGTTATTACGTACAATACAGCTTTGACTATATCTATGTGCGCTATAGCGCACAAGTCGCATCATGCAAGAGTAATAAAGAGGCAGTTATGCAAGAGATGAGTCAGCATCTGGCTGCTCGACTGAAGGGGTTGCGCAGCGAGCGCGGCTGGAGCTTGGATGCCGCCGCGCGCGAAACGGGTGTCAGCAAGGCGATGCTGGGGCAGATTGAGCGGGGAGAGTCCAGCCCAACGGTGGCGACGCTGTGGAAGATAGCCACCGGTTTTCGAGTCTCATTTTCCAGTTTCATTGAGCCCACACCAGCCGTGCAGGAGGAGGTGCTCTATCGCACCGCCGATGCCATTCGCCAGCAGCCTGCGGGAGAGGGCATGCAAGTTGCGCCGCTCTTTCCTTATGAAAACCGGTTTGGTTTCGAGTTGCTTGAGCTGACCCTGTTGCCGGGTTACCAGCGTGAATCCGAGCCCCATGAGCCGGGAGTGACCGAGCATGTCATCGTCATCAGCGGCATGATGGAGGTGCTGGTGGAAGGGGAGTGGCGCTCACTGGTGCAAGGGGAGGCGGTGCGTTTTGCTGCCGATCGCCCCCATGGCTATCGCAATCTGGGCATAGCCCCGGCGATTTTCCACAACTTGATCCACTATTCGGTGGCAACACCCTGAACATGTTCCGCAGTCATCAACCCGGTCGACCATCTGTTCTGGGGCGGATCAGTATCGGGGTATAGACCCAGACAAACAGACCATAGGCTGCGATCCAGGCAAGCGCGCTGAGGTTCCAGCCATGCAGGGTATAAGCAGGCCAGAACAGCGGAATCACCACCCGCATTGTGGCGGCGGCGATAACCAGGGCGAATGCGCCAGTGATCCTGCGTCCTATCTGCAAGGCCCGACCGCTATGGCCGAGGGAGACTCGCGCAATCATGCCCAGGATCATGGTGCCCATACAGCCTGCGCTGAGCAGGTGACTGGCCATCGACAACGTGATGGGCTGACCCGCGCTATGTGCCGCAAGTGCGAGCAGGCCAAAAGGGATAAACAGATAGGCGAGATGGAGTGACCACAGCAGGGGATGCGCAAGGGTCGATGGCAGATGCCAACGCAGTTGCCGCCACAGATGCAAACTCGCCGCCACTATATATAGAGGCACTATATATATGCTGGTGACCCATTGGGTGGGGGGCAACAGCCAGCAGAGCAAGATAAGCCACAGTGTCGCGAGCGCCGCCCGCTCCAGCCAGAGCTGAGGTGCAGCTTTCTCCTGACCGGTTGCTCGGGCTGTGAAGAACGGAATTACCCTTCCACCCATCACGGCGATCAGGGTGGTAAACAACAGCACAGTGGTGATCAATAGGTGCTCAACGGTGGTCCAATCGGCCTGCCATAACCAGCTGGCACCATTGAGCAAGGTCAGTATCAGCAACAGGGGCACGAAGAAGAGGTTGCGCCATTGCCGGGTTATCAAGATAGGCTTGGCAAGGAACCAGGTACAAAGCGGCAACCAGAGCAGGTCTGCCGCCATCAGGAGCGTATTCTCTTCACCCAGCCAGGGTAACAAGGTCCTTGGCAACATCCACAACCCCACCACCAGTGCCAATGGCCAGCTCCGAACACCGGGATGGGCCGTCCAGTTCTGCACCGCGGTGAGCAGAAAACCCGCGACGATGGCGGCCCCGAAACCAAACAGCATCTCATGACCATGCCACCAGATCGGGTTGGCAATCCCTGGCAAGGTTAGCCAACCGTTGATCTGCCCCAGCCAGAGCAACATGGCGACGGCAGCAAACAGAGCCCCGAACAAGAAGAAGGGTCGGAACCCCAAGCGGAACAGCGGGACGATTTGCTCTTCCTTATGGCTATCGAGGATTTGATGCATGAGGGTATTCCAATTGAACATTTGAGATGGCAATTATAAATTGGCTTTTTAAATGTTCAATTTAAATCCGGCAATAGTCAGGATTGATGCCATTTTGAGCAAAAAAAAGAGGTGATTGCTTGATATCTGAGCGAACGAACTTTTTTGCTGAAAAAGCCCTTGTCATCCCGGCGCGGCTCCCTATAATGCGCCCCTACCAGCACGGCGGAACACGCCAACCTGATGAGCCAGCTTCCTTGTGAAGTCGGCGCCGAAAGAAAAGCGAAAACTATCGCTTGACTTTCGAAGTGAGAAGCGTAATATGCGCCTCCTCAACGCGACAA
>NZ_JAAKRF010000060.1:0-6284 GCF_049173005.1 Aeromonas sp. 602658 | reverse complement strand
CCCCGATGCGGTACATAGGGGGTTCTGAGTAGAGAAATGCTAGTTGAAAATGTGTAAACCTATTTCAGGACTAGACAAGCTAGTGGCTACAGCGATTAACCGGCGGCCAGCTCCTTGCGGTAGCTCTTCACCTTGGCCAGGAACTGGCGACGCTCCTTGCCACTGAGCGGTTCAGCCATCGGCAGCTTGGCGGTCATGGCATTAACCGGACGGTTGTTGATCCGCAGCTCGTAATGCAAGTGAGCACCAGTCGAGCGACCGGTGTTGCCGGAAAGGCCGATCTTGTCGCCCATCTTCACCCGCTGACCGGTTTTGACCAGCAACTTGCTCAGGTGCAGATAACGGGTAGAGAGGGTTCGACCGTGCTTGATGACGATATAGGTACCCGCCAGCGGGTGGCTGGTCGCCTTCTGGACCACACCGTCACCCGTGGCCAGTACCGGGGTACCCACCGGAACGGCAAAGTCGGTCCCCTCGTGGGGACGGATAGCACCAGTCACAGGATGCTTGCGCGCGGGGTTGAAGTTTGAGCTGATCCGGTAACGACTGTGGGTCGGATAACGGCGGAAACCACGCTCCAGGCTGTTGCCCTGACCATCGTAATAATTGCCATCATCGGAGAGCCAGGCCGACACCGTCTTGCCCTGACTGATCATTTCCACACCCAGCAGCTGGCTGTTACCGGTGCTCTTGCCCTCGACTGTCTCCTGGCGTACCAACACCTTGAATTTATCGCCCTTTTTCAGATCCTGGGCAAAGTTCATCCGCCACTGGAACAGGTTGGCAATCTTCTGGATATGAGTGGCAGGAATGCCAGCATTGCGGGCACTGACATAGAAACTGCCGTTGATCACGCCACTGTAACGCTGCGGCTGCCACTCGACCTTCTCGTTGATCATGGAGGCAGTATAAGCATCGTCACTGCGCGACATCACCAGCGTCTGCTTGATGTTCAAGCGGATCTTGAGTTGTTGCAGAATGTTGTCCTGATCGATCAGCAGCTCTATGGTCTGGCCCGGTTTCAATCTGGCCAGATAGTTCTTGCTGTCCGCATCAAGTACCTTGTAGAGAGTAGTGGTAGAGAGTCCCAGATTGTTAAAAATGGCGGTCAGGTTCTCACCATTACGCACCCGGTAATCCTGCCACTGCGGTGCGGTATCAACAGGGATATCGTCCTCTGCCGCACTCTGATCAACCAGTTCGTGGTCGGGGATTTCGTTAAAATCGGTGTTGTTTTCGTTGGTTGCTGTACCAGCGGTATCAATGGGCAACTCAAGGCGAAGAGGCCGCTCCAGGATATCCCCCGGCGCTGGCAGCAATGCCACTGCTGACAAGGTCATGGCCGTCAGCATCAGCATGGCGTAAAAATGTTTGCGGGGAACCGGTGGTTCCCAATTGGCAGCCTGTGCAACCAAGGGACGGAGACGTTTCATCCGCTATCCTGTATTTAGATCCAAGAGAGAGTATTGCGATGTCAGTTGTGACAAAACCGTATAAAACTGTTTTTTGGACAAAACAAATTACAAATAGTTCATCACAATCTGCATGAACCTCACATTTTATGCATAACACGCCCTGATGGGCAGAAATGATCGCCTTTTTTAACTATTTTTTCCTATTTTTAAGAGCCGGGTCGGACTCGATTCGGCATTAAAAATTCAAATGTTGCGATAATTTTTCCATGGAGTGGATATGACGTTATCAAAACTGTTGCGCTGGATAATCCTTGTACTGTTCCTGATTGGTGCAGTTATGTTGTTCGTTCTTGAAGTCTCCACAGTCCGCCAGTCAATCCTTGATCAGATGTCGGCCAATCTGGAGACCGCCATCACAGCCCTTGGACTGGTACTGCAAGGCACCCTGCTCAATGATGATCAGGTGCTGGCCGAAACCATCGTCAATGCCATGTTCGATGGCGGTTTCGTCAGCTCGGTCATGCTGGTGGATCCGGATGGTCAGGTGCTGTTTCAGAAGGTATTCCACTCTACCCAGCAGAATGTTCCCGGCTGGCTTCCCTCGGTTATCGGCATGCCCCCCGTCAAGATTGAGCAAGAGTTGACCGATGGCTGGCGCATGCTGGGCACTCTGACCCTTGAGGGACATAGCGGCTACGCCTATCAGCATCTGTGGAATGCCATCAGTCGCACCGGCATAGCCCTGCTGGCGGGGCTCGTCGTATTTACCCTAGTCATCTCTCTGGTCTGCAAGCGCCTGCTGCAACCACTGGAGCAGATCAATGTGCAGCTGATCCGGCTGCGCAAACACCAGTTCAACAGCACCCTGCCCACCCCTTGGTTGCAAGACCTTAAAGAGGTGGCACTTTCCATCAACCAACTGGTCTCCGAACGCAAGCGGGATCTGCTGCAACAACGGCTCAAGATCACCCAACTGGGAAAACAGCTTGCCCCAACCATGCCACAGCCACTGCAAGGGCTAAGCCCGCTGCCAGAAGGCGGGCAACTGCAAAAATTTGTCTCCACACAAGGGGAAATCGCCCTCTATCAGCGTTTCTTGCCCAGTCAGCCCCTCGGAGCCGACAGCGATCTCGCGACCATCCAGAGCACCCTGGAGTTATGGCAGCGCTCCCATATAGAGGGGATCTTGCTACCCCTCTCCCTGCTCAATCATCCGCAATGGTCAGAAATCGCCCCTCTGCTAAGCCAGGGCCGCGGCAAAACACTGGATTGGCGCTGGGATGTGGCCACATTCCCTGCCCATGGCCAAGTCACATTGGCTGCGTTGCAGGAAAAGGGGTGTGAGCTCGCCTTCAGCGCCATTCCCCTCAATGCGGATACCTTCAATCAACTTGACCCGCTCAATCCCATCTTTATCAGCTGTCAGCTGACCGATGAACCGCTCTACTGGAATCTGCTCTCCCAGACCATGCATGCCGCCGGTTATACCCTGCTGGCAGAATCGGGAGAGTGTCGCGACATCGACAAACTGCGGACCTGGGGTATCGATGGTTATGCCAAGGAGACGCAATCATGAAGAAGCTCGCTATGCTGTTGCCTCTGCTGTGGCAACCCTGCCTGATGGCTGAAACCGTCACTATCGCCACTGGGGGTGAGCAGGGGATTTATCACCAGATAACCAAAGAATTTTGCCGTCTGGCTCATGAGGTCGACGAGCAACTTGCGTGCAAGCTGCAGAGCTCATCGGGTTCAATAGAAAACCTGAAGCGACTAAAGAGTGGCGACTCCTTCTACGCCATGGTGCAATCAGACTGGCTGTATCAGGCAAGCAAGGGCCTGGGCCCTTTTGCCACGCAGCCGCAACCTGAGCTGCGCGCCCTGTTTGCCACCCATGCCGAGCCCTTCACCATAGTGATCCGTGCCGATGGAGATATCACGTCACTGGAACAGCTCAAGCTCGCCCCCATCGATATGGGGTTGAAGAACTCGGGTACCCGCCAGACGGCGCTGGCCCTGTTCAACATCTTGGGAGCGAAAGAACAGGATCTCGATCTGAAGAGCATGGCCAACCTGCCGGATGCGCTCTGTAGCAAGCAGATCGATGCATTTGCACTGGTGATGGGACACCCTAACCGGATTGTGCTCGACACCGCCAAACGTTGCGCGGTCACTTTCCTCCCCATCGATGGGGCCACCCGGGATCAGCTACTCAAGGGGGTCAAATATTACCAACGCAGTCAGGTGCCTGCCCGCATCTACCCCGGCAATATGAAGGCGACGCCCACCTTTGCCATTGCCGCCACCCTGGTTACCAATGCCACCATGCCGGAAGAGTCTGTCTATCGCCTGACCAAGGCCATGCTGACCCAGCAAACCAAATTCAATGAGCAAACTTATGGCTACGCCAATATGTTTCACCGGGCACGCAATAAAACCGGCCCAGTGCTGAGCATTGAACAGCATCCGGGCGCGGTGAAATATTTCGATGAGTTGAAGGCGGCGGGCAAGCTATAGCTGACGACGAGGAGAGCGCAGTTGCTCGCTGGAGAAACGGGTCTTCATCGATGTCCACTGCGCCAGCCGATCGGCACTCCCCGCCAGCGTCCCTTCCCGCCGTGACTTCATGATCCAGATGCTTTTGGCATCGAAACTGTAAACGGGAATGAGATCGGTACGCTTGCTGCCCGGCAGGATCCGGCTGTTGATGTTGTCGAGCACCAGTGGATCAGCCTTGGGTGTCGGGAAGTAGAGCGTCACCATGTGGAACTGGTTGTAACGCACCGCCTTGACGTAGGCCAGCCGCAGCTTCTTCTCATCCACCCCCAGCTCCATCAGGGTGTAGTACTTGGAGATGCTGTAATCCTCGCAATCCCCACCTCGGGCACCGATGAACTCCAGCGGATTGGCCCAGTAATCCTCATCTCCCCACAGCTTGGGGTCTTCACTGTAGGTGAGATTGTTGAAGTAGTTGTTCACCAGCTCGATCTTCTGCTGATCCGTGGTTCCAGCTCTGGGAGTGAGCAGACGAGAGAATGCCTCGGCCCGCTGGATGGCGCGGCCACCGTACACCTCCTGCAGTTTGGCCCGCAGATCGGGGCTGGCAATATATTCGGAAAGGCGCGAAGCCTGCACACTGGCGCAATATAGCGCCAGTGTGCAGGCCGGGATCAACAACCATTTCATACCGGACACTCCATGTCAGATGCTGGAGGTCAGTATAGTCCGTCCGGATGAGAGACTCAGCCGCTAATCATCGACATTGCGCAAATGCGTCTGCCAGTTGTTGCATGAATTGGGGATAACCATCCGGGCCAAGCGGCACCTGTTCACCCACCTCATCAAGCAACAGCACCTTGGCGCCGGTATTGCGTGCCACCGATTCGATCACAGCCGGTGAGAATTGCGGCTCGGCATAAATGCAGCGCGCCTGCTTATCTTCCAGTGCCTTGCGAATATCCACTAGCGTCTTGGCGCCCGGGCGACGCTCAGGGCTCACGGTAAAGTGACCCTTTGAACTCATGCCGTAGTGGCGCTCCCAGTAGCCATAAGCCTCGTGGAAGACAAAGTACCCCTTCTCATTCACTGCCTTCATCTGGCCAGCAATCACCTTGTCCTTGGCATCCACCTTGGCATCAAATGCCGCGAGGTTGGCGTCATAGCGAGCCTGATTGGCCGGATCCAGCTTGCCCAATTCACTTGCGATCGCCTTGGCAATCACTTTGGCCTGCGTCGGGCCAAGCCAGATATGGGGATCGACCCCTTCGTGATGATGTCCCTCATGCCCTTCATCATGATCATGGTTACCGTGCTCGTGGGCGGCATGATCGTGATCATCATGGTCATGGGAGTCATGACTATCCTGAGTCGCGTAGTTGAACAGCGGCATTCCCTCAACCTGAGTCAGGGCCAAAGCATGGGGATGATTGGCCAGCGGCTTGGCCATAAACCCTTCCAGCTCGGGGCCAACCCACACCACCAGCCCAGCACTGTTGATGCTGCGAATATCGGAAGGGCGCAGGGAAAAATCGTGGGGAGAGGCGCCGGTCGGCAGCAATACCTTGGGCTCGCTCACCCCGTCAGTCATCGCCGCAGCGATGAAGCCAAGGGGCTTGATGGTGGTCAGTACCTCAATGGCACGAACAGGCAAACTCACCGCCAGCAGGGCAGTGAAAAGCGCAATAATTCTCATTGGTGAATCTCGTCAGGGGGTGAGTATGTGATAATATAACAGCCGCTTTTTGTTATATTATAACTCTCACTGGCTGTAAACCCCGGAGTTGTCATGAGCCAACTGGTAGAGCTGAAAGAGGTCTCTCTCTCGTTTGATGGACGCTCTGTGCTCGACAAGGTCTCCTTTACCCTCAATAAAGGCAAAATCACCACGCTAGTCGGCCCCAACGGGGCAGGCAAGAGCACCCTGAGCAAGCTGGTGCTGGGTCTGCTCACCCCGGATTCGGGCAAGATCTCCCGCAGCCGCGACCTGAGAGTCGGCTATGTACCGCAGCGCCTCTATCTGGATCCCACCTTGCCGCTGACGGTGCGTCGCTTCCTGCAACTGGGCAAAAATAGCCGCCTCTCCATCGAGGAAGCTCTGGCCCGGGTGGGCGCAGAGGGATTGCTGGAAAACAGGATGCAAAAACTCTCCGGCGGTGAGATGCAGCGGGTGCTGCTGGCCCGCGCCCTGCTGGTCAAGCCCGAGCTGCTGGTACTGGACGAGCCGGTGCAAGGGGTCGATATCACCGGCCAGATAGAGCTCTATGCCCTGATCGGCCAGCTCGCCGCCGAGTTCAATTGCGCCGTGCTGATGGTCTCCCACGACCTGCATCTGGTGATGGCCAGCACCCACGAGGTGATCTGCCTCAATCGCCA
>NZ_JAAKRF010000059.1:0-8343 GCF_049173005.1 Aeromonas sp. 602658 | reverse complement strand
CTCACCGCCCAGCTGGAGCAGAACTTCCTGGAGGCCTTCCAGACCGTACTCAAGCTGATCCTGCTCATCACCTTCATGTGGGTATGCGTCAAGCTGGTCAACATGGGGGTGCTGATTATCCGCGCCGGGGTTGATCTCATCCGCACCGCCATCGCCCACAGCGAAGGCCCCCACGACCAGAAGAAGCCGGATCAGCACGATCACTTCTGACTCTGACATGATCGATGGATGTGAGCGCTGCCGCCCCCAACAGGGGCGGCAGTGTTATATGCGCGGTATGAAGGCCCTCCCTGCCCCATGAATACCCGATAAACCAGCGCCATTCCCTTGTTAATCAGCAAACTGCCCATATGTTGCATCACCTTGACATGGTTTGTGCCCCGCACGGCGGTTGCCCGGTTTCTATCCCGCCCCCGGGCTCTGGTATAATCGACCGCCTCTTTTCCCCGTTATGGAGCCTGTTCATGGCCAATCATCCGGAAAGCGCCCTTGAGGTTCGTCTCGACAAGTGGTTGTGGGCGGCCCGTTTCTACAAGACCCGCTCGCTGGCGCGGGATCAGATTGACGGCGGCAAGGTGCACTACAATGGTCAGCGCAGCAAACCGGGCAAACAGGTGGAAGTGGGTGCGCTGATCCGCTTCTGGCAGGGGCAGGATGAGCGGGAAGTGCGGGTGCTGGCCTTGAGCGATCAGCGCAAATCGGCACCGCTCGCCCAGCAGCTCTATGAAGAGACCGCCGAAAGCTTGAAAAAACGGGCTGAAAACAGCGAGGCACGCCGCTTCAACAGCCAGTTTGCCCCAAGCCCCGAGCGCCGCCCCGACAAGCAGGAGCGGCGTCAGCTGCTCAAGGTCAAGCAGTACTGACCGACCCCGATTTGATAGCGCAGTGACGGCCACAGGCGGTCACTGCGTCCGATTTACCTCACCGAAGAACTCAGGAATATATGATGAGCAACCAAGATCTGCTGTATCGCTATCTGTTTGAAGAGTACGAAGTACGTGGCGAGCTGGTCCAGCTGGATCACACCTACCGCCACGTGGTGGAAGCCCAGAACTACCCGGTGCAGGTGCAAAAGCTGCTGGGCGAGCTGCTGGTCGCCACCAGCCTGCTGACCGCTACCCTCAAGTTTGAAGGCTCCATCACCGTACAGCTGCAGGGCGATGGCCCGGTGCGTCTGGCCGTGATCAACGGTGACAACAACCAGCAGTTGCGCGGCGTGGCACGCTATGAGGGCGAGCTGCCGAGCGACGACAAACTGCAGAGCCTGATCGGCAACGGCCAGCTGGTCATCACCATCACGCCGGAACAGGGCGAACGCTATCAGGGCATCATCGCGCTGGACGCCGACACCCTGGCTGGCTGTCTGGAGCACTACTTCGCCCAGTCCGAACAGCTGGCGACCAAGCTGTGGATCCGTACCGGTTACCATGAAGGGAAACCCCGCGCCGCCGGCATCATGCTGCAGGAACTACCAGCCCAGAGCGAGGATCACAGCGACGACTTCGAGCACCTGACCCAGCTCACCAGCACCATCAAGGATGAAGAGCTGTTTGGTCTGGAAGCCGAAGAGATCCTCTACCGTCTCTACCATCAGGACAAGGTGCGGGTGTTCGATCCGCAGGCGGTCGAGTTCCGCTGCACCTGCTCCCGCGAGCGCTGCGAAGGAGCCCTGCTGCAGATAGAAAAGGAAGAGGTGATGGAGATGGTGCAGGAGCTCGGCAAGATCGACATGCACTGTGATTATTGCGGCGCCCAGTACCAATTTAATGGGATCGATGTCGAAACCCTGTTCAGCAGGGCTCCCGGCAATGATGCAAACAAGTTACACTAATTAAAGGCGGGCAAAACCCGCCTTTAACTTTAATAACAAAAAAATACCCTATTTTATAAAGTTTGATGGCGATCGCTAAACTCTACCACCTAAGTGATAGGATGAACGTCAGATAGAACCCTACAAACCTCTGAACCCAGGAGAATACAATGACAATCGTGGCAGAACCCACCCTGGCCCAACAATTAGGACTGGACCAGTACGGCATCAAAAACAGCCAGGAAATCGTTCGCAACCCCTCTTACGAGCAGCTTTTCGCTGAAGAGACTCGCCCTGACCTGGAAGGGTTCGAGCGCGGCGTCGTCACCGAACTGGGCGCCGTCAACGTCAACACCGGTATCTTTACCGGCCGCTCTCCGAAAGATAAATATATCGTCAAAGATGCCACTACCCAGGATACTGTGTGGTGGTCTGACCAGGGTAAAAACGATAACAAAGCGATTACCCCCGAAGTGTGGTCACATCTGAAAGGGCTGGTCACCAAACAGCTCTCCGGCAAGCGCCTGTTTGTGGTAGACGGCTTCTGCGGTGCCAACCCGGACACCCGCCTGGCCGTGCGCATCATCACCGAGGTGGCCTGGCAGGCACACTTCGTGAAAAACATGTTCATCCGCCCGAGCGAGGAAGAGCTGAAAACCTTCAAGCCTGACTTCGTGGTGATGAACGGTGCCAAGTGCACCAACCCGAACTGGAAGGAGCAGGGTCTCAACTCCGAGAACTTTGTTGCCTTCAACATGACCGAGAAGATGCAGCTCATCGGTGGCACCTGGTACGGTGGCGAGATGAAGAAGGGCATGTTCTCCATGATGAACTACTTCCTGCCCCTGCGCGGCATTGCCTCCATGCACTGCTCTGCCAACGTGGGTCAGGACGGCGACGTGGCCATCTTCTTCGGCCTCTCCGGCACCGGCAAGACCACCCTCTCCACCGATCCCAAGCGTCAGCTGATCGGCGATGACGAGCACGGCTGGGATGACCACGGCGTGTTCAACTTCGAAGGTGGCTGCTACGCCAAGACCATCAAGCTCTCCGAAGAGGCCGAGCCGGATATCTACCACGCCATCCGCCGCGATGCGCTGCTGGAGAACGTGACCGTTGCTGCCGATGGCACCATCGACTTCGATGATGGCTCCAAGACCGAGAACACCCGCGTCTCCTACCCCATCTATCACATCGACAACATCGTCAAGCCGGTCTCCAAGGCAGGTCACGCCACCAAGGTGATCTTCCTGACTGCCGACGCCTTCGGTGTGCTGCCTCCGGTCTCCAAGCTGACCAAGGAGCAGACCAAGTACCACTTCCTGTCTGGCTTCACCGCCAAACTGGCCGGTACCGAGCGCGGCATCACAGAGCCGACCCCGACCTTCTCCTCCTGCTTCGGCGCAGCCTTCCTCTCCCTGCATCCGACCAAGTACGGCCAGGAGCTGGTGAAACGGATGGAAGCGGCAGGTGCAGAAGCCTATCTGGTCAACACCGGCTGGAATGGCACCGGCAAGCGCATCTCCATCAAGGATACCCGCGCCATCATCGACGCCATCCTGGATGGCTCCATCGAGAAGGCCGAGACCAAGGTGCTGCCAATCTTCAATCTGGAGATCCCGACCGCGCTGCACGATGTGAACCCGGCGATCCTCGACCCGCGCGACACTTACGCCAACAAAGCCGAGTGGGATGCCAAGGCCGTCGATCTGGCAGGGCGTTTCATCAAGAACTTCGAGCGCTTCACCGATAATGAAGAGGGCAAGCGTCTGGTTGCTGCAGGTCCGCAGCTGTAACAGGCTCGCTTCGTATCAGTGACATCATGCCGGTCAGCCATGCTGACCGGCATTTTTGTTTTATGGCAGCCCCGAACGCCGCCAACCACGCAGCAACAGCCCCCTAAACCTTGCCTTGCCAGCCCTGACGGGGTAGATTCAGCCAAACTTTATACAATATACAATTCTGTAACGCCCAATCGTGACCCGACCATGACCCCACCCTACAAGACCCGAACCCAGATGGTGATGGAAAACCTCCGTGGCCGGATCCTCCGTGGGGAGTTCCCCGCTGGCGCCCCCTTGCGTCAGGATGCCATTGCCAAAGAGCTGGCGGTGAGCCGCATCCCGGTGCGCGAAGCCCTGATGCAGCTGGAAGCGCAGGGGCTGGTGAAGTTCGAAGCCCATCGCGGCGCCGTGGTCACCATGCTGGACGCCTCGGCCATTGAAGAGCTCTTTTATTTGCGAGCGCTGCTGGAAGCCGATACCCTGTTCCACGCCGTCGACAAGATGACGGAAGCCACCTTCGCGCAAGCGGAGGCGATCCTCGCCCAGTTTGATCACGCCCTGGAGTCAGGCACCCAGATCGAACATTGGGCCGAGTTGAACCACAGCTTTCACGCCACCCTCTATCAGGCAGCCGGTCGCCCCCAGGCACTTGACCTGATCGCCCAGATCAATCTGAGCTGTGACCGCTATGTCCGCTTCGAGCTGCTGTTTGCCAGCGACGGGGTGGACAAGGCGGAGCGTGAACACGCCCAATTGCTGGAACTGTGCCGCGCCCGGCGCAAGCACGAGGCGGTGGTGCTGCTCAGGCAGCATATCGAAGCAGCAGGTCAGTCGATCAAGCGGATCCTGGCCAGCGGCCATAAAAACTGAACACTCATATAGCAACCATCTGGCACTAACGACATGAATAATTTCGAGATAATTGAAACCCGCGTCGCCCAAGTCAGGGCCGAGCTGGCCATGCAGGAGTTGGACGCATTTATCGTCCCCCACGATGATGAGCACCTCGGCGAGTACATCCCCGCCTATGCCGAGCGGCTTGACTGGATCACCGGTTTCAACGGCTCTGCCGGGGTCGCCATCATCATGGCCCAGCGAGCAGCCCTCTTTGTCGATGGTCGCTATACGGTGCAGGCGCGGATGCAAACCCCCGCCGAACTGTTCGAATTCCTCCACCTCATTGAAAATCCTCATGTGCAGTGGCTGGCCGAGCAGCTGCCGTCAGGCTCCCGGGTTGGCTTCGATGCCCGCCTGCACAGCCTGACCTGGTACAAGAATGCCAAGGCCGTGCTGGCCGACCGCGGTATCGAGCTGATCCGCGTCGAGCAGAACCCCATCGACCTGAACTGGCGCGATCGCCCGGAGCCGACCAAGAGCCCGGTCATCCTCTACAGCGAGGAGCTGGCAGGCCAGTCCAGCCAGTCCAAACGTGAACAGCTTGCGGCCGACCTGCGCAAGCGCGGGCTGGATGCAGTGCTGCTGACCCAGGCCGAGCCCATCAACTGGCTGCTCAACCTGCGTGGCCGCGACATCGACCGGCTGCCGGTGGTGCTGGGCTTTGCGGTGCTCTACGCCAACACCAGCATGGATTTCTTCGTCGATACCGACAAAATTGACTGCTTCGCCTTCACCCAACACGTGGGGCAGGATGTCTCCGTCTACCCCATCGACAAGCTGGGCGACGTGTTGCAGCGCATCGGTGAAGATCAGCAGAAGGTGCTGGCCGATCCGGACAGCGCCAACGCCTGGACCCAGCTCGTCATGGAAGAGGCGGGCGCCATTCTGGTGGCAGGGCAAGACCCCACCATGCTGCCGAAAGCGTGCAAGAACGAGATCGAGCTGACCGGCATGCGTGCCGCTCACCTGCGCGATGGCGTGGCCATGACCCGCTTCCTCGCCTGGCTGGATCGGCTGGTTGCCTCCGGCGAGTTCGAGGGAGTGGATGAAGGCACCCTGGCCGATCAGGTGGAAGCGTTCCGCCGCGAGCAGGAGCACTACGTCGAGCCGAGCTTCGACACCATCTCGGCACTCGGCCCCAACGCCGCCATGTGCCACTACCACCACACCAACGGCACTCCCCGTGCGTTTGGTCAGGACAGCCTCTATCTGCTGGACTCCGGTGGCCAATACATGGATGGCACCACCGACATCACCCGCACCATCAAGGTGGGTGAGGTGAGCGACGAGCAGAAAGCGATGTTTACCCGCGTATTGCAGGGCCATATCGCGCTGGATCAGGCCCGCTTCCCCCGTGGCACCGCCGGTATCCAGCTCGACGTGCTGGCCCGCATGCCGCTGTGGCAGGCCGGTTACAACTATGACCATGGCACCGGCCACGGCGTCGGCCACTTCCTGAGTGTCCACGAAGGGCCCCAGCGCATCGCGCCGAAAGGGAGCATGGTTGCCCTGCAACCGGGCATGGTGCTCTCCAACGAGCCGGGCTACTACCGTGAAGATGGCTTTGGCATCCGTTGCGAAAACCTGGTGGTGGTGACCGAGCTGGAACAGGTTGGCGAGCTGCCGATGCTGGGCTTCGAGCGTCTGACCTATGTACCGTTCGATACCCGCCTGATCGACCGCAGCCTGCTGAGCCCGGCCGAATTCCGCTGGATCAACGAATACCATGTCGAGGTGTTCCGCCGCCTGAGCCCGCTGCTCGAGGGCGAGGATCTCACCTGGCTGGAGCAGGCAACCAGCCTCATCTGATGACACAGGGCCTGCGGGCCCTGTTTTTTATCCCCCCTTTTGACCTGTATCAACACCCAAAGCGAGCAGGTCAGGAGAATGGCGGCCATGAAAAGTCATCATGCCAGCCCAGCCCGGGGCTCACACGCCGCAGCCAGCAAAAAGGCGAGTGACCATCCCAGACTCATGCGCGAGCAGCAGACGGTCAGCGCCATGATCCGCCTCTACTGCCAGCACCATCATCAGGATCCCCATTGCCGCCACTGTCGCCAGTTGCGGGATTTCGCCTATCAGCGCCTACGTCGCTGCCGTTATGGCCACGGCCACAAACCCACCTGCGCCAACTGCAATATCCACTGTTACGCACCGGCGATGCGCAAACAGATCCAGCAGGTGATGAAGTGGAGCGGCCCGCGCATGTTGCTACGCCACCCCTGGCTCACCCTCCGCCACCTGCTCGACGGCTTGCGCAAGGCTCCCAAACTGCCCCAGAGCCGCCCCCTGCCGCCATAACCGCCAATCCCTTGCATCCGGCAGGGGATGACCACTACCCTATGACTCCTTTTTTGCCGTTGACCCCAAGGTCAGCGGCGTTGCCGATCCGTTTGCTGCCGATGGAGTCCTGATGCACCACAACCCGCCCCTGCTACGCCCCGCCACCCACAATGACATGCACGCCATCTGGCAGATCGATGCCAAGGTGTTTGGCGAAGATGTCTATCCCGCCTTCTTCTTCCGTCAGGCGATGGATTTGTGGCCCGAGTTGTTGCTGGTGGCCGAATACGAGGGGCAGCTGGTGGGTTATGTGCTGGGGGGATTCGGTCAGGAGCGATCGCAAGGCTGGGTGCTCTCGCTGGCGGTACTGCCCGAGGCGCGCGGTTTTGGTCTGGCCGAGCGAATGATGCGCCAGATGGAGGCCAACCAGCAGGCGCTGCAGATCAGCGAACTGCGACTCACGGTCGATCCGGCCAATCCGGCCCAGCGGCTCTACTACCGGCTCGGTTACACATTGCAGGCGGAAGTAGCCGACTATTTCGGCCCCGGAGAAGACCGTCTGCTGCTGGTTAAAACCCTCTCCGGTACAGCTGCGATTCAAGGACAAAACCGGTTACAGAACGCATAATTGGTTACATTTTGCCGATTTCATGTGTGACGGGGTTGGAGTAAAGTTCACTCATCAACCGGATTGTTCAAATTACGTTCAGCCCAGGAGGCCCACCATGTTGAAGCGTATGACCCTTATTGCCCTGCTGGCAGCGACCACCATCACCGGATGCGCCAACAGTGACGTTTACTCTGGCGATGTTTACACCAAAGACCGCGCCAAACAGGTGCAGACCGTCAGCTACGGCACCATCATCTCCACCCGCCCGGTGAAGATCCAGGCCGATGAGAACTCCCTGATGGGTACCATTGGCGGCGCCGTAGTCGGCGGCCTGCTGGGCAGCACAGTCGGTGGCGGCACCGGACGCGACATCGCAGCCGCAGGCGGCGCCATCGCCGGTGCAGCGGCAGGCAACGCCATCGGCAACAAGATGAATCAGGTCGACGGCGTCGAGCTGGAGATCAAGAAAGAGAACGGCGAAGCCATCGTGGTCGTGCAGAAAGCCAGCCCCACCTTCACCCCTGGCGCCCGTGTGCGCATGACCCAGGGCAATGGCAGCATCAACGTGGCCGTCGTGAACTAAGCGTGTGAACTCAGGCTTTGCAGCTCTCGAGTCATAAAAAAACCGCCGATCCCGGCGGTTTTTTGTTGTCTGGCATTCGGGATTACATGCTGTAAGCCTTCTCGCCGTGGGAGGTGACATCCAGCCCTTCCCGCTCGGCATCGCCATTCACCCGCAGGCCCACCAGCATGTCGACCACCTTGAAGGCAATCGCCGCCACGGCACCGGACCAGAGCAGGGTGACACCGACCCCGATAGCCTGGATCTTCACCTGAGTCAGGATGGAGTAGCCCTCGGCAACCTGATTGGTGACATAGTCCCACACCCCGGTACCGCCCAGATCCGGGCTGGCAAAGACGCCGGTCAGCAGGGCGCCGAGAATGCCGCACACCCCGTG
>NZ_JAAKRF010000058.1:0-10507 GCF_049173005.1 Aeromonas sp. 602658 | reverse complement strand
CGGAATTGGTAGACGCGCTAGCTTCAGGTGTTAGTGTCCCACGGATGTGAGGGTTCGAGTCCCTCTCTTCGCACCATTCATTACGCAAAAGGCCCATCACGAAAGTGATGGGCCTTTTGTTTTTACTCCTTGTTATGGCTATGCTTTGACGACTCCCCGCTCATCGTCATGCCAAGGAACGCATATGATACTGGATACCGACATTCACAACTTTTACGAACATCTGGTGCTCAAGGAGATTGAGAAACAGGGGCTGCAGCAGAAGCTCAACAGCGATCAGATGGCCGACCTCTGCTGCCTCACCCTCAACCAGCTTCCGGCCCACTATATTCGACACAATGTCGACATGATCTACTTCCTGACCGACGCCAAGCGCACCGAAATGGAAAAGCTGGTGGTCGAATCGCTCAAGGTGGCACAGCAGAAGATCAAGCAGGCTCCCGTCAAAAGCTCATAACCAGGGCTGCTGCCAGAGCAGGGTAACGATACCGGTCAACCCGGCCACTGGCAGCAAGATCAAGGCGGGCCGCAATCCGGGCTCCAGCATCACCCAGGCAGCCAGCAGAAAACCGGCACTCCAGGTGCCGTACTCTTTATCCTGACCCCATGCGAGTACAGCCACCGCCACCAGCAACATCATACCCCGCAATATCCAGCGCATTGTTTTCTCCCCAATCAACAATTGATAATAATTATCATCTTCATCTACTGGGGATGCAAGTGGCGTCACAAGCAGGATTCGTATGCGCCCCCTGTGTCAACAGGCCGCTCAAAAACGGGTTATGAGATCAACTAATTTGTGATTTTTTCAATCAAATGTGCATTTTTGCCAATTTGATGGGGCTTTAACCCGCCGGGTTTGTGGTAGATTGCGGCCTCTTTTTGGGTTGCCTCCTCGGGATCGATGTATCCACAGGACGAGAGGGAGTGACCTTGGCGAGCAAGAGTTTAGGAAGTATCTATGCAAAACCAACAAAACCACATCCGACTACCGGGCATGGCACAGGTGTTTGCCTGTCTGGCCATTTTCCTGGCCCTGGCATTCTCGTTCACCAGCGTGCTCGATCTGCCGATCCAGTTGGCGTTGTTCATCGCCTGGTTCGTCATCATGGGGCTTGGCATCAAACTCGGCCACGATTACAAATCCCTGGAACAGGCAGCCGTTGACGGCGTTGCCAAGGGAATGGGGGCCATCCTGATCCTGGTCTCCGTCGGTGCTCTGGTCGGCACCTGGATTGCCGGTGGCATAGTCCCCAGCATCATCTACTTCGGCCTCAAGGTGATTCACCCGTCCATCTTCCTGCTGGCGACCCTGATCATCTGCTCCCTGACCTCGCTGGCCACCGGCACCTCCTGGGGCTCTGCCGCCACCGCCGGTATCGCCATGATGGGGATCGGCCACAGCCTCGGCGTGCCTGCGCCGCTGGTAGCCGGTGCCGTGCTCTCCGGCGTCTATTTTGGTGACAAGCTCTCTCCGCTCTCCGACTCAGTAGTGCTGGCTTCGACCATGTCCAACGTCGACGTGGTGGAGCATATCAAGGGGATGCTGCCTATCAGCCTGCTCTCCTATGTCATCACCGCCGTGCTGTTCACCGTGGTGGGCATGCAGTATTCGGGTAATGTCAGCCTGGAGCAGGTCAATCTGGTGATGGAGGCTCTCGACAACCAGTTCAACATCACCCCGCTGGCCATAGTCCCCGTGGTGCTGGTGCTGGGTCTGCTGGCCAACCGCAAGCCCGCCTTCCCGGTGATCAGCTTCGGCGCCCTGCTGGGCCTGATCTGGGCCATCGCCTTCCAGGGCATGGATCCGGTCAAAGCGATGCACTCAGCTTATAGTCCGTTTGCCATCACCTCCGGCATCGATTTTATCGACAACATTCTCGGTCGCGGCGGCATGGAGTCCATGCTGGGCTCGGTCGCGGTCATCATCTTCGGTCTCGGGTTTGGCGGCCTGCTGGAGAAGGTTGGCATTCTGGAAGTGATCGCCAGCGCCTTCGAGAAGCGCATCAATAGCGTCGGCAGCCTGACCAGCCACACCATCGGCACCGCGTTTCTGGCCAACGTGTTCGGCTCAGCCATGTATGTGTCGCTGATCCTGACCCCCAAGATCATGGCCAAGAACTACGACCGACTGGGACTGGCACGCAAGAACCTCTCTCGCAACGCCGAGTTTGGCGGCACCCTCACCTGCGGCATGGTGCCCTGGAGCGACAATGGCATCTTCATGGCCGGGGTACTGGGAGTGGCCACCCTCGACTACCTCCCCTACATGTGGCTGAGCTTCACCTGCATCATTGTGACCATCACCCTCGCCTACATGGGCAAGGCGGTGAACCGGATCCCGCTGGTCGCGGCGGCAAGCTCCCGCTAAGCCATCCTGCAAACAACAAAGGCGCCATCAAGGCGCCTTTGTTGTTTCAGAGAAATGCTGTTTGATGGAGCACACTGATCACCACAAACAAAAACAGCCCTCGTTGCCGAGAGCCGTTTCATCAGACCGATACGCCGATCAGATGGAGAAGCTGGAGCCACAGCCACAGGTCGTGGTGGCATTGGGGTTGGTCACGGTAAAGCGTGAACCTTCCAGACCCTCGGTGTAATCCACACTGCCGCCTACCAGATATTGCAGGCTCATGGGATCGATCACCATGGTGACGCCATTCTTCTCGACTACGGTGTCCCCGTCGTTGATCTTCTCATCAAAGGTAAAGCCATACTGGAAACCGGAGCAGCCCCCACCCGTGATGTATACCCGCAGCTTCAGCTCGGGATTCTCTTCCTCGGTGATCAGGTTCTTCACCTTGTTGGCCGCCGCATCCGTCATCTGGATGGGCAGCGGGGCTTCTGCTACTGCACTCATTACTGACCTCACAACCATTAGATCCACAAACATGGAAACCGCGAAATTATCCAATACCCGACCATTCAGTTCAAGTATTCACCACGTTTAACCGGCCGCGGGAACCGGAGCAGGCGGTGTGGCGACCAGCGGCTTGATCACCTCGCCCCACTCAACCAGCAGCTCTTGCGCTGGTTGCCTGCCATCCTTGTTGATGGTGACACGGATCCGATCCGGCACAAAGCCTTCCGGCAACTGCCAATTCCCTTCCAGCAGCTGGAAATAACGCAGGGCATAACGCCACTCGCTCACCTTCATTCCGAGGTCGCGACCGGTCAGCGTCTTCGGCTTGTCGGCCAGGCTCCCCTCGACCCGGATCTGCACCTGACCGCGAAACAGCTCCCGCTTCTTGGCAGGCTGGGTCAGTGCGAGGCGGTAGTGGTAACGACCGGGAATGCTGGTCTCCTGCAGAGTCAGGTTGTCGATCACCACACCCACCTGTTCGCCGGTGGGGCGCATGATCCGCTCGAAAAAGGCCAGCTGGCGCTTGAGCTCCTGCACCTGCGCCTCCTGACTCTTCAGGGTGGTCTGCAACTGCTCGAAGGCCGCTTTCTGGGTCGCCAGCTGGGTATCTTTCACCCCCAGCTCTGTCTTGAGCTGGCCGATGGCCTTGCCCTGACGATCCAGCGTCTCCTGCTGCACCACCAACAGACTGCTCTGGGCCAGCTCCTGGCGGTTACCGACAAAGTAACCGATGAGCCCGCCAACGGCTAACACGACCAATAACTTCAATAGATTGGACATAGCCCCTCATCCCGTTATCACGCCATTTACGGCAGCGCCTCTCCCTTCACTATACCGATCTGACCGGGGCCAAAGGCGATAAAGGGAAAAATTAACTGGCCGTGGCGCTGCCATCACCCCGCTTTTGACGCGCAGCGAGCCGTAAAGTTCGCTCCAGGATCTGTGAATAGATGGGTCGGCCACCCAGCCACTGGGCAACCAGAGTCGCCCCGACCGTGGTAATCATCATCGGCAGGATCAGCTGATAGTTGTCGGTCATCTCGGTGACCAGCACGATACCGGTGATGGGGGCACGCACGGTGGCAGCAAACAGCGCCCCCATTCCGGCGATGGCAAAGGCGCCGGGCTCGATGCCAAGCTCCGGAAACGCCGCATGAAACAGATGGCCAAACACCACGCCAAACAGGGTGCCCAATGCCAGGGTTGGCGCAAACACCCCGCCCGGGGCACCGGAGCAGAAGCAGATAAGGGTCGCGACCAGCCGCACCGAGAAGATGAGGAACAGGGTCGCCATCGCATACTCATCCCCCATCAGATGAGGAATAAGCTCGGTGCCGCCCCCCGTCACCGCAGGGGCAAACAGCGACAGCACGCCGAAAGTACCGGCAACCAGCATACCGATGGCCACAAAACGGTGGCGCTTGTTCTGGTGCAGCGCCAGATAGCCATCCTGACAGGCCAGCACCAGCTTGTTGAAGACAAAACCGAGCACCCCGAAGGTGGCCCCCATAAAGAGGAACAGCCAGAGCGCCTTGAGGGCTGGCGCATCGTAGTGAGGCAAGGTGATCACCGCCCCCTGCCCTTTCATGTTCTGCAACATCAAGGTCGCCATGATGGCGGAGATCCCCACCGCCTTGATGGCCAGAAAAGAGTAGCGAAATTGCGGTCGCATCTCCTCCATCACGAACAGGATGCCTGCCAACGGCGCATTGAAGGCTGCCGCCAGACCGCCCGCCGCACCGGCGGCCAACAGGGCATGGCCATGCTCCTTGGGCAGCCGGAAGATATCCGCCACCATCTTGCCGAGGTTACCGCCGATCTGTACCGAAGGCCCCTCCCGCCCCAGCACCATACCGGAGCTCAGGGTACAGATGCCACCGAAGAACTTGACCGGCAACACTCGCCACCACCGCACCGGGCGCAGATCGTCCATCGCCCCCTCGATCTCGGGAATGCCGGAACCACCCGCTTCCGGGGCAAAGGTATGAGTGAGGAAGTAACCGACAAATCCCAGCAAGGCGCTGAAGCCAAAGCCAAGCAGACCGAGCTGCCACCAGGGACGGTCTGCCAGCAAGGCGATACGTTGTTCTGCCAGCCAGTGGACACCAGATTCGAACAGGCCGCACACCAGTCCGGCCAGGGTGCCGACCAGCGCCGCCAGCAGCAGCACCAGCAAGGGCATCTTGTCTTGCCGGATAATGCGGGAAAGCGGCCCCCGCGAAGAGGTATCGGCTTCAGAGGAGAGAGCTTGTTGCGCCATCTTGTTACACCAACTTGGAAAAACCATATCGTCAGCTAGCTGAGATCAGGATCACCCGGCGCGTTGCTCGGCTGCCCAGGGCTGGGGCTTTCTGCTATAGTCGGCCCGTTAAATTTTTGTCACGGGAGCAGACCGAGAGTCCGGGTGGCGAGAGCGCAAAGCATACTCCTGATGCTCCGGCCTGCCGAGTCTCAATCGGCTGCAATCCCTTGTGTGACGACCAAAATCCCATTAAGGATGATCCATGTCAAAATCAGATCAGCTGTTTGAACAGGCCCGCCAGACCATTCCGGGTGGCGTCAACTCACCGGTCCGCGCCTTCAATGGGGTCGGCGGCACGCCCCGCTTCATCGATCACGCCGATGGCGCCTATCTCTATGATGTGGATGGTCAGGCCTACGTGGATTACATCGGCTCCTGGGGCCCCATGCTGCTGGGTCACAACCACCCGGCCATCAAAACCGCCGTCATCAAGGCCGTTGAGAAGGGGCTGAGCTACGGTGCGCCGACCGAGATCGAAGTGCTGATGGCCGAGAAAGTACGCCAGATTGTCCCCTCCATGGAGCAGGTGCGGATGGTCAACTCCGGCACCGAAGCCACCATGAGTGCCATCCGTCTGGCCCGTGGCTACACCGGCCGCGACAAGATCGTCAAATTCGAGGGCTGCTACCACGGCCACGCCGACTCCCTGCTGGTCAAGGCCGGTTCCGGCGCCCTGACCCTGGGTCAACCCAACAGCCCGGGCGTTCCGGCCGATTTCGCCAAGCACACCCTGACCAGCGTCTTCAACGATCTGGATTCGGTGCGTGAAGCCTTCACTCAGTACGGCAGCGAGATCGCCTGTATCATCGTCGAGCCGGTCGCAGGCAACATGAACTGCATCCCGCCGGTCCCCGGCTTCCTGGAAGGGCTGCGCGCCATCTGTGACGAGTTCGGTGCCCTGCTGATCCTGGACGAAGTGATGACTGGCTTCCGCGTCTCCTTGCGTGGTGCCCAGGGTCACTACAACATCGATCCGGATCTCACCACCCTTGGCAAGATCATCGGTGCCGGCATGCCTGTTGGCGCCTTCGGCGGCAAGAAGAAGGTGATGCAGCACATCGCCCCGACCGGCCCTGTCTATCAAGCGGGTACTCTCTCCGGCAACCCGGTGGCCATGGCGGCCGGTCTCACCATGCTGGATCTGCTGCTGGAGCCGGGTCTCTATGAGCAGCTGAGCGCCAAGACAGCGCGGGTTGCAGAAGGGCTGAAAGCGGCCGCAGCCAAGCACGGCATCCCGCTCGCCATCAACTATGTGGGCGGCATGTTCGGCTTCTTCTTCACCGAAGAGAACGAAATCACCCGCTACGAGCAGGTCACTCGCTGCGATATGGAACGCTTCAAGCGCTTCTATCACCTGATGCTGGAAGAGGGTGTCTATCTGGCGCCGAGCGCCTACGAGGCAGGCTTCCTGTCGCTGGCTCACGGTGACAAGGAGATTGAACACACCCTGGCCGCCGCCGAACGCAGCTTCGCCAAGCTGGCTGGCTAAATCGCCGCTGGTTGTCGCAAAGGGCCCGTCATGGGCCCTTTTCTATTACAGAGACTCCATCACCACACAGGGCGGCAATACGCCCATTTCTGGTGCATTACCCCCTCGTCATCCACCGATTTGTCATTCTCTGGTGCAACTTACCCCGCCATCCCTGTCATAAAGCAGGCCCACTATTTGCACATTCACCACAAGAGCCCACGTCACCGAGGTCCATATGGCAGAGATGAGCCCCATCGATGTGCTGCGGCGCTATCAGGAGTATCAGGAGGAGCTGACCCCGCTACTGCAGGGGCTGCTCAGCGCTCCCCTTGCCTCGCTCAAGGGGTATCCCTTTGTGGTCAGCATTGACCACTATCAGGGGCCGATGTGCATCCAGCCTGCAGCACCGGCCGCCCATAATCGGCTGCACCTTATCGTGCAGGGGCAAGGACGGGAGATCACCGTCTGTCTGAATCAGCTGATTGGCTGGTTGATGGGGGACAGGGAGCGCCGCCGCGCCATGCCCTGGTTCAAGGCGGTCTATGTGGTGCTCAGCATGGCGCTGTTTCTCATCGTCGCCACCCTGATCTGGCACGGGCTGGAGCAGCTCTACCAGCTACTGTGCGGCGAGCAGCAGAACCAGCTCGGCGCCTTTAGCGCCATCATCTTCCTGACGCTGGCACTGGCGGTGTTCGATCTGGGCAAGACCATTCTGGAAGAGGAGGTACTGCTGCATAAGGATATCTTCCGCCACAGCGCTATTCGCCGCACCATCACCCGCTTTATCGCCGCCATTCTGATCGCGGTCTCCATCGAGGGGCTGTTGCTGCTGTTCAAAGGCTCGCTCGGCCAGAGCGAGCTGCTCTGGCCAGCGGTCGGGGTGATGGGGTGTGCGGTGGGGTTGCTGCTGGCGCTTGGTCTCTATGTCTATCTGGGGGCCAAGGCCGAAGCGGCACTGGTACAGGCTAGCCTGCGCTCTCCACCGCCAGTTGCACAGGGGAGCGACGCGCCGCCCGCCAGGAAGCGTACATGGTCCAGGAGGTATAGATGACGATAAAGGCAATCAACCACTTCAGCATCTCCATATCCATGGATTTGACCAGCATGGCGGCCAGCACCACACCGATGGGGCCAAAGATGGCTACCGCCAGCACCGCCTTGGCATCAAACGCCCCTTTGCGGATAAAGGTGCCTGCGGAGAAGACGCTAAGCACGGCGGTGGAGCCCATCATGATGGGAAACGCCGCCAGCGGGTTCATCCCCAGCATATAAACCAGCGTCATGCAGGGGGCAAACAGGCCGATACCGACATTCATCAATACCCCGAAGATGAAGTTGCCAAGCAGGGCGATCGCCAACTTGTAGCCGCTGAGCCCCATCGCATCGCCGCCTACAGGGAAAAGCCCCAGCAGACCGGCAAAGATAAGCCCTGCGACGACCAGTAAGGAGATAGCCATCACCAGCCGGATGGTCTGCCGATCAAACGAGGCCACATGGCGAGCCCCCCAGGCAGCGCCCGCTGCGGCGGCCATCATCATGCTGATCAGCGTCAGCGGCTCCACTGCGACTGCACCGACGAAGATCAGCGACTGAGTCACGGTCGGCAGCACGCACTGCCCATTGAGGGTACCCGGCAGCACCCGATCATCGATCAGCTTGAACTGCTTGTAGCAGGCGGTCTTTACCGCAAAGCTGCCCACCCCCAGGGTATCGAGGAAGTTGGCAACCCCACCGATCAACGCCACCGGCCAAAAGGGGGTCGCCTCAAAGGATCCACTCTGCTTCTTCCGCCAGCAGGCTTGCACCAGCATGAAGACAAATACGAGGCCTCCGGCTATAAAAACCAGCCGTAAAATATCAACTAACATAGGGGTTTCTCCTGCAACGGGCGGCGATTCTAAGGCAAGCAGCAGAAAAAATCTTGACCGGAATTAAGCAATGCTCACGACACACCTCGGCGAGGCGAAATATTTATCAATAGACTCCGAACGACTCTGCTAATACTTGTTACTGAGGCCAACAGGCCGGGTCCTGAGCACGTTGTTATGGTCCTTTCGCGACGACCACTTGTGCCAAAGGACATAATAAAAAAGAGGGCCGGTAGTGATACCGACCCTCTTTCTGTATCTGGCCGGGGCGCTGGGCCCTCGACCATGACAACTGCTTATTGAATGCTCTTGCCGGCACGCACGTCCTTGATAAACCCCATCAGGCTGGCCAGATCACGGGGGGCACCGCGCAGGATCTGATCACCGATGATGAAGGCTGGGGTACCGGAGATACCGAGCGCTTCAGCCAGCGCACGGTTGGTACCTAGGTTCTGGTCAATACTACCATCCTTAATCTTGGCCTCCACCTTACTCCAGTCAACGCCGGCCGCCACAGCCAACTGCTTGACCTGTGCTTCATCAGCGAGCGGGCCCTGATGGGTATAGAGCTTCTCGTGGAACGCTTGGTACTTGTCAGGCTGACCCAGCTGGACCGCCAGCGCAGCACGGGCTGCGAAGTAGGAGGACTCGCTCAGAATGGGGAACTGCTTGTAGATGTAACGGATATCTTTATCTTCCGCCATCAGCTGCTTGACCAGCGGATGGGCCCGTTTGCAGTAACCGCAGTTGTAATCGAAAAACTCCACAATGGTCAGCGACGCCTTCGGATTCCCCATCTCGGGATCCTGATTGGCATAAAGCTGCTTGGAGTGAGCCTTGATCAGCGCCTTGTCACTCTCGGCCTGCTGGCTCTCTTGCTTGGCACGCAGGGCATTGGACATCTCGACCAGGATCTCGGGATTCTTGACCAGATAGTCGCGAACGATTTGCTCGACATCGCTTTTGGTCAGCTCGCTTGCATGTACCGGCGTCGCCAGCAGGGTCACGCCAGCCAGCGCGCAAAACAGGGCATTTTTAATAGTCATAACGTTATCTTGCAGAGGATATGATAGAGGCCACTATAGTGGTTGACTCTGTTTTCAAGTCAAGTTATCTGGCCAAAAAAGCGCTTGATGCACCCTGATTGCCACTTTTTCATGTCGTTTCGTGCAATTAACCAGCAATCGAACCGGACGGGGATTTACAAGCCGGATCAGCATGGTAATATTCGCCGCACTGCTGCGGAGGGGTGGCAGAGCGGCTGAATGCACCGGTCTTGAAAACCGGCGATGGGCGACCATCCGTGGGTTCAAATCCCACCTCCTCCGCCATTCATACCGAGCCCATGCAACCATATTGCGTGGGCTTTTTATTTGCCTGCGATTTGCCACTCCTCATAGATCTCAACACATTAGTCTTCTTCAACTCCTTTCTTGAGCTTCTCACCTGCGGGCTCAACAGCTGCCACAAGATCACCTATCAATATCGAACCTCTGCATTCCTGTGCGAATCCCTTCCCAATTCCTTATTACCCCAAACAACAAGGACCCAAAGCAGCAACCACTGCGCCTACGTGTTAGCACAGCCAACACACTCTCTGGCATAACGTCAGTGGGCGACTAACAAAATCATGGACAAGCAGAGGGCTCAAAAAGAAAGACTTCAGCTAACACAGGACGCAGATGCCCAGGAAAGATCGCAAGCAAGAGATCGTGGCGTACAGGCGAGCATAGGATTCGTGGGTCATTACTACGCCAGAGCCGCCATACAGAGCGACAGCGGTTCAAGAGTACCAAGCGGAACATCAGGCTATTTGTAGAACCAGAAAGCAGCGCCGAGTAACAATAAGAACAGAGGAAAGGAGATAGGGCCGGTCAAAAATCAGGCTACCTTCTGAGTTTCAGGTAATAAAAAACCCCGCTCGATGAGCGGGGTTTCTTGTATTGGGTGCCTGGCAGTGTCCTACTCTCGCATGGCGAATGCCACACTACCATCGGCGCTAC
>NZ_JAAKRF010000057.1:0-11115 GCF_049173005.1 Aeromonas sp. 602658 | reverse complement strand
TCACCGACATCCAGTGAACGGCTGGCTTCAGGGACAGAATATCCCTGGTCGAGCACCAGGGATGCGGCTTCGAGTTTCAATTGGGCAGTAAATGAGCGACGTAATCTTGTCATTGAACACCTCAGGTCATGGTGGCGACTGTATCACCTAAAATGGTATCCGGGATGATTAGATCACTACAAATCGAGTTTACGTGGGATAGAAGATTAGGAAACGTTTTATTGCTTTCAAAATCTTCGGCCCATAATTAAGTGATATTGCCATAATTCCTCGCGCGTTGAACAACGAGATAGCACCCCAAGAAGTCTGACCAACACCTATATTCGAAAAATCAGCATGTTTTTTAAAATCAAAATCTTTTAATGCTATTTTATATGATGCATTGTTATGCTTGAAAAAATATGAATAAAGCTTTTCGTTAACTGGCTTAGCAAACCGAATTTCTTGTTTGTTAATATGAGGGAAAGCACCTTCACCAAAACGCGCCAGCAGTGTTCCGCCGACAACAGCTCCGCGCAGGCTGCTTGATGTCGCGTACAGCGTAGAGACAACGGCAATAATCGCGTAAATGGTCTCCTTGTCCCGCACGATAGAGGTATCCATCGCTAATTGGATGCTTTCTTGCAAGGTTCGTTTGTTGGTTTTCCCTAGCTTCTCTTGAACCCAGTCATCGATAGACTGAGCGGCTGTTAGCAACTCCTCTCGATACTAAGGATTATCCGCTATTTCGCTGAGGGCATTTTCTGCCATATCAACAAATATCATCACGAGCGGTATTTCGACCATAGCTTTTTCCATCTCTATCAAAAGCCCACACTCACCATACTATGTAGTAAAAACCATAAAGAGAACAAGTGTTTGGTATGTCATCGTGTGGAATGGGCAGCATTGAAGAGCAAGCAACTGCGGTGGGTTGCCATGACGTTGTTTCCTAAATCATCCCTCAGTGCCCTGGATCAGTACACTATGTATCCCCAATGGTGCTGTTACACATATTACTTCTTCGTCAATAAATCAGATGGTTACGTACAATTGGCAATACGCATTTCACGAGTGTTGCGCAGGATGATGGATTTTCATATGGGCGATCGAAGCTGGATCAGGAGATGCGGCTCGGCCATTAGTCAGGATCGTTCCGTTTTAGCTAAGCGGTGCGAAAAAGAGGCCAGAGCCGACCGGCCCTGACCTCTGTGTTTTCTGCTCTATGGTGCCGGATTACTGACAGGCTCCCCAGTTTACGCCGTCCGTGCCACATTCCAGGCTATGAGTACCGTTCGCATAGGTTGTCTGCTTCTGATAGAGGCCGCTGTTGTTTCAACAAATAATGCCCCTACCATTGTGAAGATTTACCTTTACATATGCCAAAAAACTCAATCTAATGAAATTTTCAGCTACTAAATAATTGGCACTAAAAATATAGTTAATTCAAAATTTGGTTGTAAAAACTAATCTTTGAGTAGCATATTATAAACTGCGCCAATTAGATTGGCATCATTTCTATGCTGGCATGCAACAACCTCAAATTCCATGTTACCACCACGGCTCAATAATATTTTTAATTGATTATTAATGCCCTCAATCACTTTAGGTTGGCTGCTAATTCCACCACCGATCAAGATGAGATCCGGATCAATTGCATGCTTGATGTTATAAATGCCCAATGCATTGATAAAACAAAATTCATCAAGTAAAGAAATCATCAATGGATTCCCATTTGCTACCAAGGCAAAAAAATCCTCGCCATCAATAGTATCAACTCCCAGCGCCCATGCCGCTTTGCGCAATAATATTCGTGTTGAGCCAAGATCACTCCAGTTAGTCCGACTAAATGGATCCATAATCCAGTAGCCAAACTCGCCACCATGCTGAGTCGCGCCACTCACTAAATGATCATTGATCACCACACCACCACCAACGCCGGTGCCAATTACAACACAGGCATATGATTTAACGTCCTTCGCTGCACCAATCCAACCTTCCGATAACACGGCACAGTTAGCATCATTGGCCATTCCAACGGGTAAACCAAAGACCTCTGAGAATTTAGCCTTAATATTAAATCCATGGATATATCTCAGTGCTGTAATACCGCCAATAAAACCAGAAACTTCATTAACTGCTCCAGGAATACTTAGCGCGATAGCAACCGGTAAATATTTGTGTTGATAGGTCGACAAGACCATCTTCATTGCATCTAGTAACCCATGTAAATTATCAGGGGTCGGGAATGAACCCTTTTCATAAATAACTCCAGCATCATCTATTACACCATATTTAACGGCGGTGCCGCCGATATCAAAAGAGATATAATTAGACATGGTTGCCCCCTATAAAATTAACAACTGGTTGCCGTTCTCGCAGCAACCAGTTAATGCTAAATGAGATTGGCAGTCTTATTCCAGTTCAGAAATAGTCTCAGCAAATTGTGGCAAATGTTTTTTATGTGCCAATAGCAACTCGGTTGCCACCTTTCTTGCATCATCATCAGAATGTACCAGCGGATTGATATTCATGGCAACCAGCAAATCATTGAGGCTACCACTCACTGCTGCATTGGCTGCGGCAATTTCAAACGCTTTAATGCCATGGATTAAACCTAGCACTTTTTCGTCAAACTGACTAAAGCGTGGATCAGGTTTAGCACCATCACGACCGATCCGACAGGTCATCTCGACTGTCCATTCAGCAGGAATGTTTTTTATCTGACCATGATGGGGGACAATCACATAGTGCTCACTGTGACTGTCATTATAAATGGCGCTGATTACTTCACAGGCAGCATCTGAATAATATGCGCCACCACGCATTTCAAGTTCTTTTGGCTTATAATTAAGATTCGGGTCCTGATACAGCTTGAACAAGTCTTTTTCTACCCGTTGTACTACCTGTGCCCTTGTTTCCCCTTTGTAATACTCGCCCATCTCAATACTTAGCATTTCTTTTTCTTTAAAGTAATAACGATGATAGGGACAAGGTAATAACCGTAAGCCGCGCAAAAAATCAGCCTCAAAGGGAATGCTAAATATGTTTTTTACTGAAGCAGATTCCTTTTGTGCGCCATCGATTACATATTCAAATAGCTCATTAAAACGGGATTCGCCATTAACGAAAGCATCCTTTATAAAAACGAAGTGATTCAAACCGAACAGCTCAAGAGATAATTCATCAGCATCTGTTAACTGTAGCGATTTTTGCACAAACATTTTCATGCCAATGGGGACATTGCATACCCCAATGAATTTTTTGAAATTGGTATGACGCGCGACAGCTTCAGTGACCATCCCCGCCGGATTAGTAAAGTTAATAATCCATGCATCTGGACAAATTTCTTCAACATCCTTGATTATATCAAAAATGATCGGAATGGTTCGTAGCCCCTTAAATAAACCACCAGCACCGTTTGTTTCCTGGCCAAGCAAACCATGGCTTAATGGAATGCGCTCATCTTTTTCTCGAGCTTTGAGCAGACCGACCCGTAACTGAGTGGTAACAAAATCGGCACCAGTCAAGGCCTCACGGCGATTGAGTGTCTTATGAAGGGTAATCGGCAAGCCTGACTTGGCAATCATTCGTTGGCACAGCTCAAATATTATATTCTGTTTTTTTTCACCGTCAGGAATATCGACCAACCAGAGCTCACCAATAGGGAGTTCTGCATACCTTTTAATGAATCCCTCAACCAGCTCAGGAGTATAGCTACTACCACCACCAATGGTGACTACTTTGAGTTTTTTATTCATAAAAAATACCGTTAATCCTTCACGCTGACCTTGCAGCATATTTTAAATGAAGATGCCGCTTACATTTTTCCATCTAAATGAGAATGAATATATTTTTGATAAAATTATCATGAAATTTTTGATGGAACCTAAATAGGCTTTATTGTAACGGCTGTATGGCATAAATGGCATATCTACTATTTACGCCGCCCAGACAACTATTGTGGGTTCAAGGGGTAAACACCTGTAACTCGAAAAGCATGACGGCCATAAGGCCGTCATGAAACACTAGCTTCTCTTTACCACCATGCTTCAAACATGGCACCGAAGGTCACTGTGTCATCATCAGATGTTGTCAACACACCCTTGTCATCACGACCGGTATATTCATTATCTGCATTCCCGACGGTGGCGTAGAAACGTAACATCGGGCGAGACCAGGTTTCACCACCGATAGCGATATTTTGTGATAGAGTTGTTTTCCAAGAGGTGTTAGTCGCATCGATATCATCATAGTCAACGATGCTATAACCCCCCTCTAACCAAGTAGAATGAACATCGTTCCACTGGTAAGTCGGACGCAGGATAAAGCTGTAGTTTTTGCGGCTCTCATCACTCTTGTCTAAATCAAGTTTTTGATAAGAGGTCAAATATTGAATTTTTGCCCGCTCGGTCAAGGGGATGACACCATCTAGGCTGAACAACAAAGCGTCTTGATTGTCAGCCAAATCAAACACACTGTTTAGCGCATTGTGTGAATAACGAATAACAAACTTTTGGCCCGCCCATACCGCTTCACTTGCTAACTGATAAGCAGAGTTTGCCAGCTCTTTTTTGTCATCTTCAGTCAATTTTTCGGAAGTAGTACCGTAGTTTGCATAAAGGCTAAGATCCACGTCACCCAACTTGATGCCATGAACTTTACTGGTCAGCGCATAACGACCGTTGTCTTCTACCATGTCATCATTAACTTGGCCGACACCAGCAAAATCAAATTTGATCCCACCTAAGGTCAAATTTTTGAAACCGGCACCTTGGCTATCATGAGTCATCCAGAAATAGTCATTCAGATCGGTCTGAGGTCTCTGATGAAAATCTCGGCCAGCCCACAGATACAGGTCTGGTTGCGACTCAAAAACATTAGCCACACCGGCGTACATTTTCTTGACGTTGACACCACCGTCGTCGGCCCAGGAACCTTCAGACCAATGATCCAGCATCAAGACTACATCCCAGATGGCACCACTGTCGTTTTTAAAGACTTTGGCAAGCTGAAACTCGCCACCATTACCTTCATTACCCAAGCGACCAGTAGCATTACCACTCAAGCTACCAAAGCTGCTCACACGCTCTTTATCTGAGTTTTGATAATGTGCGCCGTAACGAGCATAACCAGAAAATACAAGTCCATCCGGTACTTTTGTCTCACTGGTCAATGTTGCTGGCTGCTGGTCATCTTTATATTTAGTTTCTGTGTTGACCTTAGTTTCCAACTCCTGAAGGCGAAGTTTCAGCGCTTCAATATCATCATTGCTATTCGCAAAAACAGACGCGGAACTCATTACCGCAGCCACAGCTGCGGCGGTATATAGTAAGCTAAATTTTTTCATTATAACTCCATGTTAATTTATTTAGTATTTCTGAGAATGAAAAAACAACAGGTAAAGTATTACCATTCAATCCATGAAATGAGCTGAATAGAACTGTATGAAAATATCAATATCTGTACTGGTTGGGATGTTTGTTAATTAAATATTTGTTTCTGCTTATAGCAGGGTGTTTTTCAACATCAACACCCTGCCATCATATCGTCACAGTTGCAGTGACAAAGCATCATCTTCTTCAAACGTCTCTTTTGAGACATCTTCATTTTTGCAGGCGATATTGTCCTGCGCTTTCATAAATGGGTAGTACACAAAGATAGTCATCAAGAATACTGATACTTGCAGCAACGCGGCCTTCCAACCACCCACAATGAAGCCACTGATGATCATCGGAGTGGTCCAAGGAACGGTAATCGCAGTGAACGGCTCGACCAGGCCTGCAGAGATGGAAAAATAAACCATCAGTACAGAAATAATCGGTGCGCACAAGAACGGGATCAACATCAGTGGGTTAAATACGATGGGGAAAGCAAAGATCACCGGCTCGTTAATATTGAACAACCCTGGCATGATCGCTATTTTACCCAAATCTTTATATTGCGTGGACTTTGCAAACATCAACATACATACAACCAAACCAAGGGTCAGGCCTGCACCACCAAACGTTACATATTGATCGATGAACTGGTTAGTAACAATCTTGGCGTTTTCCCCGGCAATCAACTGCTCTCCTTTGATGAGCAATTCTTGGTTTTGCAGCGCGTTCGCCGTCACGATCGGCCCCATGATCCCCATTACAATGGCGGAGCCATGCACACCACACCACCACAATAAAGAAATCAGCAGGGCAACAACGATGACCCCCCCCAGAGAGTCAGACAAACCCTGCAATGGTATCTGAAGCAGATCGTACAACACCACGACCACTGTCTTGTCGAACGCGAACTTAAAGAAAATCCAGGTGAAGCAGGCTGTCAGGATGATCAAGGCACCCGGGATCAGGGCGGTAAACGCATTAGCAACCCCCTGCGGCACGCCATCCGGCATCTTGATGGTCAGGTTCTTCTTCATGCACCAGCTATAAATCCAACCTACAGTGATGCCGACAAAGATGGCCACGATCATTCCCTTACCACCCATATAGGCTTTAGGAATCACCCCACCCAAGGTGGCACCATCCGCAGCCAGAATGAAGTTATCGTTGAGGATCAGCATGGTTACGATTGCAAAAATGCCTGCACTAACCCCCTGATAGCCTTCATTTTGAACCCAGCTATAAGCGATACCGAACACACCGATGAGTGCCAGAATATCAAAGGTGGCACCTACTACTTGCCACAATGGCCCCTGCCAATTGTCACCAAAGATACTGGCCATCAATTCGCCATACCCAGGGATAGGAATAAACGCCAGTAATAGGAATACCGAACCAATAATGGTCAACGGCATGGTGTAAAGAAAGCCATCCTTGATTGCCTTGACCGGCTTGGAGTTAACAAACCCCATGACATAGGGCATCACGGCTTGTATTTTTTGGTTAAAATTACTCATTAGAGATCTTCCCCACGATTTTTAATCACCGAACTAAACCAGTGGAAAGACATTTTTTTCTTTCGCTGATAGTTATTTTTGTGATCGACATAAATAAAGCCATACTGTTTTTTATATCCATTGAGCCAGCTCAACAGGTCAATAACAGACCACGCAAAGTATCCTTTGACGTTCACACCATCACTGATTGCTTGTTTCAGCGCAGTTAAATGCTCGCTGATATATTTTATGCGTGGGACATCACAAATTTCATCTTCCACAATCGGATCTTCATCACCAAGACCATTCTCAGTAATGTAAATCTTGACTTGACCATAACGATCTTTGAGCATGTTCAAACCAGCTACAAAGCCCTCTGGCGAAATCTCCCAATCCCATTTGGTATAACGTTTATCATCCATCTTCACGGTGCGGAAGAAACCATCGAAACTTGGATTTCCCGGTGCACCAGTTGAGTTTTCACGGGTAGCTTCACGCGGCTCTAGAGAACCTTTGATCAATTCAACCCGACTCGGCTGATAATAATTGAGCCCCATAAAGTCATTCAAACTAGCAGCCAACTTGATAGTTTCTAACTCCTCTGCTGTCTGCTCTGGATGGAAGCCGCTGACTTTCAGTGCGTCCATGACATAAGCTGGATACTCACCCTTCAAAATCGGGTCAAAGTAGAGATGGGTCGCATACGCATTAGCATGATATGCCGCTTTTTGGCTATCTTCACTATCATCAACGCCAAAAGCTGGACTAAATACGTTACTGATACCAATTTCACCATATAGATTCATGGATTTATATAGCAGCACCGCCTTGGCATGAGCATAAAAAACATTGTGAACAGCCTGGAAGTACTTCTTCGGATCATTCTTGATTCCTGGTGGGTGAGCGCCAGCCATATAACCTAGAGAACAAAATACAATCGTCTCATTGATGGTGATGAAGTGTTTTACACGATCACCAAAGGCTTCGAAGCACACTCTTGCATAGTTAACAAATGCATCGACGGTACGCTGACTCAACCATCCCCCCTCTTTTTCTAGGGGCAGTGGCAGATCCCAGTGATAAAGTGTGATAAAGGGCACAATGCCATATTTAAGACACTCGTCGATTAAGTTGTTGTAAAACTCAATCCCTTTTGGATTAATCTCGCCATCACCATTTGGGAAAATTCGAGCCCATGAAATGGAGAAGCGATAGGACTCCAGACCCATCTCAGCCATCAAGGCAACATCTTCTTTATAGCGATGATAGTGATCAACCGCGATATCCCCATTGGTGCCTTCGAAGGTTTTCCCCGGGATCTTGGTAAATTCATCCCAGTTAGTCATGCCTTTGCCATCTTCATTCCAGGCACCTTCTACTTGGTAAGACGCGCTGGCTGCGCCCATAAGAAAGTCATGTGCAAACTTCATTGATAATGCTCCGCTTAATTGGAAATTTTCTTGTGAAGATCGATCAACTCTTTGATCAACTCACGGGCCAACATCGATGTCATCAGGTGATCTTGGGCATGGACCATGATGAGTGTCATCGGGGTCTTACCCTCTCCCATATCAGCTTCAATCAATTGTGTCTGCACCAAATGGGCGGCATTCGCTGCTTGACGAGCCTCTTCCATTTTCGCATCGGCCTGAGCAAAATCCCCTTGCTTTGCAAATGCCAAGGCTTTGTAAGAACAGCTACGAGCTTCACCAGAATTGATAATGATGCCCATTACCTGCTCTTCAAGATCCATTTGCTGAACCTCTGAACCGTCTTCTTTTATATCGTCTAGGTTTAGATCGTCGAAATTCATAGGTGCCTCTGATTATTTAAATATAAATAAAATTTGTTAAATAATTGCCATGTCAGTTTATGAAAGTTACCCTTGCCACTTTAATAAAAACGGTGGCGCGCACCAATGAATGCCGCCTAATTATCATTGGCAGGATCATTGATAAAATAATTTGGTATAGCTTTGTTTACGTCGAAGTACTATAGGTTAGGCTGGCTTGGCTGATTTTTTAATTTCGGCTATAGCAACTTTCAATACGCTCAGTCCATCTACTCGGCCATACATACCTGCATCAATCACAGCGACTGGCTTATGAGGGAAACGCGCTGAGATATCTTGACACATATAACCGACCTGAGGGCCCAGTAGAATAACGTCAGCTTCGATACCTTTTTCATTGGATTGAGATTCAGGAAAAGCTTCAATATCAACCGGCACAGAATGTTTGGCGGCTTGCTCACGCATTTTATTGACTAGTAAAGATGTAGACATGCCTGCGGCACAAAACAGATAGATTTTTTTATTCATTACATAGTCCTCAACATACTTAAGTTAGAATGTGGTGTTTAATCACCTTGATGATGACTATAAAGAAAAATGGAACCGGTTACAGAAACCGGTTCCATTTTTGTGCTGCAACTCACAAGAAATAACAGTTCACTGCATTCGTAGAACGTGTCAGAAGCTAGGCAAAAGTTCGCCTGAGGGCCTAGTGTTATTGGTTTTAGCGCCGAAAGACTCCGGTCTACTGCGGCCATAGATAAGCGAAGGATTGGGCGGGCCCATTCGAGGCCGCTTAGGCATTGGAGGTAAACATAAAGACCCGATAGGGTCTTTATTTGGTATAGTTCGAATCACGATGAAGTGATGCAAGTCATCCCGGATGACCTGATCTTTAATTCCCCCCGAAACACTTTAGACTCGAAAGGTACTTCTTGCCCATCCATCAACTTGAGTGCTATCGCCATGGCATGGTGAACCATCTCAGTGAGCGGGAACCGATAAGTGGTCAAAGGTGGCGATAGATAGGCCGAGATCTCTTCATCGTCGATACTGACGATGGACATGTCGTTAGGTAGCAATAGCCCTGCCTCGCGAAATGCCTGCATCGCCCCGAATGCAATCGAGTCACTCGCGGCAAAAAGGGCACTACATCCCCCCCCTTTTGTGAGATATTGCTTTGCCGCACGATAACCCTCCGCGATGTTAAAGCTGCTGCACTGGTACCAGTGTTCTTGATACTCAATACCCCATTCCAATAGCATCTTCCGATATGTATCCATACGAACAATGCCTGTTGGTGTGATCGCTGGTGGACCAAAATAGGCAATCCTGGTGTGGCCTAGGGAGAGCAGGTGACTCACTGCTTGTTTGGTGGCGTGTTCATTATCAAAGTAAATCGAATAACCACAATGGGAAGGTAGTGAGCGTCCGATAAAGATGATTGGCAGCCCAATTTCTTGCTGAATGGACAACATATCAATTTCAGTCATATGCCGGGTATACACAATCAACACGCTGCAGCGACGATCTACCAGTGAATAAATAGCCTGCTTTTCTCGTTCTGGTTCATTATGGCCATCGGTCACAATCAATTGCTTATTTGTTTGGTCTGCAACCAAGGCTGCATTCTTTAATAAATGCCCAAAGTGAGCACCGTCAAAATCCGATACAACCAAACCAATACTACTGCCACTCTTATTTGCTAACGCCTGCGCTACCAAATTAGGACGAAAGTTGAGTTGTTGCATGGCAGCATGAATTACTTTTCGGGTTGACTCTTTAACCGGACCTGTCTCATTAATGGCGCGTGATACGGTTGCCTTGGAAAATCCAGTAATTCTGCAAATATCATTAATTGTTGCCATCAGTTGTTGCTTTCCTGTCAAGACGATTGATAATGCATTCCATTTTTCATGAGCATATCAAATTTTATTATAATAATAAAATTTAGTTGACATTGTTCAATTTGAACAAAAACTGTGGGAATGGCCTGCGGTTGCCCCAGGTGTGGGGGGGCTCGAATGGGGTTCGCGCTAGATCTGAGACAAAGGGGATAAACTCCCGAGCCGTTTTCCTTACTTAGTTGGACTGCAGCCAAAGGAGCATACAATCCAGTCTGTCAATGGGATGTGTCTAGAGCACAGGGGCGATTCAGTGTATCCCCAATGGCGCTGTTACACCCATAACTTCTTCGTCAATAAATCAGATGGTTACGTACAATCGGCAATGCGCATTTCAAGCGTGCTGCGCAGGATGATGGATTTTCATATGGGCGATTGAAGCTGGAGCAGGGATGAGACTCAGCTATTAGTCAGGATGGTTCAGTTTTAGCTAAGCTTTGCGAAAAGAGGCCAGTGCTTACCGGCCCTGACCTCTGTAGTGGTCTAATTATCCCGGACACCATTTTAGGTGGTACAGTCGCCACCATGACCTGAGGTGTTCAATGACAAGATTACGTCGCTCATTT
>NZ_JAAKRF010000056.1:0-12593 GCF_049173005.1 Aeromonas sp. 602658 | reverse complement strand
CCCCGATGCGGTACATAGAGGGTTCTGAGTAGAAAAATGCTAGTTGAAAATGTGTAAACCTATTTCAGGACTAGACATTTTGCTATCTGCAGCGCTATTGCAACGCTGTGTTATTGCAGTACCACGCGCCCATTGAGGGGCTGCACCGGTCGGTTGTTGGGGTGGTGCATCACCGCCTTGAAGGCGTCGATCTGGGCCTGACTGACCTCAACCGGCTGCTTCATCACCAGCCAGCGCACCCCTTCCGAGCAGGGAGGCGTAGTAAGGGAACCGCTGAAGCGATAGTAGTCATGGCTTTCCGGCAGCAGTTGCTCAGCAGAGAGCGGCGCCTTGAGGGCCTGGATCTCCCCCACCTTGGCAGGTAATACACTCCAAGCTGCCGCCAGCACCGGATTGGCCTTGCCAGCCTCGAACATCACCGCCACCACGGCGATCTCTCCCTTGTCACTGACGTGCACCAGATGCCCTTCCAGCGGATAGGATTTGCCCTCGATGAGGTTCTCACTCGGGGCGTGGAAGTGAAACTGCTTTAGTTCAAACCTGGTGCCATCGAGTTGCAAGGTGCTGCCCGGGGCATAACCGACCTGCACGGTATGACCGTTGTTGACCACTGTGTTGCCACCCGCCTGATAGTGGAGTACCAGCGGGGCCAGTTTGGCCTCGACCAATCCGTTCAGGTCAACCGGCGACTGATTGCTGCCCGCACACTGGCTAAACTCAGGGGTCAGCTTGGCCCAGTGGGCAGGTCCCGCCTCACCGCTATATTCCCAATGGGGGGTGGCAGCAAACACGACAGGGCACAGCAACAGGGAGCAGGCCAACAGAGACTTTCTCATCATACATCCTTATCTTGATTGAAAAGCACGACCATCCCCTCCCCCGGATAGCGGGGCATGCAGAGATGGCATATCAGATACGCGGAATACAGAGCATCGGAGCGACTTTCTAATGGTAACGAGCACGGGTTGGTCAATCGGTTTGACCGCGGCTCAATACAGAGTCGTTTGGCAAGTATATGGTGAGGGATCGGCAGATACAGTGAAAGAGGGGGAAATTAATCAGCCAGCTATCCACTCATCGTCTGGCGGATACGAGTCAAGGTTCAGGGAGTCACGCTTTCATAACAACCATCCATCACAACCATCGCGGGAGTCCGGGCTCCCGCGATGGTTGCCGATAACGGCAATTAACGGTCGCGATTCAACGCGATCAGGCGATCAAGAATCGCCTCACCATCGGCACGCAAACCGTTGTGCTCATACTCATTGGTGATCCAGGCGCGACTGTTGCCAAGACCACGCAGAGTTTCGCGACTGTAGTCAAACTCCACATACATATCCTCGGCATAAACGGCGCATGCTACCGGCACCTTGTTGCGGGCCAGTTGGGCCGGATTATAGAGCGCCCCCCAGTCCGCCTTGTTGGCCAGCAGATGAGCCGCCTCTTTCAGGGGCTGCAACTCGCGGAACTGCTCGAACATCCAGGGGTAAACCATCTCTCCGGTGAAGGTGAAATCCTTGCCGGGCACCCAGTTCACCGCAGGAAACTCCCCTCTGACCCGGTCCGCCGCCCAGCGAGTCGCCTCCCCCTCGGCGTAGATAGCCTCGTGCAGGATGGCAAACAGCGGGTTGGTATTGAATGGCTGCATGCTTTGCACCTGATAAAGAAAGGCCGGGCTCAGCTTGTCGCCGATAAAGGCCTCTTCCAGCAGGTAATAAAGCTCCTCAAAGGCACCCGTAGCACCGAGATCCAGCCCTTGCTGCTGGAACTGCTCCACCGTCAGGCGCTGACCGTTGGGCAGCCGCACATCATGCTGGTGCAGATGGTTGGCCAACCGGTTGGCAATCCCCTGAACGTGGGGGAAACGGGCGAAGAAGGCACGGTTCTTGTCAGCCACCCTCTGGTAGGTGGCACGGTAAACCTCCTCGGCGCTGCGGCCAATCGGCGCGATGCCGCCGGTGATATAGACCTCCCGCAGGCTATCGGGGAAGAGCGAGAGATAGGTCAGGCAGCAAAAACCGCCAAAACTTTGCCCCAGCAGGCTCCAGCGATGCTTGGGGCTGAGCTCCTGCCGGATGAACTCGGCATCTTGCACTATGCTGTCGGCGCGAAAATGGCCGAGATACTCCGCCTGCTCGGTCGGTGTCATTTTGGCCAGAATATGCCCATGGATGGGGCTCGACATCCCGGTGCCACGCTGATCCAGCAGCAGCACTCTGAACTCCTGCAACGCCCGCTTGAGCCAACCACTGTTAGCCGTCGGGCGCGGCGCCCCGAATCCCGGCCCCCCTTGCAAAAACAGCAGCCAGGGCAACTTCTCATCGAGCTTGTCTTTACGGCAGAGGGTACGGGCAAACAGGGTAATGCTGTCAGCATCCGGCTCATCATGATCGAGGGGAACGGTAAAAAAGTGCGGCTCGCAATGAATGCCGTCCAGTACATAGCTCAAGGGGCTGCTCATCTGGGATCTCTCCGTCAGGATGGGAACATCATTGATCCCATCATATCCCCGCCAGGCCACAGGGTCACTCAGGTTTTCCAAAATGTTAACAATGGCTTAAAGGTCGAAACATCTCCAGAGAAGACACGGTTCAACTGTGCTGAATTAATTGTTTTGCGAGGGAGATTGACGCCATGGCGCCATTCAACAAAGATGGCGAGCCTGCACAGGAGTGCGACAAAATGGATAAGGAAACGTGATGAAACCGAAGTGGATCAGGGCCAGAAAAAGAGAGAAGAAGCCCTGCCCTGGCAGCATGCTGCAGACCGGAATGCTGTTGTTCAGTGCCACCTGTGGTGCGACGCTCTTTTTGGCGGCATGCAACAGCAACTAGAAATGAAAAAGCCCGCTCGATTGAGCGGGCTTTTCGAATTTGGCTCCTCCTACTGGACTTGAACCAGTGACATACGGATTAACAGTCCGCCGTTCTACCGACTGAACTAAGGAGGAATTGTGGTGCCCAGAGACGGAATCGAACCGCCGACACGGGGATTTTCAATCCCCTGCTCTACCGACTGAGCTATCTGGGCAACGGCGCGCATTAAACCCTTTCCTGCGCAGAGTGTCAACCATGATGGCACGATAAAAAGCGCGTTCGCTCAACAACCGAACGACATGGCCATATATCACCCATTTCAGTCCCTTTTCCCACACTTGCTGGCCCCTGCATGCCTACAGGCAGCGTCAATATGATAGAAATTAGAGGGTCAGCAGGTCAGCCACATTGAGCCGAATCCACTCTGCGAGTATGCTTTGCCGCAATGATACCGCCTGGAGGCAACATGAGTCTGAATATGCAAGAGTGGCGTGATGAGACCACCGAGATCGTCAACGAACTGCTGGCCGATGGCAGCAATCCCGATGCGGATTACGACATCGAGCACCACTTCGCCTGCCAGGATTTCGACCGTTTGGAAAAAGCAGCGGTTGACCTGTTCAAGGCCGGATTTGAAGTGACCGATGCCGAAGAGATGGAGCTGGATGACGGCGCCACCATCTTCTGCTTCGATGCCACCATCGAGTGCAAACTGGATGTCGAAGCCATCGTTGCCGATATCGAAAAGATGCTGCCCATCCTGGAAAAATATGGGGTGGACTACGATGGCTGGGGCACCTACTTTCAGGATTGATCCCTGCCACAAACAGAGAGGCCACCTGTGGGTGGCCTCTCTGTTATTGCAGACTGTCACAAATAACTGGCGGCAAACTGGTCGGGCGGCAACGGGGGGCTGAACAGATAGCCCTGTAGCCGATCACAACCCGCCTGGGTCAGCCACAACTGCTGCTCGACGGTTTCCACCCCTTCTGCAGTAATGCGGATCCCCAGCTCATGGCCAAGTCCGATGACCGATCGCACGATGGCGGTGGTGGCACTGTTGCTGACCAACCCCTGGGTGAAGCTGCGATCCAGCTTGAGCGTGGCGACCTTGAGCCTTGGCAGATAGGCCAGCGAGCAATACCCGGTACCGAAATCATCGATGGCCAGTTGAAAACCGGCGGCGATCAGGTTATCCAGGTTGGTCTCAATCTCATCGGCATTCTCCATCAAGACTCCTTCAGTGATCTCCAGCTCCAGCTGGCCTGCATTCAGACCATGACGGGCAATGCAGCCCTGCACCAGCTTGCAGAGCGCCGGATCACGAAACTGCAACGGCGAAAGGTTGATGGAGAGCACCATATCCGACCGAGCGGTTTGCCACTGGGCCAACTGAGCACACCCCAACTCCAGCATCAGCTGACCAAGTTGGCCGATGATCCCCATCTCTTCCGCCAGTGGAATGAACTCTTCCGGCGAGATCATGCCAAGTTCAGGATGCGGCCAGCGGCAAAGTAATTCTGCGCCACAAAGCTGATGGGTTGTGCTGCTGATAATGGGTTGATAGACGGCAATCAGCTGGGATGACTTGATGGCGAGCGGCAACTGGGCGGCGATCAGCTGGCGCCGCTTAAGTCTCGCCTGCAGATAAGGATCAAACAGGGTGCAGTACTGCTGCTGCCGCTTGCCCTGCGCCAACGCTGCTTCGGCGTGGCTAAGCAACCGCTCGGCATCGTTTGCCCGCCCCTGAGCCAACCCCAGAAACACCGGAATCTGGATACGATGCTCTTCCACCTGATAGAACTCCATCAACTGCTGCTGCAGATGCTGGTTCCACTCCAGCAAAGGCTCGTTGAACTCGGGAAGTAGCAGACAAAAGTCATCGGCAGCCACACGGCAAAGCAGGGTTCGCGGCGGAACCAACTGCTGTAGTCGCTTGGCCACCTGGCTCAGCAGGCGATCGGCAATCCGGATCCCGAAACGATCGTTAACCTCACGAAAGTGGTGCAGATCGACCAGCACCAGCGTGGCGCTGCGGCCCCCCAAATGGCGGCTGGTCTGCAAGAAACGGGAGAGTTTGAGCAGCCCGGTGAGGCTGTCGTAGTGCTGCTCCTGCTGCAACTGCGCCTGGGTGGTCCGCAAGCCGGTGATATCGCGTCCCAGCGTTAGGATCCCGAGGGAGTGACCATCACCATCGGGGACATCGACCCGGGTGATCTCCATGTGCCGCCCCTGCCCGCTGGCATCCAGCAGGCAACATTCGCCGTGGCCCATCCCTTGGGGGGCCGCCAACCGATATGGTATCTGCTGACCCAGCACCTCATCCGCCCCCTGACCAATAAAGTCGAGAAATGCCTGGTTACACTCCAGCAACACCCCGTTGTGATCATCGAAACGGATCAGGTCAGGGATGGCATCGAGCAGAAAACGCTGCAACAACTGCTGTTTTTTGACCGTCTGTTCCAGGTGCTTGCGCTGGGCAATCTCGTTGACCATTCCGAATACGGCGTATGGCTCACCCTGAGCCGTGTAAAGCGGGATCTTGTGCACCTCCATCCAGCAGGTCTCACCGCCCCGGTTGCAGTGCAACTGTTGATGAAGCAAGGGAACGCCCCCCGTCAGCAACTGCGCATCCTCAGTGCGAAATACATCACCCCATGGCATCTCGGCATCACTCTTGCCGACCACCTCGGCGGGTGAACCCAGCCTGGCCTCAATGGCAAATTCACGATTGGCAAACAGGTAGCGACCATGCCTATCACGACAAAAGATACTCATTGGCAACTGGTCGATGATCTGCTGCAGCAGATCCGGGGTAAGCATGTTGGTCACAGAGGCGCTTATGGAGGAATTTCGAGCAAATCTATGATAGCAAACCAATTTTGTAAAGCACCCACGGTAACCCCTCAGTTTACACCGATGCAGCACGCATGCTGACAGAGGTTGTCGCTCAGGTGATAATAGGCACCGGTTGGCCAATGGCCTGATAAATGGACGAGAGAAGCAAGATGAAAAAGATGATGGGGTGCGCATTGGCGCTGTTGCTGGCGGGTTGTGCTGGTGACAATAACGGTGGTGAGGAGTATCGCTACAATCCGCCGGTCGCCAAAGCGACCAACAATACCCAGGAGATGGCGATCCCGGTGGATCTGGTATGGGCTCGCGCCGAGAAATGGTTCACCGATCACGGCCTCACCATCGAAAACAGTCAGCGCGGTGCCGGCCTGATGACCGCCAATGTCAACCAATCAGCCGACGGACTGGAGTGGCTGGACTGCGGTACCATGGGTTCAAAAGTTGCACTGGGCAACCCGAACCTGCAGATCAACCTGATCATCACCCAGAGCGGCAACAGCAGCGTGGCCACTGTCAACGTCAAGGGCAACACCGAGCTGTTCTTTGTTGAATCCTCAGGCGAGCGCGTACCAGCCCCATCCATCAAGCCGGTCTGTGTCTCCCGCGGCTCTCTGGAGCAGAGCCTGTTCGCCACCCTCGGCAACTGATTTCACTTACCTGCAAAGATAAAAAAAGCGGCAGATTACTCTGCCGCTTTTTTATTGCCCCGAGTTGGGCTTACTTGTCGATATCGAGCATGTTGTTAGTCAACATGTAATCGATCACCTGGTTGGCAGTGGTACCGGCCCCCCCCGTCAGACTATCGAAGGTATGGTTCATCAGTACAATCTCCTGAGTCACCGGCGCAGTACTGCTCTCCTTGACCTGTAGATGTACCCCCTCATTGTCCTGGAACACCGACAGCAGGCTCTTCAGATCGTTCTGGTTACGAGAACCATCGTGATCCAGCAGGTCGCTCAGATCCAGCTTGTCACCTTCCGCCTTGGAGAAGTCGACCACGTAATCCTTGGCAACGCTGCCTGCGGCTGTGTCGCCCTGCAGCCAGGTGAAGGTATCGGCACCGCCATCCCCCTTGAGGATGTCATTGCCAAGCCCGCCGACCAGGATGTCATTGCCCAGACCGCCGATCAGGTTATCGTCGCCGATTCCACCAAACAGGGTATCGTTGCCACTGCCACCGTACAGGGTATCGTTGCCGCTCTCGCCATACAGGGTGTCGTTGCCGGCACCACCGAACAGGATGTCGTTGCCGGCACCACCGAACAGGAAGTCATCGCCACCCTGACCGAACAGGATGTCGTTGCCATCCCCACCAATCAGCACGTCCGCCTTGTCATTGCTGGAGGACTGATCGAACTCGCTGGCATGGTCCGTGATGTAGTCATGGACCTGGGCATCAGTCACCGAGCCTGCGCCCAGCTTGCCGGCCACATACTGCTTGATGGCCGCGTAGCCTTCACCATTGATACCGGCGAAGTGGATGGCATCCCCGAACAGGATATCGTCGCCAGCACCGCCGTCGATCCGGTCACTGCCCGGCAGGTTATTCACCGAGGTGCCCAAGATGGCGTTGGCTAGATCGTTGGCTGACACGTTGGACTGCACAATCTGATCACTGTCGAACAGCTTCAGGGTATCGATGGAGACGTTACTGCCGATGCCGATCGCTTCCAGCGTCACGTTATTGGCCAACAGAAGTGGCAGAACAGCCAGAGCGTTTTGCAATGCCCAGTAGTTGCTGTCATAGGAGGTGGAGATCTCGAAGGTACCATCCCCCTGTGCCTTCAAGGTCCCGATGGTGGTCGAGCTCCACTTGTTATTGCTGTTTTGCGACCACTGTTGAACCCTGCCACTAGCATCGATCAGCACCCTGTTGGTACCACCTATGTTGGCGTAGAAGGCCTCCCCTGCCACATAGTTGTTGACGTTGACAAACGAATCGAGACGTTCGTTGGTCTTCGTATTCACGATAGGGTTGGTCTGTTCATAGTCGTAATAGGTGTTTGGTGCCCCATCGGTAATGAAGTACGCCAAGTTCTTCGCGTTGGTGTTGTTCTTGGCGGTGTCGCTGTTGAACCAGTTGGAGGTAGTCTTGAGCGCATCCTCGTAGTTGGTCGCCCCACCGTTCCAGTTACTGCCGTCCATGCTGTCGAGCACGGCCTGCAACTTGGTCAGTACATTGGGGTCCTTCAAGTCCACGCTGATGGACTTGTTGGCCTGACTGTCGAAGTCCACCAGGAAGATATTGACCTTGCCTGCCCCCTCAGTACCGGCACTGGTCTTGAGGGTTGCAAACACCTGTGCCAACTGGCTCTTGATGGTGTTCATGGCGCTGGTGCCGATACTGCCCGAGCTGTCGACCATAAAGGCGATGTTGTAGTTCTGGCCCGGCAGTACCACGCTACCATCCAGATCCCCGACCACGATATTGTGCTCGTTGCCATAGGTGCGGTTCTGATCGCCCGGCTCCCCTTCGGTGGAAAGGAAGTAGCTCATGCGGATCGAATCCTGATCCGATGCACTGCTGGTCTGATCGGTCGCCACTTCCTTGGCAATGGCTTCTACCTTGAGGTCGAACTGGCCGGCACTGCTGCCCGGCACCCGCAGGGTCAGACCGGTCAGTTTGACGTCCAACGCGCTCTGGTTCCACAGACCGGTCAGCGTCAGCGTGCCATCGGCCCCCACGGTGCCGAGCACGGTGGAGCCCTGATAGAGGGTCGACCCCGTCGGCATGCCGGTCAGCACCAGGCTGTCGAACTGCTCGCTACCATCACGGTCGGTCAGGGAAGCAGTGATCTCGAGCGGGTAATCCACCACACTCGGCTGTACCGCCGTCAGGGTGCCGTCGGTCTGGTTGAACTGGTAAATGCCGTCATCAAACTGCACCAACTCGATGTCGTAGAGCGACTTGCTGATGGTGACGCCGTTCTCCTTCACCAGGAAGTTGAAACCGCCGTCACTTCTGCGCTCGATGACATAGTTGGCACGCGAGCCCATCAGTACGGCCAGGTCGGTACCGGCGCCGCCAAACAGGGTGTCGCCACCCAATCCGGCCACCAGGATATCGTTGCCGGTACCGCCGTCGAGGGTGTCACCTGAGGTGGAGTTGCCACCGACCAGCACGTCATTGCCAGCACCGCCGACGAAGTAATCGCCGCCGCCCTTCACGCTGACGATATAGTCATTGCCGTTGCCGCCCACCACTTGATCCTGACTGGTGGTGCTGTCGGTCAGACTATTGGTGATGCCAAAGTTGCCCTTGTTGAAGTTGCTGCTCTGGAACGCCCCGGTGGAGATGCCGGACGACGGGTACTGGGTATAAAGCGGGACGCCGTTGCCGGTCAGGCTGATGTCGACCACCGGCTTGTCCGCGACCGCCGTGATATCGATCACCAGCTTGCCTGAGTTACTCAGGTTGGCACCATCGCTGATCTGGTAACCCAGAGTGGCGTAGTCCCCTTGCTGGTTGCCCGTCGTCGTACCGCCACCATTGAGGGCATTGCTGCTGGATTCATTGAGACTAGGCACAAAGCGCAGATGGCCGCTGTCGATATCGGCGTAGGAGACAAGATCCCCCACCTTCACTGCAATCCACTGACCAGCAGCGTTCAGGTATTCCAGCTTGCCGCTCAGCGGCAGGGTGTTGATCTGCACGCTCAGGTCAGAAGCGGCCTGATCATCGCTGGCACCAAACTGGGCCCACTTCAGCACCAGTGGCGCGTCCTCCTTGCCGGCACTGTAGCCACCCGTGGTCACCGGCGCCCGATCGTTGTCCACTATGGTGCCGGTCCCGCTCTGCCCACCGATGGTCACCGAGAGGGTCTCGTTCGTTTCGACCAAGCGATCGTTCACCGTCGGGATGGTCACAGTAAAGTCCGACACGCCGGCTGGTACCGTGATCTTGCCGGTAGTGCTGTTATAGGTCACACCATTGCTGAACTGGGCATTGCCCCAATCCTGGTTGGAGGCGGGGTTGTTGCCCGAACCACGAATGGCGAAATCGTATTCAGTCGCTTCCTGGGTTGCATCTGACAGGGTGACTTTGTGCAGCAGATTGCCCCCTTCGGTTACGCTCTCGCTGGAGACTCCCTGAACCAGCGGCGTGAAGAGAGGCTTGGTTGCAAAGGAGCCAATGCTGGCGTCGCCGTCACCATCCACCACCCGGACCTGGAAGTCGATGTCGCCATCACCCAGAGGTTTGGACATGCGCTGATACTGGAAGAACTCCCACTTGCCTGTGGCCGGCGTAAACTCCAGCTTGAAGATGAGGTTGCCGTCCGCATCCTCCCCGACCAGGGTATTAGCGCCGCTGGCGGTGATGGCGATGGCAGAACCGGAAGCCGTTCGCAGACCATTTTCGAAGGTTGCCGGGTCCATTACCAGCCCGATGGAGCCCTTGCCATCCGCCCCCCACTGCGGGGTCACGGTGCCAGAACCATAGGCGATTGCCTGCGCCGTGTTGGAACCGAGGAACTCGATGCTCTGTACGGTGAAGTCGCTGTTGTCGGAGGTATTGGTGCTGCCGTTGTTGGTCGCCTTGATCACCATGGTATCAAAGCCACCCTGCTGCACCTGGAAGTTCTGGTTGAACTCCCCACCCGATGCGTTGGAGTTGAATACCAGGGTACTGATCAGTACACCACCGCGATAGAACTCCACGACCCCGCTCTCCAGCTCGCCGCCAAACATCTTGCTGAACTTGATGTTGGCGCCGTAGGCAACCTTGCCCGCATCCAGCCTGACGATCAGCTGCTCGGAGGCGGACGATCCGTCGGCAAAGTGACGGAAGTCAATCTCGTTGGCGAGGTTGTGGTAAGGCGCAGCTCCGCTGGCCACCCCCAGCCCCGAGCTGGAACCGTTGACCACCGCCGTTACCAGTGAGGAGTCTGTTGCCGACTTGAAGCCCAGGGCGCTGATAGTAAAGCCCGCCATGTTCAGAGTGCTCTGGTTGCCACTGTACTTGGTCAGGTCAAAGAGCCCGGTCAGCACGTTCGGAATATCGGTCTTCACCACGGAAACGGCATCGCTGTTGTCAGCAATGGGGGAGTCGTCCTCAACGCTGACATCCAGCTTTTCCTTGGTGACGCCGCTGCCATCGGAGACCTCCACATCCAGCTGGAACGACAACTTGTCTTCCGAGGTCGTATCCCCGTGGTCGAGGGGACCTTTGAGGGTCACGTCATAGGTCCACTCACCCTTTCCACTGGCATTGGGTGCCGTCAGCTTGACCTCGACCACAGCCTTGTAATCGGCGCCGCCAATCACCCCTGTGTAGCCAACCAGCGTCTTGCTGCCCGCATCCCAGCTCCACTGGACCTTTGCCCCACCGGACGTCAGCCCGGCCGGTCCATTCAGGGAAATGTTGAGTGTGCTGCTGTCGATGTCGCCCACCGAGAGGGTACCGGACGCCTTGATGGCATTGGTGGTATCCGGATTGCCGACCGTGTCGGCAATGCCGTTTGCCAACCCCTCTTCAGAGACGATAACCCCGTTGGAGATGGTCAGCGTCGGCAGGTCGTTGACCGCATCCACCTTGATGGTCACGGTTGCGGGACTCGCATCCACGGCGCCGTCGTTGTCTACCGCCGCATAGTTGAAGCTGGTGTTGCCGTTCCAGTTCGCATTCGGAGTGAAGGTGAGGTTGCCGGCGTCCGCCACCGCAATGCTCTGATCCACGGTCACCGCCACACCGTTCAGATAGAGGATGCCGTTGGCAGGCAGGCTCTTGATAGTGAAACTCACCACGTTGCCATCAATGTCGCTGCCACTGAGGGTCGGAATGGCGATGCTGGCTGCATCTTCCTGGCCGTTTGCCTGCTTGTTCGCCGTCTCCGGCGCTTCATTCAGGATCTGCGCGTTGTCGCTGCCCGGCAGTGAGACGTTGCCCGCCTTGTCGGTCTGGGTCGCCGTCACCGTCAGCGACTTGCCGTTGGCCGGGGTCGTTTCCGTCCAGCTGATGGTGCCGTTCTGATAGCCGTAGCTCTTGCCATTGCTTGCCAGCAGGGTGCCATCGGCCTTGAGCGTCAATTGGACAGTGCTGTTCACCCCACCATTGTTGATGGTCAGCGTCACCTTGCCGCCCGCAACCAAGTCTGCGTGATTGATCCCGGCACGTACCTGGATCTGATCATTGCCAATCTCGGCCTTGGTCAATAGCTGATCGTTGTTGCTGTCATCCATGATGGTGACGGTAGGGGCCGAAGCCGCCGTGGTGTCGACCCCGTAGCCTTCGCTGTCGGTCGCGGTGGCGCTGTTGCCCGCCGCGTCGGTGCTGGTCACGCTGGCATCGATGCTCTTGTCGCCATCGGCCGCCAGATCGCTGCCCGCCACCAGGATGGTGAAGCGGCCATCGGCAGCCACCTTGCCGGTGTATTCGGTGTTGTTGACGGTCAGGGTGACGGTGTCCCCTGCCTTGAACTCGCCGCTCACGGTGCCGCTGACCGGGATCTGCTGACCCGCTTCGGCGGCGTTGATGACGTCGTCGGCGGTGATGTCGGCATCCAGTTTGATGGCCAGGTCCACCGGCGCCGTGGTGTCGACCCCGTAGCCTTCGCTGTCGGTCACGGTGGTGCTGTTGCCCGCCGCGTCGGTGGTGGTGACCTTGGCGTCGATCACCTTGTCGCCATCGGCCACCAGGTCGCTACCCGGCACATTGATGCTGAACGTCTTGTCGGCCAAGACCAGACCGGTGAAGGTCTTGCCGTTGACGGTCAGGGTGACGGTGTCGCCCTCTTTCACGTCGCCACCCACGGTACCGGTCACGGCGATGTCCTGCTTAGACTCGGCCGCGTTGATCACGTCGTCAGGGGTGATGTTGCCATCCAGGGTGATGCTGGCGGTCGGGGCCTGGGTGTCGACGGCGACAGTATCGCTGCCGGCGCTACCCGGATTACCGGCGGCATCGGTGTAGCTGCCCGCCTT
>NZ_JAAKRF010000055.1:0-12695 GCF_049173005.1 Aeromonas sp. 602658 | reverse complement strand
AAAAAAGGCTTGTGTCGGATCGGGGCTTTCGGTAAATTCCCGTCCCGCAGACATCGGTGTGTAGCGCAGCTTGGTAGCGCACTTCGTTCGGGACGAAGGGGTCGGAGGTTCGAATCCTCTCACACCGACCAAATTTGAAAAGGCCGCTCAATAGAGCGGCCTTTTTGCATTTATCCTTCCTGTTTTCCCGATTTTCTTTAGCTGCTGACCTGTTACCTGGCCAAGTGACCTGACCTGCTGTATGCAGGGGCGAAGCAAGCCCACAGACATTAAAAGGGCCACCGCTCGGTGGCCCATCGGTGGAGTCTGATCCTGACTCCGGCACTCTAGATTGTGGCAATCTCGCTATGGGTCTTGTCTATGGTGCCCTCCTTGCGCGCTAGGCGTTTTCAGATATGCCAGTGCTGATGCCGCAAAGCCTTCAAGCTGTGTTGAGGTTGCAAGGCCGCGTGCTTGGGGTACTCACAAATGAAATGTTCGATTCCCTCCATCAGTTGTTCACGTAGTGACATCACGGGCTCATGCCAGGCTTGCAGGCATAAATGGCCGGGGATCAACTGCTCCTGATAATCTTCCAGCAGCTGTTCTGGCCAGGGTTCAATACCGGAATTGCGTTGCAGCAAATAGTGGGCGGCGGGTTCACGGGCATAAATGAACTGAATTTGGGCCAGATCGCGTTGGCATAGCGTTTGACTGTTGATGTGACAGGTCAAATATTTTCCCGTTTTCAGATCCAGAAAGTGACCGCGTTGCCGACAGGGAACGATGCGATACCAAGGCAGGGGTGAGGAGAGAGAATACCCCTCAAGCTCCTGTTCCAACCAGTGGCGACACTCGGGTGTCTGCACCTCGTCGAGCATGGACTCGAGCTGTGTCAACAAGGCTCTGGATGGTTTGATGGCCAGTTTCGCACTCATCGCCTGCAATCCTCCCTCTGCACACAATCCCGACTATCAGTATGGACCTTGTTCGGCCAGAGGGGGTAAGGAATCTAATGATTAAAAGTGGATTAGCCGCGTGGTTTTTATGCACTAACTTGGTTCAACCCACCAGATAGGTACCGGTGCCGAAGGCGATGTGGGTGCCCTCTTCGTTGTGCAGCTCCATCCGGGCGACGGCCACCTTGCTGCCGGCCCGGATGATGTGGGCGGTGGCGATAAACTCGTTGCCGCGCCCCGGGCGCAGGTAATCTACCCGCAGATCTATGGTGCCGAGGCGAGCGAAGCGCTCCTTGAGATAACTGGGGGAGAACTCCTCCAGCTCGTCGATGCAGGATGCGGCGACGATCATGCCGCCCGCTACATCGAGCAGCGTGGCGGTGACGCCGCCGTGCAGGATGTTGTGGAAAGGGTTGCCGATCAGCTTCTCGTCCATCTTGATGCGCAGTTCCACCTTGTCGAAGTCGTAGTGGGTCACCTGCATGCCGATCAGTTTGTTGAACGGCATCTTCTCGGCAAACAGGTTGGCAATGCCACTGAGCGCCATCTTCTTGAGCATCTGTTTCATTCTCTGATCCCAATCCTTGTCATCAAAGCCGAGTAAAAACTCCAGCCAGTCTGCAACAGTTCCTTAACAGTCGCAATGGCAGGTTTATTGTGGGCGGCGGCTGCTTTAGAATGGCGACCCCAAAGGAGAGCCCATGACCGCGATTGCCGAAACCCTGCCAGATCCTCAGCCAGAGAGTCCGCTTGCCCTGCTGCAGGCGGTCTTCGGCTATCAGCAGTTTCGGCCGGGTCAGCTCGAAATCATCGAGCAGATCGTCGCGGGGCGCGATGCGCTGGTGCTCAAGCCCACTGGCGGCGGCAAGTCGCTCTGCTACCAGATCCCGGCACTGCTGCGGCCCGGGCTCGGTGTGGTGGTCTCTCCCCTAATTTCGCTGATGAAGGATCAGGTCGACAGCCTGCGTGCCAACGGTGTGGCGGCGGTCTACATCAACTCGGCCCTCAGTCGGGAGGAGATGATCCAGAACTTCGCCGCCATGCGCCGCGGTGAGATCAAGCTGGTCTATGTCTCCCCCGAGCGACTGTTGCAGCACGAGTTTATGGATCGGCTGGCCGAGCTGCCGCTTGGGCTGTTCGCCATCGACGAGGCGCACTGCGTCTCCCAGTGGGGCCACGATTTCCGGCCTGAGTATGCGGCGCTGGGGCGACTCAAGCAGTGGTTCCCGCAGGTGCCGGTGGTGGCGCTAACTGCGACTGCCGACGAGGCGACCCGCAGCGACATGCTGCACCGCCTCGAGCTGAACGATCCCTTCATCCACACTGCAAGCTTCGACCGCCCCAATATCCGTTACAGCCTGGTGGAGAAATTCAAGGCAGCCGAACAGCTGCTGCGCTACGTGCAGAGCCAGAAGGGCAACTGCGGCATCGTCTACTGCTCCAGCCGCAACCGGGTGGAGGAGGTGGCCGAGCGGCTATCCCGCCACGGCTGCAAGGCCGCGCCCTATCATGCGGGGCTGCCGCTCGAGCAGCGCCAGCAGACTCAGGATGCCTTCCTCAAGGATGACATCGAGATAGTGGTGGCGACGGTGGCGTTCGGTATGGGTATCGACAAGCCCAACGTACGCTTCGTGGTGCACTACGACATCCCGAAGAACATCGAATCCTATTATCAGGAGACCGGTCGCGCCGGGCGTGATGGCACCCCCGCCGAGGCGCTGCTGCTCTACGATCCCGCTGATATCGGTCGGGTGCGCCGCCTGCTCGACAACATCGAGAACCCGCAGCAGCTGCAGGTGGAGCAGTACAAGCTCAACGTGATGGCAGCCTTTGCCGAGGCGCAAACCTGCCGCCGTCAGGTGCTGCTCAACTATTTCGGCGAGTACAACGACAAGCCCTGTGGCAACTGCGATATCTGTCTCGATCCGCCCAAGAGCTATGACGGCACCGAAGATGCCCAGAAGGCGCTCTCCTGCGTCTGGCGGGTGGGGCAGAATTTCGGGGTGGGTTATGTAGTGGAAGTGCTGCGCGGGTCGCTGAACCAGCGCATCAAGGATCACGGCCACGACAAGCTCTCGACCTACGGCATCGGCAAGGATCAGAGCCACGAATACTGGATGAGCGTGATCCGCCAGCTGATCCACAAGGGACTGCTGACCCAGAACATCACCCGCAATCTGGTGCTGCAGCTGACCGAAGCGGCCCGCCCCGTGCTGCGTGGAGAGGTAAAGCTGGAGCTGGCGGTGCCCCGCCTGCAGCCTATCTCCAGCCGCAAGGAGAAGCGCAATGGCCTGCTCGACAACGCCAACTACGACAAGCGGTTGTTCAAGGAGCTGCGTGGCCTGCGCAAGCAGATTGCCGAGGACGAAGAGGTGCCCCCCTACGTGGTGTTCAACGATGCGACCCTGGTGGAGATGGCTCAACTGATGCCGATGACCGAAGACGAGATGCTGGCAATCAACGGTGTCGGGCACCGCAAGCTGGAACGCTTTGGCGAAGCCTTTATGGACCTGATCATCGACTACTGCCGTCGTTAGGGTCGATTAGGCTGCCTAATCGACCAGGGTAAGCGCGGCTCGGAAGAACCTGGGGTCAGACGCGAGGTTATTTCAGGCTGGCGTAGAAGGCGGCTAAATTGTCGATATCCGCATCGGTCAGCGGTGCCATGAAGGGGTCCATCAAGGGCTCTTTGCGGGTGCCATCCTTGAACGCTTTCAACTGTTTCACCAGATAGGCGGCATTCTGACCCGCCAGATGGGGATAGTTGGGGATCATCGCCTTGCCTTCCACCCCGTGACAGGCAGCACAGACCGCCGCCTTGGCCTTGCCTGCCTCGATATCTGCAGCCTTGGCCTGATGACCCCACGCCAGTGCCAGCAAGGGCAGGGCATATACCCATTTTTGCATCTTCTTCTCCTTGAATTGAAAAATGATGGTTGCCAGTTAGCGCAAGCATGGCTGACGGCAGTATAAAGAGTGACACGAGCATACGCAGGGACGAATGGCACAACCATGAAGTTGATCAACACTTTTGCGACCGAGTTGCCCTGGGCCTGTGAACCCGTGGCCCCCCAGCCGCTGCAGCAACCCCGGTTGCTTCATCTCAACCGGGCTTTGCTGGATGAGTTGGGGCTGGGAGGCGTCAGCGAGGCTGACTGGATCGCCTGTTGTGGCGAGGGAAAAGTGCTGCCCGGTATGCAGCCGGTAGCGCAGGTCTATGCCGGTCATCAGTTTGGGGGTTATAGCCCGCGGCTTGGGGATGGTCGCGCGCTGCTGCTGGGTGAGCAGCTGGCGCCGGATGGCCAGCGCTGGGATCTCCACCTGAAGGGGGCAGGGAAGACGCCGTTCTCCCGTTTTGGTGACGGTCGCGCCGTGCTGCGCTCCAGCATCCGTGAGTATCTCGCCTCCGAAGCGCTCCATGCTCTCGGCATCCCGACCGCGCGGGCGCTGGTATTGGTGGGCAGTCAGGAGCCTGTTTATCGCGAGCAGGTGGAGACCGGGGCGACTGTGCTGCGCACCGCCCCCAGCCATCTGCGCTTCGGCCATATCGAGTATTTCGCCTGGAGCGGGCAGGGGGAGAAGATCCCGCATCTCATCGACTATCTGCTGCGCCACCACTTCCCCGAGCTGGAGAGTGGCGCCGAACTGTTTGCCGAAGTGGTGCGCCGCACCGCGCGGTTGATTGCCAAATGGCAGGCTGCGGGCTTCTGTCACGGGGTGATGAATACCGACAACATGTCGCTGCTCGGCCTGACGCTGGATTATGGCCCCTACGGCTTTATCGATGCCTACGTGCCCGATTTTGTCTGCAATCACTCGGATCCGGCGGGTCGTTACGCACTGGATCAGCAGCCCGCGGTCGGTTATTGGAATCTGCAAAAACTGGCGCAGGCGCTGGCTGGCCATGTAAACGGTGATGCGCTGGCAGCGGCGTTGGCCCAGTATGAGCAGCAGCTGATGCTGCACTACTCCGAGCTGATGCGGGCCAAGCTCGGACTGGCAGTGTGGGAGGAGGATGACCCTGCTCTGTTCCGCGAGCTGTTCCGGTTGCTGGCGGCCCACAAGGTGGATTATCACCTGTTCCTTCGACGTCTCGGTGATGTGACGCAAGAGGGGGCGTGGCCTGCGTCTCTGCTGGCCCTGTTGTCTGAACCTGGTGTTTGGCAGGAGTGGCTGGAACGCTATCGGGCGCGGCTAATGCGCGAAGGCAGCGAGGATGCTGTGCGTAAGGCGCAGATGGATGCCATCAACCCCAAGTATGTGCTGCGCAATGCGCTGGCCCAGCAGGTGATCGACGCCGCCGACGTAGGGGATATGCAGCCGTTTGAGCGGCTGTTCGCCGCCTTGCAGCACCCCTATGATGAACAACCCGAATATGAGGATCTCGCCACCCCGACTCCGGCATGGTATTGCGGTGGTGAGCTATCCTGCAGTAGCTGAGAGACAGGGAATGAGTTGGCAAATCAAACAGGTAGATAACGAAGCTGGCGTGGTGACGCTGGATTGTCCAGCGCTCGACTGGGACTCGTTTCCGCTGTTAGCGCAGGCCTTGCTGCGAGAGTGGGAGTTGCAGCCGCTCGAGCAGGATGCGGGGGCCGACCGCCATAGCTGGTTGCTGGAGTTTGAAGAGAGTCAGTTTCGGCTGGAGTATGAACACTACAGCGGCTGCTGGCTGGAGGCGGTGCGCCCGGTGGATCGGGAGGCGCTGCTCTGGCTCGCCAGACAGCACAAGGCGTGAATATCGACCACAAGGCCAGCTCTACCACTTGCCAACCTGGATGAGCCTAATCGCATAAAGATTGAACTATCGGTTTTGGGGCGTATAATCTCGCCCCTCGATTATCGCCAATGGTGGCGATATGGGTTCCCTAACCCCATTAACCAAAAAGGTCACAAGATGAATCTGACCCCTGCGCAGTACCAAACGGCGCTCGTTCGCCTGTCGTTGTTCCACATCCTGATCATTGCCAGCAGCAACTATCTGGTGCAGCTGCCGATCACCGTGTTTGGCTTCCACACTACCTGGGGTGCGTTCAGCTTCCCGTTTATCTTCCTCGCCACTGACCTGACGGTGCGGATCTTCGGTGCCGGTCTGGCGCGCAAGATTATCCAGACCGTGATGTTGCCAGCACTGGCGGTCTCCTATGCGCTCTCCGTGCTCTTCTTCGAAGGGAGCTTCCAGGGTGTTGGTCATCTGGCCGAATTCAACCTGTTCGTGGCGCGTATCGCACTGGCCAGCTTTATGGCCTATCTGGTAGGGCAGTTCATGGATGTGGTGGTGTTCAACCGCCTGCGTCTGCTCAAGCAGTGGTGGATTGCGCCAGCGGCCTCCACCCTGTTTGGTAATCTGGTCGATACCATCGCTTTCTTCAGTGTGGCCTTCTGGCGCACCACAGATCCTTTCATGGCAGAGCACTGGGTCGAGATCGCAACCGTCGATTACGTATTCAAGTTGCTGATAAGCCTTGGTTTGTTCGTGCCGCTCTACGGTGTCTTGCTGCGCTACCTCAGCCGCAAGCTGGTGGGCGAGGCCGGATTATCCAGCCTGCAAACGGCCACCCGGCAAGCCTGACCAGATTGACCACCCTTCGCGGTGGTCAATTTTTTGCACTTTCTGCAAATAGCGCTTGCCTAGTTAAATGAGAATGATTATTGTTAACTTGTTTTCCGGGAAAGACTTCATTCGTTCCAACGTGATGGACTTCTTGTGAAGGCACGACATTGCTCACATTGCTTCCAGTTAAGGGCCAGTTTATCTGGCCCTCTTTTTTGTCATTTTTCAGCAAGTTGCAGGCATAAAAAACGGGAGCCAAGGCTCCCGTCGTCACTCTGTCTGTGGCTTACTCGATATCGAGTGCCTCGGGAGAGAGGATCACCCCTGTGGTATCGGCGTAGAGGTGGTCGTCAGGCAGGAAGGTCACGCCACCGAAGTTGACCGGCAGATCGGTCTCCCCTACATCCTTGCTGTCGGCACCGACCGGAATGGCTGCCAGTGCCTGAATACCGATATCCAGATCTTCCAGAATATCGACTTCGCGGACGCAGCCGTAGCAGACAATCCCTTCCCAATCATTCTCGGCCGCCGTGGTGGCGATGTCGCTGTCGATCAGAGCGCGGCGCATGGAGCCACCGCCATCGATCAGCAAGACGCGTCCCAGTCCGTTCTCTTTGACGAGTTCACGGATAAGACCATTCGATTCGAAGCATTTGACGGTGGTGATGACGCCGCCGAAAGAGGCGCGGCCGCCGAAGGAGCAGAGCATGGGTTCAAGCACATCCACCATGTCCTGATAGATGTCGCACAGTTCAGAAGTATTGTATTCCATAGTGTCAAATCCACGGCTGGAAACAGGTGCAACCAGTATAAGGAGTGGGTGTGGCATTTCAATGAATATTCCTTGCACAGATCACCTGTCGCCGCTTTTCTGCATAAGCTCAATGCAGTTCACTGCCAGTTTGCGAGAGGTCCATCGTGCTTATCCGTCATAAGTTGATCCTGAATACCGTGCTGGTTGCCGTTGCCATGCTGGTACTGAGCGGCCTGTTTATCTACTCCAGCCAGGTGCACCGTCATCTGACCGAAGCCCAGCGTAATATCGACCAGCTGGAGATCGCCATGCTCAACCTGCGGCGGGCCGAGAAGGATTTTCTGATCCGCAAGGATATGACCTTCGTCGAGCGCTTCAATCAGGGGCTGTCTGACTTTCACCAGCACAATCGGGAGCTGGTGACCGATGACAATCTGGCGGCTGTCGAGGGGGAGCTGACCAGACTGGATCAGCAGATCAGTGGCTATGGCAAAGCCTTCAACGATCTGGTGGCCCAGCAGCAGAAGATTGGTCTGGGGCCGGAGGAGGGGCTCTATGGCAAGCTGAGGGCGGCGGTGCATGAGGTGGAGAATGGGCTCAAGCAGCTGGATCAGCAGGGGTTGCTCATCACCATGTTGCAGCTGAGGCGGGCGGAGAAAGACTTCATGCTTCGCTCCGATATCCAGTATCTGGAGCGTTTCGAGACCTTGCACAAGAGTTTTCAGGATAGCCTTGCCACCTTGCCGGAGGCGGATCGCGGCAAGCTGGAGCAGGCCAGCAAGCAGTACCGGCAGGACTTTGTGGCGCTGGTGCAGGGGATGCAGGTACTGGGGCTGAAAGAGGATGAGGGGCTGCGCAACCAGATGCGGGATCTGGTGCATCAGACCGAACAGGGGTTTGCCGCCGTCGATCAGCACATTGTCGCTGAGCTGGAGCGGCAGAGCGCTCGCCTCAACAGCCTGATGCTGGTCTGTGGCGGGGTGATTGTGGTGCTGATCGGCATCATGAGCGTGTTGCTGGGGCGCAGCATCGACCGTCCCATTACTCAGGTGAATGATACCGTCAACCGCATTCGCCAGGATAATGACCTGCGCCTGAAGATAGAGCTGCGCGGGGCAGATGAAATGGCCCAGCTGGCAGGCAATCTCGACGTGATGCTGGGCGGGTTTCGCAACCTGATTGGCGATGTGAAGCAGAGCGTGCACACCCTGACCGAAGCGGCGGATCACCTCTCGGCCAACGTCAAGCGCACCAGTGAAGGGGCCGCGCGCCAGCTGCAGGAAACCGACATGGTGGCGACCGCGTCCACCGAGATGGGCTCCACCATCGAAGAGATCGCCCGCAACACCGAGCAGGCGGCCAACAATGCACAGGCGACCAACAACAAGGCGATGGAGGGGCGGACTGCGGTCGAGAACACAGTCGAGCAGATCCGCTCGCTGGCGGGCAATCTGGAGAGTTCATCCCGCGAGGTAAGCCAGCTGCAAAAAGAGAGCGAGACCATCGGCTCCGTGCTTGACGTGATCCGCGGCATTGCCGAGCAGACCAACCTGCTGGCCCTCAACGCGGCCATTGAAGCAGCCAGGGCAGGGGATCAGGGGCGCGGCTTTGCGGTGGTGGCCGATGAGGTGCGCAATCTGGCCATCCGTACCCAGAAATCGACCCAGGAGATCGCCGGCATCATCAGCTCGCTGCAGAAACAGACCGGCAGCATCGTCGAGGTAATGGCGACCTGCCGCGAGCAGGGCAACCGCAGCTCGGATCAGGCCAGTACCGCAGGGGAGTTGCTGGGACAGATCACTCAGGATGTTACCAACATCATGGACATGAGCACCCAGATTGCCGCCGCCATCGAACAGCAGAGTCTGGTGGCCAACGAGGTGAACCGCAACGTCAACAACATCCGCGACATCGCCCAGGAGTCGAGCATCATGGCGGAGGAAAATGCGAGATCCAGCGAGGGCCTCAACGAGCAGGCCCAGCTGCTCAACAAGGCTGTGGCAAAATATCGGGTTTAGTGAGCGGACTGGCATCCTTGTGAGGTTTTTGCACCAGAGTGGCAATGATTTGATCGTAATGGCTGTTATTGGGGAAATTCGCTCATATAATCGCCGCCACTATGATGATTCGGAAGGATTCGATGGCAAAGTTGCTGGTGGCCGTATTCGGGCTGCTCTGTTCCTGTCTGGTGTTGGCAGGTTCGGCGCCTCAGGCTACCCCACTCAAGCCCGGTATGGAACCGCTGCTCAGCTGGTTCAACGGGGCCTTTACGAGCCGGGAGCAGGCCAGTTACGACAGCCGCTTTACCAGTGCCGAGCTGCGCCTGATGGAGATTTGGCCCGGCTATCAGGGCTATCGCTGGGTCTATGCCGAGCAGTATCTGAGCATGCGCTCCGTCCGTCCTTTCCGCCAGCGCATCTATCGCTTCTCACCTGCCCCTGACGGGCGGATCCTGATGGCCGAACTGACCATGCCCCGTGCCACCGATTTTGCCGGTGCCTGGCATGATCCCGCCCTGCTCGACAGTCTGACCCCGCAGCAGCTCTCCTTGCGCCACGGATGCGAGATCTGGTTGACCCGTACCCCCTCCGGCGAATATGCCGGTCACACCCGGGTGGGCCACTGCTCCACCGATTTTGGTGGTGCCACGACGCTGGTGCAGCATATTTGGATTGGCCCCGACAGCGTCAGACTGCTGGATCGCGCCTATGACAACGCAGGGAGCCCGCGCTGGGGTAGCCCGGGTGAGGGGTATGTCTATTTGCGTCGTTCCAAAGGGTTTGGCCAGTAGGGGAGAGTGCGTCTGGCTGCGGGAACATGAAGGATGAAAAACAGGGATCGTAAAAAAGGCGCCCATTGGGCGCCTTTTTCAGAATTCTTCAGAAGTAAAATTACTTCTTGGTGGTCATCGCACCGAAACGCTTGTTGAACTTGTCTACGCGGCCGCCGCTAGAAACTTCTTTCTGCTTGCCGGTGTAGAACGGGTGGCACTCGGAGCACACGTCCAGGTTCAGATCTTTACCGATGGTAGAGAAAGTGTTGATGACGTTACCGCAAGAGCACTTGGCGGTGATGGCTACGTAGTCAGGATGGATACCAGCTTTCATGGACAACCTCAATTAATAGGCCGTGTCGCCATCCGATCTCTTGTCGGACACCACACGATTGTTGAACACAGTTTCAAAGGCTGCGAATAATATAGGAAATGCCTGAGATCAGGCAAGTGGCTTCGCAGAAAAAATAGGCAACCCCTGGTGAATTCTTCCCAAACGCTGGATCTGGTTCGTGTCGCTGTCCCGGTACCGTTACGCCGTCACTTCGACTATCTCTCTCCCCTGCCGTTACCTGCCCCCGGTTGCCGGGTCGAGATTCCTTTCGGTCCCCAGACCCTGGTCGGGCTGGTGGTGGATCATCCGGCCGACAGCCAGGTGCCCCGCAACAAGCTCAAGCCCATCAAACGGGTATTGGACACGGCTCCGGTGCTGGGGCCGGATATTCTGGCGCTGATGAACTGGAGCGCCAGCTACTACCAGCATCCGCTGGGGGAAGTGCTGCCCCACGCCCTGCCGGTGTTGGTGCGCAAGGGGGAGCCAGCCGCCTATCGGGAGCTGGAGTTCTGGTTTGCCACCGAGGCGGGCATGGCCATCGACCTTAACGAGCTCAAGCGGGCGGCCAAGCAGCAGCAAGCGCTCGCCCTGCTGCGCAAAGGGCCGCAGACCCCCTCCGCTCTCAAGCAGGAGGAGATCCAGAGCGCAGCTCTCACCGCGCTGGAGAAGAAGGGGCTGCTGGAGAAGCGTTCGCTGGAGCCGAGCCACGACGGCGACTGGGCTGCCCGCTTTGAGCCGGGGGAGGGTCTACGCCTCAACGGCGAGCAGGCGCTGGCCGTCTCTGCCGTTACCAGCCAGAGCGACAAGTTTGGTGCCTTCCTGCTGGATGGCATCACCGGCTCCGGCAAAACCGAGGTGTATTTAAGCATCCTCGAGCCCTTGCTCAAGGCGGGCAAACAGGCGCTGGTGATGGTGCCGGAGATCGGCCTCACCCCGCAGACCATCAACCGCTTTCGCCGCCGCTTCAACGTGCCGGTGGTGGCGATGAACTCCGCCATGAACGACAGGGAGCGGCTCGATGCCTGGCTCGCCTGCCGCGACGGCGGCGCCGCCATCCTGATCGGCACCCGCTCCGCGGTGTTCACCCCGTTTCACAACCTCGGCATCATCATCATTGACGAAGAGCACGACGGCTCTTTCAAGCAGCAGGACGGTTTTCGCTACCACGCGCGGGATCTGGCGGTGATGCGGGCTCATCGTGCCGGTATCCCCATCCTGCTTGGCTCTGCTACCCCGTCGCTGGAGACGCTGCACAACGCCCGCACCGGTAAGTATCACCATCTCACCCTGACTCGCCGTGCCGGTAACGCCCAGACCGCCCGTCAGGTGATCCTGGATATCAAGAACGTGCGGTTGCAGGCCGGGCTCTCGCCCCAGCTGGAGCAGCTGATGGCGGAGCATCTGGCAGCGGGCAATCAGGTGATGCTGTTTCTCAACCGCCGTGGCTATGCCCCGGCTCTGATTTGCCACCAGTGCGGCTGGAGCGCCGCCTGTGAGCGTTGCGATGCCTGGTACACCTGGCATCAGGCCGGACGACGGCTGCACTGCCATCATTGCGACAGCGTGCGCCCCTTGCCCCACCACTGCCCCGAATGTGGCAGCAACGAGCTGATCGGATCGGGAGTGGGCACCGAACAGCTGGAACAGCTGCTCACCACGGTTTTCCCACAATATCCGGTGGTGCGCATCGATCGGGACAACACCCGTCGCAAGGGGGAGCTGGAGACCCATCTCGGCGACATCAAGGCGGGCAAGTACAAGATCCTGATCGGCACCCAGATGCTGGCCAAGGGCCACCACTTCCCGGATGTGACGCTGGTGGGTCTGCTGGATGTGGATGGTGCCCTGTTCAGCGCCGATTTTCGCGCCGCCGAGAAACTGGCCCAGCTCTACACCCAGGTGGCGGGCCGCGCCGGTCGCGCCAGCAAACCCGGGTTGGTAGTGCTGCAGAGCCACCATCCGGAGCACGCCCTGCTGCAGGATCTGACCCAGAATGGCTACGGCCACTTCGCCGATACGGCGTTGAAAGAGCGCCGCCTGCTGGGGCTGCCACCCTTCAGCTATCAGGGGCTGTTCCGCGCCGAGGCCAATGGCCGTGACGAGGTGCAGCTGTTCCTCGCCCGCCTCGCCGATACCCTGCGCAGCGCCCGCTATCCCCACGTTCAGGTGCTGGGGCCCATCAGCGGCTTTATGGAGCGCAAGGCTGGCAAGTTCCGCATGCAGTTGCTGGTGCAGGGGCCGAACCGGGCACCGCTGGCCCAACTGCTGGATTGGGCGGTTAAGGAGCTGGAAGGCTGGCCTGAGACCAAAAGGGTGCGCTGGAGTCTGGATATCGACCCCAC
>NZ_JAAKRF010000054.1:0-12799 GCF_049173005.1 Aeromonas sp. 602658 | reverse complement strand
GTCCGTTTCACACCTTGTCCCATCGGGTTCTCCATTTATTGGGAGGAAAGGTGTAAACCATATTCAGGACGGGACACACTCTGCAAAAAAGCCTTCACTTCCGTGAAGGCTTTTCGTTATGCCGTCTTCTGATAACCGGGGTGGCCGTGAGAGGATCACCACACTCAGGAAATGGATAACGACACGCTCTGCCACTTCACCACATCATGGGGGTGGCAATCAGTCCTTTTTCGCCTTGTTGGCGAAGAAGATATCGGCCTGAATATCCTGAGTGCGCACAGTGAAGATCTGGTTGGTCAGCTCTTCAGTCAACGCCTCGGCCTCCTTCATGACTCGCAGATTGAAGTCGTTGAGCAGGCTGTTGGCTGCGGCCTTGTCGGTCTTGACCGTTTTCAGATAGTTGGCTTCCATCTCTTTCTGCTCTTTGGCGATCTTCGCCTCCCAGCTCTGGTAAGCCTGCTTCACCATGGGGGCCAGTTTGGGGTAATCGGTCATTACCAAAGTCTGCAGTTTACGATATTTCCAGTAGATGGAGTCGCTGTCGGCCTTGTCGCTGCCCATGGCATAGTGGGCCGGATAGGCTTCCAGACCACTGTAGTAGGGAACGAAGGCGGTCAAGTCCGCCATGCCGAGTCCAACATAGGTCACCTCCCCCACCTCACGCGGCATCCAGGGGCGAACCTGCATCACATGGGACTCATAGGTACGAAACACACTGACAGGGCGCCACGGCTCCTGACCGTTCAACCCCTTGCTGTAGGGATCATGCTCGGTACCGTCATAATGATTGCGCAGCACTGCCTTGACCTCCTCCAGCGTCATCTTCTTCTCGGGGGAGAGGGTGACCGGGAACTGGCGACCGGCATCCACCGCCTGCTTGAGCGAGGGGTTGAACATCTGCTGGATAGTCCAGACCCGCGGATCGTTATAGGTGCGATCCCGCTCGTCATCGCGGGTATAGGCTTTCGAGAAGTTGAACGCCCCATCCTTTTTCGGATGGTAGAGCCCCTTCTCGGTGGCAAATTCAATCAGATTTTTCGAGCCCATCATGTCGGCACTGGCCGGATCGTACTGCTGCAGGCGGCCCTGATTGCCAGAGGCGAAGTAGTGATTTTTCGGCAAACGCTGCGCCATCCAGTGGTGGCCAGTGGCGGTCTCCAGATACCAGAGCTCGTTGTCATCCACCACCGCGACGCCAAATCCCTCTCCCGCACCTATGGTCTCGATGATGTTGCCAAGCAGGGCGACCGCCTCGCGGGCCGACGTGGCGCGCGACAGCAGCACATCGGGAATATCATCCTCGGTGATCCCCTTGTCTTCCACATAGGGGTCGAAGGCGAGCGCTTCGGGTGAGGCGAAAATGGACTCGGTGCCGCTCACCCCGACCCCCTTTTCATTAAACCCGGTGGCGCCGTGCAGCTGGGTCTTCCAGTTCGGCACAGTGGTGTAGCGCAGGGAGTTTTTCGGCAAGGGGTAGCTGAAATCATTGGCACCGTTGTGAGCCTTGGAGCTATGCACGCCACTCTGCCCCTGCTTGGCTGGATGGATCACGAAATGCTGGGCTTTCAGGGCATCGCTGTCGGCGCTGCGGGCCACCATCATGGAGCCATCAGAGCTGGCTTCACTGCCGACCAACAAGGTGGTGCAGGCAAACGCCGATGAGAAGAGAGCAAGGTTTATGGAGAGTGCGACGACGCACTTTTTGAAGGAATGCATGAGATCTCCTTGTTGCACAGAGTGGCTGCAAATAAGTGGTGGCGCGCCAGTCAACCTGCGGCTGTCACAAGGGAGCTGGGCGGTGACACGGGCCGGGAAGAGCTGACAATCAAACCGTAAACACGAACAAAAGCAGTGCGGATAAACCGTGGAAACCAGAGAAGTTGCCAAGGCGACCTGTTCGCATCTCTGTTTCCGCTGTCCCGCGGGCCTGGCGATACTAGGCCCAATCAACTGACTTGAGTGTGACTGGCAGCCCAAAACACCAACAACAAAGACTCAATCGATGCAAAATATTAATAAATGTGACAAGTGCAGGATCCTTGGCGACATTCAGCCGTCAACACGAGGCACGCAAAGCGCATAGAGAGGGGAATAAAGAGATAAGGAGATGTAGCGCGCGGGATGGCGTGTTGATCCCATCCCGCGATTTTCGTTAAGTCAGCTTGTCACTGCGCATCCGGCTGGTTGGCAGGGGCCGCCTTGATAAAGGCCTGCAACTGTTCGCAGTTGGCGACGATGCGGTTGATGGTCGGATACGCGTCCAGCGTCATGTCGTAACGGCGGGCGTTGTAGACCTGAGGTACCAGCATGCAGTCGGCCAGGGTCACTTCGTTGCCGACGCAGTAGATACCGGCGGTAGTCATCAGCAACTGTTCCAGCGCGGTGAAAGTTTCGTCAATCCAGTGGCGATACCAGCGGGCCTCCTGCTCGTTGTTGGCCCTGAAGTGCTCTTCCAGATAGTTGAGTACCCGCAAATTGTTGAGCGGGTGGATATCACAGGCGATCATGTTGACTATCTGGCGTACCTTGGCGCGTGCCTCGGGGGCTGAGGGCATCAGGGGATGGGCGGGATAGGTTTCGTCAAGGTACTCCATGATGGCGACCGACTGACCGATCTGCACATCGCCATCCACCAGAAAGGGCACCAGCCCCTGCGGGTTGATCCGTTTGTAACTCTTCTCGCGCTGCTCCCCCTGCCGCAAATTGATCGGGTGCTGCTCATAATCCAGTCCCTTGAGCTGCAACACGATCCGCACCCGAAAACTGGCTGACGAGCGCCAGTAGCCAAACAACTGCAACATAATCTGTCCCTGCATCTTATCTGGGCCCGAAGCCCGGCAGGTGCTCACCACCTGCCTCCTTGTGTATCCGGCACCGGTTGAGGGCTCGTCGTGATCCGGACATATCCCGAATATCCTTGCCGCCAACCGGCGCTGGCCATCAACCTCCCTGACCGCTCGCTGGCACCACCTGTTGAGAGATGGTGCCAAACAGGTTTTGGCCAGAGCGATCTTCCATCGCGATCGACACTCTATCACCAAACTGCAAATAGGGGGTTATAGCTTGATCACAATCAAGAATTTCCAGCATGCGGCGCTCGGCGATGCAGGATGAACCGGCGCTGCGATCGTAGTTGGAGACGGTGCCGGAGCCGATGATGCAGCCCGCACCAAGGGGGCGGGTCTTGGCAGCATGGGCAATAAGCTCGAAGAAGTTGAAGGTCATGTCCACCCCGGCTTCGGGCGCACCAAACAGGGCACCGTTGAGGTGGGTCAGAAGCGGCAGATGCACTTTGCCATCACGCCAGTCATCGCCCAGCTCGTCCGGGGTGATGGCCACCGGCGAGAAAGCGCTGGATGGTTTGGACTGGAAGAAGCCAAAGCCCTTGGCCAGCTCCCCCGGGATCAGGTTGCGCAGGCTCACGTCGTTGACCAGCATCAGCAATTTGACGTGACTGACGGCCCCCTGCGCGCTCACCCCCATCGGCACGTCGTCGGTGATGATGGCCACTTCCGACTCGAAATCGATCCCCCACTCCTCGGAGCCCATGACAATCGGGCCACGGGGAGCAAGAAAACTGTCGGAGCCCCCCTGATACATCAGCGGATCGTGCCAGAAGCTCTCCGGCATCTCGGCGCCGCGCGCCTTGCGCACCAGCTCCACATGGTTGACGTAGGCGCTGCCATCGGCCCACTGATAGGCGCGCGGCAGCGGAGAGAGGCAAGATGCTTCGTCAAAGGGGAACGCCTCGGCCACGCGGCCTTCGTTAAGCTGCTGATATACAGCTTCAAGCCTGGGGGCAACCTCGGCCCACTCATCGAGAGCAGACTGCAAAGTCTGGGCAATCTCGCTCACCCGCACCGCACGGGTCAGATCCCGGCTCACCACCACCAAAGCGCCATCGCGCTTGCCATTGATCAATGTTGCCAATTTCATAAGCGATTCCTTATTTGCCGGCAGCCGCGTCCGGGCGCTGCCAGCTGGAGACATACCGGGTGTTCTCGATCCCTTCGCACAGACTGCCGACGTTCAGCGCATCGCGGGTATCGAGCATGACCGCTACCTCGTCGGTGAACTTCTTGGCATAGGCCTGCCCTGCCGCAAACGCCTTGGGATGGGGGCCGTGGGTGAAACCGGCAGGGTGGAAGGTAACCATGCCCCGCTCAATATTGTCCCTGCTGAAGAAATCCCCGGCGTGGTAGAAGAGCACCTCGTCATAATCGTCATTGCTGTGATAGAAAGGCACCTTGAGAGCGCCGGGATCGCTCTCGATGGGACGCGGCACGAAGGTACAAATCACGAAGCGGCTCGCCACAAAGGTCGAATGGGCCGACGGCGGCAGATGGTAGCGGTGACTCATCAGCGGACGAATATCCCGCCAGTTGAGGCGCACCACGCACAAGTCCCCGTGCCACCCTTGCGCATCCAGCGGGTTGAACGGCCAGGTGATGACCGACACCTGATCGTGGCGTTTGACCTGCAGCGACCAGGGGTTCTCATCCTGCTGGGCCAAAAAGTGCTCGTTGATGGCGGGCACATCGAGCGCCGTCGGATCGAAGATGGCGTGATTGCCCACCAGCCCCTTGTCCGGCAGCTGATAGCTGTCGTTGGTCGCCTCGATCATCAGGATGAACAGGGGCGCCGTCGGCTCGATGCGCCACATGGTGCCACGGGGGATCACCACATAGTCACCGTCCCGCAGGGTCAGGTGGCCGTAGTCGCAGAAGAACTCGCCGCCCCCCTCGTGGATAAAGAGCAGCTCGTCGCCGTCGGCGTTGCGCACCAGAAACGGCATCGCCTCGGAGAGCCGCCATATCCGGTAGCGGCAGTGGGGGTTGCTGAGAATGTCGGGAGCCACCCAGGGGGAGAGCGAACTCACCTCCTCCTGCAGGGCATTGAGGTCAAACAGCCGTGGCCGCAGCGGCCCTTCCCAACTGCTCCAGTCGGTGGGTGCATGCTTGTGGTGCATGTGGGTGGCGGGGCCAAAAAAGCCGCTGCGCCCCAGTTCGCGCTCATAGATGGCCTGCTCCGGCAGATCGGCATGGGCCTGTCGGGAGTGGGTCCCCTCCCGATGGGGGAAGTTAATCCAGTTACGCATTGCTCGCTCCCTCTTTGCGGGCACCCTTCTCATCCTCACCGCCATCCAGCACGCCGCGGCGGATCTGGTCCAGCTCGATCGATTCAAAGAGCGCCTTGAAATTGCCCTCGCCAAACCCTTCGTTGCCCTTGCGCTGAATGATCTCGAAGAAGACCGGGCCTATCACGGTATCGGTAAAGATCTGCAGCAGGATGCCATCCTTGGTGGGGGAGCCGTCGATGAGGATGCGCAGCTCTTTCAGGGCCGCCAGATCCTCCTGATGCCCCTCGACCCGACCGTTCACCTTCTCGTAGTAGGTATCCGGGGTCGGCATAAAGCCGGTACCGCGGCTGCGCAGGGTGCGGATGGTGTGGTAGATGTCGGCCGAGGAGAGTGCGATGTGCTGGATCCCCTCCCCCTTGTACTGGCGCAGGTACTCCTCAATCTGGGACTTGTCATCCGCCGACTCGTTGATGGGGATGCGGATCTTGCCGCAGGGGGCTGTCATGGCGCGTGAATGCAGCCCGGTCAGCTTGCCCTCGATATCGAAGTAGCGAATTTCACGGAAGTTGCCGATCCGCTCATAGAAATTGGACCAGACATCCATATTGCCGCGATGGACGTTGTGGGTCAGGTGATCGATCTCGATGAGACCGGCATCCACCTCCGCCATCCGGGCTTGCCAGTCGGGGTAGAAGACAAAATCCACGTCATAGATGGAGCCCTTGTCGCCGTAGCGGTCGACAAAGGAGAGGGTGCTCTCGCCGATACCGTAGATGGCGGGAATATTGAGCTCCATCGGCCCAATCTTGCCGACAAAAGGCTTTGCCCCCTTGGCGATGGCGTACTGCTGTGCCTTGCCCGCATCGCTCACCCGAAATGCCATGCCGCAAACGCTCGGCCCGTGCAGGCTGGCAAACTGCTCCGCCTGGGAGTGAGGCTCAGCATTGACAACAAAGTTGATATCCCCCTGCCGGTAGAGCCAGCACTGCTTGTGTTTGTGCTTGGCGACCTCGGCAAACCCGAGCGAAACAAACAGGCTCTTGAGGGCAGCAATCCCCTTGGCATCGGGGGCTGTGTACTCGACAAACTCGAAACCGTCAGTGCCTAACGGATTGATGGTATGGGTGGCGGAAGAGGTGGCATTCATCGGGCGCTCCTTGCTCTTGATTCGGTTAAAACGGATTGCGGCACCCAGCGGCGCGGCAAGTGTTAACAACTTGTTTCATTAGAAGCAGGGCGTAGCAGGAAGAGAAGAGGCGGGTTGCAGATAGTTTTTCGCAGCTGGCAGCAAAAAATGTAAATGGATTGTGACATTCAAGCCGCAGCCTTGCGGATCAAACGGTAACGACCCGCATGGCTGTCAGCTTTGCATTACAGTTGCCAGTTTTTGACCATCAGATGGGGCAAGCGGGCCCGGGCCTTTTGCAGTCGCGTGGGCGTCGGATTGATCAACCACGCCTCTTTCCCCAACCCCAGCAGCGGCAGATCGTGTAGGCTGTCGCTCAAGGCCAGCTCGGCATCGAGGGCGCAAATCTCCGGCAGCAGCTTGTGCTGGCCGTGGCAATAGAAGCGCGGCATCAGGCCGCCAAAACGGTAGTGCATCTGCGAGCCAATGATCCGGTGGGGCAACTGGCCGGGCAGTTGCTGATAGAGCTGGGCGCGCACCAGCGCGCAGGGACTGGCGGAGATCACCCAGCAGCGCGCCCCCTCGCGTTGCAGCAGCTCGCGAGCCTGACGAAACAGTCCCGGCCTGATGCGGCAATAGGCGCGCACCAGCTTGCGCCAACCGAGGGGAGAGAGCCAAAGCGTGATGGCCCACCAGATAAGGGAGATACCGCGCCGCCGCTGGCTGGGCACCAGATAGACAAAACCACCGAGCGCAATCACTGGCAACAGCAACAGCGGCCAGATCCGGCGGCGCAGGATATAGCGCAGCAGACCGGCGTGGCTGTCGCCGGGGGCCAGGGTGTCGTCAAAGTCGGCCAGGATCCTGCGCGGCGCACGTCCGTCAGGATCACGCTCTTTCGCTGAATGGATAATGGCGTCAGACGCTGGGCGCATCAGCATCAGGGCGCAAGGGCTGCGATGGCTGCCGTGAGCTCGGGAGTGACAAATTCACTCCCCACATCGGGCGGGCAGACAAAATCGAACGGCTCGCCCGCCAGGGTGAAATTGAGCCGCCAGGCGTGCAGATAGCCGCGATCGGCTGATGTACCGCCATAGCGCTCATCCCCGAGAATGGGGGCGCCGATACTTTTGAGGGCAACCCGGATCTGGTGGGTCTTGCCGGTCTGGGGCTTGATGCGATAGAGCCGCAGCCCCTCGCGCACCGACACCGAATCGAACCAGCTGATGGCAGGATTATCCAGCGTGCGCACCAGCATCCAGCTGCCGCCGCGCCCCTTTTGCATATCCCCCTTCACCCAACCCTGCTTCTTCTTCGGCTTGCGATCGGAGAGCGCCAGATACTGCTTGCTCACCTCGCGGGCCGCAAAGGCCATGCTCAACTCGCGATTCGCTTCGGTGGTGCGGGCCAGCAGCACCAGCCCGGAGGTCATCTTGTCGAGCCGGTGCACCGGATAGAGGGTGAGCCCGGTATCGGCCTTCACGCGATTGACCAGCCCCGGATTGACCGACTCCCCGTCGCCCTTCTCGTCGTGCATGCCGATACCGGGCTGCTTGTCGATAACCAGGAAAGCGGGATGCTCAAACAATATCCGGTACATAAAACCTCGGGAACTGGGGAATAAGGCATGCAGCCAACGACTGGCGGCGCTCGGGAGTGCTGCATTCTCCCTGCTCGGGCACTATTTAGCAAACCGGGCGGGCAGAGGATAAAGATAAAAAATGGCTCCGCCTGCAACAGGCGGAGCCATTTTCGCTCATCTTGGCAGCTCAACCCTTACACATTGCGCGGACGCAGGTGAGCGTGCCAGCGCGCTTCCCACTTCTTGAACAGCCAGACGATGACAAAGGTGAGCAGCATATAGAGCAGCCCTGCGGTCAAAAAGGCCTCGAACGGACTGTAGTAGCGAGAGTTGATGATCCGCGCCGCACCGGTCAGATCAACGATGGTGATGATGCCCGCCACCGCCGAGCCTTGCAGCATGAAGATCACCTCGTTGCTGTAAGCCGGCAGTGCCCGACGAAACGAGTTGGGCAAAATGATCCGGGTCAGGGTCTGCCAGCGGGTCATGCCAAAGGCGTTGGCAGCCTCAATCTGGCCGCGCGGCATATTGTGTACCGCCCCGCGCACGATCTCGGCGGTATAGGCGGCGGTATTGAGGGTGAAGGCCAGCAGCGCACAGAACCAGGCTTCGGAGAAGAGAGACCAGGCGACACTGTTCTTCAGCCACTCCCACTGGGCGGCGCCGTAGTAGATGATAAAGAGCTGCACCAGCAGCGGGGTGCCGCGAAAGAAGTAGATATAGGCCCAGATTGGCCCCTTGATCAGCCAGTTGCGGCTATTGCGCAGGATGCCCATGGGCACCGCCAGCATCAACCCAAGGATCAGAGAGAGGGCCACCAGCCAGACGGTGGTATAGAGCCCCTCCCAGTAGGTGGGCCACTCTTTGAGAATGATTGAGAAATCCATGGCTTACCTCGTCTTGATGGCGTAATGACGCTCGGCCCACTTGAGCGCCGAGGTGGAGACTGCGGTGAAGATCAGGAAGATCAACGCCACCGCCATGTAGAAGGTGAAGGGTTGCTGGGTCGAGCCCGCCGCCAGCGAGGCTTTGCGCACCATGTCATCAAGGCCGATGATGGAGACCAGCGCGGTGGTTTTCAGCAGCACCAGCCAGTTGTTGCCAAACCCGGGCAGAGCGTGGCGCATCATCTGGGGGAAGAGGATCCGCACAAACACCTGGGTAGCCCGCATGCCAAAAGCCCGTGCGGCCTCCAGCTCACCTTTGTCCACCGCCAGAATGGCGCCGCGAAAGGTCTCGGTCATGTAGGCGCCGAAGATAAAACCGATGGTCGCGACACCGGCCACAAAGGGGCTGATGTCGATATAGTCCGGGAGCAGGGAGACCCACTCCTGATTGGGATTACTCTCCAGTAACCAGCTGTTGTAAGTCTCGTTGACCCATGTGCAGATACCGTTGATCAGCACCTGACCGCCAAAGAAGAGCAGCATCATCAGCACCAGATCGGGGATGCCGCGAATAATGGTGGTGTAGCCGGTGGCGATGGCCCGGGCCCACTTGTAGGGAGAGAGTTTGGCCAGCGCCCCCAGCATCCCCAGCAGCAACGCCAGCAGCAGGGAGGCCAGCGCCACTTCCAGGGTGACCCAGGCGCCCTCCAGCAGCGAGGCTTCGTATCCTTTCAAATCAAACATATGCAGCTCCATCGCCACTGAATCTTCACGCACCTGCTAACCAGAAGGCTCCATAGCAGTCCGAATGAAATATGTGCAGCTCCATTGCAATCAATGCGGGCCCGTAAACTCCCTCAGGGAGGTGACGGGCCCGATGACTACTGACGGGATTAACCTGTCGTTACTTGCCGTAGACGTCTTTGGACTTACTCGCCGTAAACGTCTCTTTGTTTTACTCTCCGTAAACGTCGAACTCGAAGTACTTGTCGTTGATTTCCTTGTACTTGCCGTTGGCACGCAACGCCAGAATGGCGGCGTTGAATTTCTCTTTCAGATCCTTGTCAGCCTTGCGCACCGCAATACCGGCACCCTCGCCAAACCACTTGGGATCGGTCAGTTTCGGGCCGACGAATTCAAAGGCATCACCGCCCTCTTTCTTCAACAGACCGTCGGTGATGGCGGCAGAGTCGGCCAGCACATAGTCCACACGACCGGATTTCAGATCGAGATAGGCTTCATCGGCCGTACCGTAACGCTTGATGGTGGCGTTGGGGAAGTTGTCGGTAATGAAGGTATCCATGGAAGTCGCACGCTGCACCGCGACGGACTTGCCTTCCATAAAGGCTTTGTCGAGCTGCACATCAGTGCCCTTCTTGGCGGCAAAGCGGGCCGGAATGTGCTGGTACTTCTGGGTGAAGTCCACCTTCTTCTTGCGCTCTTCGGTGATGTCCATGGTGGCGATGATGGCGTCAAACTTGCGTGACAGCAGCGCAGGAATGATGCCGTCCCAGTCCTGCTTGACCAGGGTGCACTTCACTTTCATCTCTTCGCACAGGGCGTTGGCGATGTCGATATCAAAGCCTTTCACCTCGCCACTGGGCTCGGTCCAGGAGAAAGGGGGATAGGCACCCTCAACCCCGATCCGGACCTCTTTCCACTCCTTGGCCATCAGGCTACCGGACGCGAGGGCAGTAACTACGGCTGTCGCCAGCATCAGCTTGTTCATGTATCTCTCCTTGATAAAACAGTTGATTGGGTAACCAGGCATCCCGCCATCAGTAGATGGAGGAGATGAATTGCTTGAACCGCTCGGATTTGGGATGGGCGAAAATCTCCTTGGGGTTGCCCTCCTCTTCCACCCGCCCCTGATGCAGAAACATCACCTTGTTCGATACATCCCGGGCAAACGACATCTCGTGGGTCACCACCAGCATGGTGCGTCCCTCTTCGGCCAGCTCGCGCATCAGGCCAAGTACTTCTCCCACCAGCTCGGGATCCAGCGCCGAGGTGGGTTCGTCAAACAGCATCACCTCGGGCTCTACCGCCAGCGCACGGGCAATGGCGGCCCGCTGCTGCTGACCACCGGAGAGGTGACCGGGATAGTAGTCGCGCCGCTCCCAGAGTCCAACCCGGTTGAGCAGTTGCTCCGCCTTGGCCAGTGCTTCGGCGCGAGGCACCTTGAGCACCTGGATCGGCACTTCGATGATGTTCTGCATGATGGTCATGTGTGACCAGAGATTGAAACTTTGAAACACCATGGCCAGCCGGCTGCGGATCCGCTCAACCTGACGCATATCCTCGGGCAACCGCTCGCCGGCGCGGCTGGTTTTCATCCGGATCAGCTCGCCATGGAGCGAGACGGTGCCGGATGAGGGGGTTTCGAGCAGATTGATACAGCGAAGAAAAGTCGACTTCCCCGAGCCGGAGGAGCCGATAAGGGAGATCACATCCCCCTTGTGGGCGGTCATGTCGATGCCCTTGAGCACTTCGTGGGTGCCAAAATATTTGTGCAGATCACGTACTTCCAGTGCGGCAACGTCGCTCATCCATTACAACCTTGTCTGTCCCTAGACGCCGCAGGGGGCGTGACTCAACCATCGTCCATTTAACAAAAAGTTAACCGATGGCAACCTTCAGCGAAAATATCACCCGGATAGTGAAAAAACAATATAGAACGAGGGTCTTCAGGGGATTCGCTCTATTTTTATTCGCTCTTTGCGTATTTTTCAGCACTTTGTTTGCATAAACAGCCGTTTCAATGGCTATTCCGATAACGCCTTTTTATACCCCAATCATATCAGTGGCAAGAGAAAAGCGTGATGTGTGCCAAACCGGCACCAAAATGGCTTTATGCACTCACTTGCCGAGCGAAATATCGGCACCCCGGTTGGATCAACTTGATTTCATTGGTGCACTCGGGCTCGCACAGAACCTTATCAAACAGAGAGGTTGTGGCAAAAAAGTAACAATCTGCCCCCAAAAGGGCTGTTTTTGGCCATGAAAGCGAGAGATATGTGACACAGAGCCAATAAGTAATGATAAGGTGGTGTTTTTATCAGTTTTTGTGATCGAGGCCTCGATGCTGCTCAATGTGTTGCTGATCCTGTTGCCACTGGCAATCGGCTATCTGGTTCCCCTCTCCTCTGCCCGGCTGATCAAGCTGGTCAACCAGAGTCTGGGCAAGATGGTCTACCTCATTCTGTTTCTGATGGGGCTCGGGCTTGCCTATGTGGAGAACCTGGGCAGCAATCTGGCGGTGATCTTCAAGGTCGCCGGGGTGATGCTGACCGCGATCACGGTCTGCAACCTGCTGGCCCTCTGGTGGCTCGACAAGCGCACACCACCGACCCATGAGGCGAGCGATAGCAAAATGCCGAGCAAGCTGCACCTGCTGTGGGAATCCCTGCAGCTCTGCTTTGTGGTGCTCGGCGGTGTGCTGCTGGGTCTACTGGTGGATCTGCGCGCCCTGCCCATCGACAAGTGGAGCGAGTGGGCCCTGATGCTGCTGCTGTTTCTCATCGGGGTGCAGATGCGCAACTCCGGCATGCGGCTGCGCCAGATCCTGCTCAACCCCTGGGGGATGAAGATCGCCGCCACCGTCATCCTCAGCAGCTGGCTTGGCAGCCTGCTGGCGGCCCAATTGCTGGGCATGCCCTTTGCCCATGGTCTGGCGATGAGCTCGAGCTTCGGCTGGTATTCGCTCTCCGGCATTCTGGTGGCCGACAAACTGGGGCCGGTGCTCGGTTCTGCTGCCTTTATCAACGATCTTGGGCGCGAGCTTATCGCCATTCTGCTCATCCCGGTCCTGATGCGACGCCACCCCTCGGCGGCCATCGGTTACGGCGGCGCCACGGCGCTGGACTTCACCCTGCCAGTTATCCAGAAATCAGGGGGCATTCAGGTGGTGCCAGTGGCCATTGTCTCCGGCTTTATCCTGAGCCTGCTCGGCCCCATCCTGATCCTCGGGTTTCTGGCGATCTAAGCCTGATTTCCACATTGCAGATAAAAAAGCCCGACCTTGTTGTCGGGCTTTTGCTGTTTGAATGTCCCGTCCTGAATATGGTTTACACCTTTCCCCCCAATAAATGGAGAACCCGATGGGACAAGGTGTGAAACGGACA
>NZ_JAAKRF010000053.1:0-13077 GCF_049173005.1 Aeromonas sp. 602658 | reverse complement strand
TGGTGCGCCCGAGAGGATTCGAACCTCTGACCACCTGGTTCGTAGCCAGGTACTCTATCCAGCTGAGCTACGGGCGCCCTGTTTTAAAACGATAAAAAAAGCTTACTTATCAGTAAGCCTTTTCCAAAGTGTCGACTTGCTGATGGTCAACACATGACTCTTGCTTGAGTCGTAATATGGTGCGCCCGAGAGGATTCGAACCTCTGACCACCTGGTTCGTAGCCAGGTACTCTATCCAGCTGAGCTACGGGCGCAAATGGCGGAGAAGGGGGGATTCGAACCCCCGATGCGGGTATAAGCCGCATACTCCCTTAGCAGGGGAGCGCCTTCAGCCTCTCGGCCACCTCTCCGTTTGCGGGGCTGATAATACTTCACAGGGATTTTTAGTCAAACACTTTTTTGGAGAAAAAAGTGCGTTCGCTCAGCATTTGGTCAAAGCGTGGAATATTCAAACAATATCGGCACTTATCCCGCAGTTTCGCGCCCTGCAGGGCGATTTCAGGGGGCCGGAAAAACAAAAGGCGACACATGAGGTGTCGCCTTGTCACAGCCATGAAAGTGGCTTAGAAGCCCGGTTGGCCCGGAACTTTCTCGGCCTGAATGCGCTGGTAGATCTCTTCGCGGTGTACGGAGACCTCTTTCGGTGCGTTAACACCGATACGGACCTGGTTGCCTTTAACGCCCAGTACGGTGACAGTCACTTCATCACCAATCATCAGGGTTTCCCCAACACGACGAGTCAAAATAAGCATTCGCTTGCTCCTGTATCCTGTTTTGTTTTTATATCGATATGCGACATTATCTAACAAAGATACCGATATGGTAAATGGTTGAAACTAAATCAATCAGAGATTGTTAGCCCAAGGGCTGCTCTTGCGGTGCCTGATCCAACCCGAAAGCCGCGTGCAGGGCTCGCACCGCCAGCTCCAGATACTTCTCGTCAATCACCACAGAGATTTTGATTTCAGAGGTCGAGATCAACTGCATGTTGATCCCCTCCTCGCCCAATACCTTGAACATGGTGCGCGCAACACCGGGATGGTTCCACATGCCGACACCGACAATGGAAACCTTGGCAATTTCGCCATTTCCCTGCACGCAGGAGGCGCCAAGTTCGGTGGCAGTCTCCTCCAACAGAGCCCGGGCGCGGCGATAGTCGTCACGATTCACCGTGAAGGTGAAGTCGGCGGTGCCATCTCCCAGGGTGTTCTGCACAATCATGTCGACATCAATGTTGGCGTCGCTGATCGGATTCAGGATCTGCGCGGCAACGGTTGGTCTGTCCGGCACGCCCAGAATGGTCAGGCTGGCCTCGTTGCGGTTAAAAGCGATCCCGGATACCAGGGGAGCTTCCATCCTATCACCTCCATATGTGATTAAGGTTCCCTCTCCATCGATAAAGCTCGACAGCACCCGCAGCGGGACGCGGTACTTGCCCGCAAACTCCACCGAGCGGATCTGCAGCACCTTGGCGCCGAGACTGGCCATCTCCAGCATCTCCTCGAAGGTGATGGTGTCGAGACGACGCGCCTTGGGCTCGATGCGCGGATCCGTGGTGTATACCCCATCCACATCGGTAAAGATCTGGCACTCATCGGCCTTGATGGCCGCCGCCACGGCAACCGCCGTGGTATCCGAACCGCCGCGGCCCAGCGTCGTGATGGCGTTATGCTCGTCACGGCCCTGGAAACCGGCGATCACCACCACCTTGCCCGCAGCCAGTTCGGCATGAACCAGCTCGGAGTCGATGTGGGTGATGCGCGCCTTGCCATAGGCGGAATCGGTATGAATCCGCACCTGATCACCGGTCATTGAGACCGCAGGACAACCGCGTTTGTTCAACGCGATCGCCAGCAGCGCTATGGTGACCTGCTCACCGGTGGAGACCAGTACATCCATCTCCCGCCGGTTGGCATCAGGATCCAGCTGCTGGGCCATGCCCAGCAGCCGGTTGGTTTCGCCCGACATGGCGGAGACAACCACCACCACGTCGTGTCCCTGGGCGCGGGTCTGCTCGACCCGCTCAGCTACCGCCTCGATCCGCTCCAGTGTGCCGACCGAGGTGCCGCCGTACTTCTGTACATAGAGTGCCACAGATCACCTCGCCCGATTACAGGCGCTCTTCCAGCCAGGAGTGAACGGATTGCAGCGCTGCCGGCACCGCCTCAGGCTGGGTACCACCCGCCTGTGCCATGTCCGGACGGCCACCGCCCTTGCCACCCACCTGCTGGGCAACCAGATTGACCAGTTCACCGGCCTTGACCTTGCCGGTCAGGTCGTTGGTGACGCCGGCGATCAGGTTGACCTTGCCATCGGCACAGGTGGCCAGCAGCACGACACCGGACTTCATCTGGTTCTTCAGCTCGTCCAGCATGCCGCGCAGGGATTTCGGATCGGCCCCTTCCAGCGCTGCAACCAGCACCTTCTGACCGTTGATCTCGATTACCTGGCCCAGCAGGTCGTTACCGGCCTGAGCGGCCAGCTTGGCCTTGAGCTGCTCCAGCTCGCGCTCCATCATCTTGGCCTTGTCCAGCATCTGGCGAACCTTGTCGGCGATGCAGAACTGATCACCTTTCACCAGGGCAGCAGCCTCTTCGATCTGCTCGCCAACCTGATGCATGAAGTCGATGGCCGCTTTGCCGGTCACCGCTTCGATACGGCGCACGCCAGCTGCGATGCCGCTCTCGGCGATGATCTTGAAGAAGCCAATATCACCGGTGCGCTTGGCGTGAGTACCGCCGCACAGCTCGGTGGAGTAGTCGCCCATGCGCACCACACGCACGTCGTCTTCATATTTCTCACCAAACAGCGCCATGGCACCGGCGGACTTGGCCGCTTCCAGATCCATCAACCGGGTGGTGATTTCGTGGTTGGCGCGGATCTGGTTGTTGACCAGCTCCTCGACCCGGCGAATGGTCGCCATGGTCAGCCCCTCGAAGTGGGAGAAGTCAAAGCGCATGCGCTCGGCCCCAACCAGAGAACCTTTCTGGGTGACGTGCTCGCCCAGTGCCTGACGCAGGGCAGCGTGCAGCAGGTGAGTCACGGAGTGGTTCAGGGCGATGGCCTGACGACGATCGCCATCAACCACGGCTTCCACTTCGGCGCCCTTCTCCAGAGTGCCCAGCTCCATGTAGCCCTTGTGGATGATCGCCTTGCCCGCTTTCAGGGTGTCGGTCACGGCAAAGATGCCGTCGTCCACTTTCAGGGTACCGCTGTCGCCGATCTGGCCGCCGGACTCGGCGTAGAAGGGGGTCTCCTCCAGCACGATGACCGCTTCGTCACCGGCGATAAGACCGCTCACCTCTTCCACACCCTTGTAGATACCGACCACGCGAGTGCGCTCGGTCAGGGTCTTGTAACCGGTGAAGGGGGTCTCGAAGTCGAGCTTGAGCATCTCGTTGTAGTTCACGCCGAAGCTGGAGGCCTCCTTGGCACGAGCACGCTGCTTCTCCATCTCGGCCTTGAAGCCCTCTTCGTCGATGCCGATCTCGCGCTCGCGCACCACGTCGGCAGTCAGGTCGGCCGGGAAGCCGTAAGTGTCATAGAGCTTGAACACCACCTCACCCGGAATAACCTTGGCATCGCCCAGGTTGGCCAGAGCATCTTCCAGCAGCAGCAGACCGCGATCCAGCGTGCGGACGAACTGCTCCTCTTCGATGCGCAGCACGCGCTCGACCAGCGGCAGCTGGGCGATCAGCTCGGCAGCGACATCCTTCATCTGCACCGCCAGCTCGGCAGCCAGTTTGTAGAAGAAGACATCGGTCGCACCCAGCTTGCGACCGTGACGCACGGCGCGGCGGATGATGCGACGCAACACATAGCCACGACCTTCGTTGGACGGCATCACGCCATCTGCCACCAGGAAGGCGCAGGAGCGGATGTGGTCAGCGATGACGCGCAGGGACTGGTTGCTCAGATCGGTGGTGCCGACAATCTCGGCCGCTTTCTTGATCAGCGCCTGGAAGATGTCGATTTCGTAGTTGGAGTGCACACCCTGCATGATGGCGGAGATACGCTCCAGACCCATGCCGGTATCCACGGACGGACGGGGCAGCGGCTCCATGGTGCCGTCAGCCTGACGGTTGAACTGCATGAACACCACGTTCCAGATCTCGATGAAACGGTCGCCATCCTCTTCCGGTGAGCCGGGACGGCCACCCCAGATGTGATCGCCGTGGTCATAGAAGATCTCGGTGCAGGGACCGCACGGGCCGGTATCACCCATCGCCCAGAAGTTGTCGGAAGCGTAAGGAGCACCCTTGTTGTCACCGATGCGCACGATGCGATCGGCCGGGACACCGACCTCTTTTTCCCAGATATCGAAAGCTTCATCATCAGTCGCGTAGACGGTCACCAGCAGGCGCTCTTTCGGCAGCTGCAGCACCTCGGTCAGGAAGCCCCATGCAAACTTGATGGCATCCTGCTTGAAGTAGTCACCGAAGCTGAAGTTACCCAGCATTTCAAAGAAGGTGTGGTGACGAGCGGTATAGCCGACGTTTTCCAGATCGTTGTGCTTACCACCGGCACGCACGCAACGCTGGGAAGTCGTCGCGCGATTGTAGGCACGCTTGTCTGCGCCAAGGAACACGTCCTTGAACTGGTTCATACCCGCGTTGGTAAACAACAGGGTCGGGTCGTTATGCGGTACCAGCGAGCTGGAGGAGACAACCTGGTGCCCCTGGGAACGGAAATACTCGAGAAACGCAGCGCGAATCTCTGACGTGGACATATACATGGAAAATCCTGCTTGATTCGAATACGGACTTTTAACCGCATTAATGTAAGTTTTCTGCGGGGTAAAGTAAAACGGACAGGGCCGCCACGGGCGAAAAAGCGCACATAAACGGGCCAGATAAGAGCGCCGCTGCCTACAGTGGCTTTTTTCACTGTCGAGAGGCAAAAAAGCAGCGCATAAGGAGGGATGAGATGAACAAAAGGCCGCTTTTTCGGGATTGTGCGCGCAACCTACTGAACGGGCAGGAAAAACCTGCCGCAAGGAGAGGTGAAACGACGTATGCCACGCAGTGGCGTTACTCCTCCCGCTCCTGCAGGGCAGAGATGGCATAACGGGCCTGATCCTGGGTAAAGCCGCGCCCCAGCAGATATTTGAGCCACTTCATCCGCAGCTTGAAATCGGCCAGATCGACAATTTTTGCCCGTCGCTCCAGCAGTTCGAAGGCAAGCTCGAACCAGTCCAGCTCCGGCTGATCGAATGCGGCATCAATCTGCATATCGTCGAGCCCCTTGCGGCGCAGATCGAAACGGATCTTGATGGGGCCATGGCCCTTGGCGGCACCGGCCCGTACAGCCATACCGCCGTAACGTTCGTCATTGACCCAGTTGTAACCGCGACAGTAGTCGACCACCGCCTCGATCACCTCTTCATTGAAGCCCTGCTGGCGCAGCCGGTTGGCCAGCTCTGACTCGGCACTCTCGCGACGGGCCAGACTGCGCATGGCATAAGCACGGGCAGCGGCCAGCTGCTCGGCAAAGGTCGGTTCGGCAGGCTCGACCGGTTCTGTAACGGATTCATCAACCATCATAAATAACAAGGCCGGGTATCTACCCGGCCTTCCTTTGTTCCTTATTCGAACTCTTGTTCGCTTTCGGCATCGAACTCATCTGCCTCAACCGGAGCAGCCTTGTCATCGACAGGCACTGCGCCGGAGAGCAGCAGCTCGCGCAGGCGGGCTTCCACTTCGCCAGCCATCACCTTGTTCTCGGCGAACAGCTTCATCACGTTGGCCTTGCCCTGACCGATCTTCTCGCCGTTGTAGCTGTACCAGGCGCCGGCCTTGTCGATCAGCTTGTGCTTGACACCGAGATCCACCAGCTCGCCCTCTTTGGAGATACCGGCACCGTAGAAGATCTGGAATTCAGCCTGCTTGAAGGGCGGGGCCACCTTGTTCTTGACCACTTTGACGCGGGTCTCGTTACCGACCACTTCGTCGCCTTCCTTGATGGCGCCGATACGACGGATATCCAGACGCACGGAGGCGTAGAACTTGAGCGCGTTACCACCGGTAGTGGTCTCCGGGCTACCGAACATGACGCCGATCTTCATCCGGATCTGGTTGATGAAGATGCACAGGCAGTTGGCGTTCTTGATGTTGGCGGTCAGCTTGCGCAGCGCCTGGGACATCAGACGGGCCTGCAGGCCAACGTGGGAATCACCCATCTCCCCTTCGATTTCCGCTTTCGGCGTCAGGGCCGCCACGGAGTCGACGATGATGACGTCAACCGCGTTGGAGCGAACCAGCATGTCGCAGATCTCCAGCGCCTGTTCACCGGTATCCGGCTGAGAGATGAGTAGGTCGTCGACGTTGACGCCCAGCTTGGCAGCATAAATAGGATCCAGCGCGTGCTCCGCATCGACGAAGGCACAGGTTTTGCCCTTCTTCTGGGCTTCCGCGATCACCTGCAGGGTGAGGGTGGTTTTACCGGAAGATTCCGGGCCGTAGATCTCGACGATACGGCCACACGGCAGACCGCCAATGCCCAGCGCCACGTCCAGCGAGAGGGAACCGGTAGAGATGGCTTCGATATCCATGGTCTTGCTGTCGCCCAGACGCATGATGGAACCTTTGCCGAACTGCTTTTCAATCTGACCCAGCGCAGCCGCCAGTGCCTTCTGTTTGTTCTGATCCATGCCAATCTCCGCTGGAAATCGTGAGTAAGAAGTGAAGTTGGGCTAAGTATACTGTCTATTCATACAGTATCAAGCCCAATTTATCTGAGCAGGGCCAACAGACCCGACAAGGCCTGTCTCACCGCCTGCAGGCGCACCTGTCGGCGATCCCCGTCGAAGCGGGCGAGCAGGGAGTGGTGACGGCCGTTGCGGTCGGCCCAGGCGAACCAGACGGTGCCGACCGGCTTGCCCTCGGTGGCGCCGCCGGGGCCGGCGATGCCACTGATAGCAACGCTGATGGAGGCCGACGAGTGGGCCAGCGCGCCGCGGGCCATCTCCAGCACCACAGCTTCGCTCACTGCACCGTGCTGTTCAAGGCTATCGCTGCTCACCCCCAACATCTGCTGCTTGGCCTCGTTGGTGTAGGTGACAAATCCGCGATCGAACCAGCCGGAGCTGCCCGCTATGTCGGTGATGGCGCTGGCCACCCCGCCGCCGGTACAGGATTCGGCGGTCGCCGCCAGCCAGCCCCGCTGGCCAAGGGCCCGTCCCAGCTCGATGGCAAGGTGCTCTATCTCTGCATCCAGTTTCATCACGACTCCTTCTGATCCGCTCAAGAGGCACATTATGCGATCCTGCTAGCGCCGCCCGCAACCACGGCAGACCGCCCTTGCCTGCCGCAATGTGAGGTGCCGCACCTGTGCCATGCCTTCAATAGCGCAGAACAACCGCGCCCGGAACACCCGCTCCCCCGTCGCGGCGCTTATGTGTAGAATGGCGCCATCAAGCTCAAGGCTCATCACCGCAGACACTGGCCCGCAGAGGCCCCTTCTGGAACAGAACATGACCGCACAACACCAAGCCAGCGGCGCCACAAGCTCCGCTCCCGGCGCCAATCTGAGCGCCCACACGCCCATGATGCAGCAGTACCTCGGCCTCAAGGCCGAGAACCCGGAGATCCTGCTGTTCTACCGGATGGGCGACTTCTACGAGCTGTTCTATGACGATGCCCGCAAGGCCTCCCAACTGCTCGACATCTCCCTGACCAAGCGCGGCCAGTCGGCCGGCAGCCCCATCCCGATGGCGGGTGTTCCCTATCACGCCATCGAGGGTTATCTGGCCAAGCTGGTGCAGCTCGGCGAGTCGGCCGCCATCTGCGAACAGGTGGGGGATCCCGCCACCAGCAAGGGGCCGGTGGAGCGCAAGGTCATTCGCATCATCACCCCGGGCACCGTCTCCGACGAGGCGCTGCTCAGCGAGCGGCAGGACAACCTGATCGCCGCCGTCTACCACGATGGCCGCCGCTTCGGCTATGGCACCATGGACATCGGCTCCGGCCGCTTCTTCATCAATCAGTTCGAGAAAGAAGAGACCTTGCTGGCTGAGCTGCAACGCACCAATCCGGCCGAGCTGCTCTATCCCGAATCGTTCGAGTTCCTGCACCATATCGAGGGGCGCCGCGGCCTGCGTCGCCGCCCGGAGTGGGAGTTTGAACTGGGCACCGCCCGCAAGCTCTTGTGCCAACAGTTCGGTACCCAGGATCTGGTGGGATTTGGCGTCGACAAGAGCGAGACCGCCCTGTGCGCCGCTGGTTGTCTGATGCAGTACGTCAAAGATACCCAGCGCACCGCCCTGCCCCACATCCGCAGCGTGCGCCTCGAGCAGCCGGATCATGCGGTCATCATGGATGCCGCCACCCGCCGCAATCTGGAGCTGACCCAGAATCTGGCCGGTGGCTATGAAAATACCCTGGCCGAGGTGCTGGATCGCACCGCCACCCCCATGGGCAGCCGCCTGCTCAAGCGCTGGATCCACCAGCCGATCCGCGATCGGGTGATCCTGAAAGGTCGCCAGAGCACCATCAAGGAGCTCATCGAGCAAAACCTCTACGACGAGTTGGGCAACCTGCTGCGTCAGGTGGGTGATGTGGAGCGGGTGCTGGCCCGTCTCGCCCTGCGATCGGCCCGCCCGCGCGACCTCACCCGCCTGCGTCAGGCCTTCGCCCAGTTACCTGAGTTGCAGCGCCTGCTGGTGGACAACGAGCACGAAGCGGTGCAACAACTGGCCGAGCGGGCCAGCACCTTCCCCGAGCTGCTCGACCTGCTGGAGCGCGCGGTGATGGAAGTGCCGCCGGTGCTGATCCGCGATGGTGGCGTGATCCGTGACGGCTTCAATCAGGAGCTGGACGAGCTACGGGACCTGGCCAACGGTGCCACCGCCAGCCTCGCCCGCATCGAAGAGCGGGAAAAACTGCTGACCGGCATCAACACCCTCAAGGTGGGTTACAACAAGGTGCACGGCTTCTATATAGAGGTGAGCCGCGCCAACAGCCATCTGGTGCCGGCCCACTACATCCGCCGTCAAACCCTCAAGAACAACGAACGCTACATCATCGATGAGCTGAAGAAGTACGAGGACAAGGTACTCACCGCCCAGTCCCAGGCGCTGGCGCTGGAGAAACGGCTCTACGAAGAGCTGCTCGATGCCCTGCTGCCCCATCTCGGCGATCTGCAGGATTCCGCCGCCGCACTGGCGGAGCTGGACGTGCTGGCCAACCTGGCCGAGCGGGCCGAGACCCTCGACTATCGCTGCCCGACCCTCATCGACGAAGATCAGATCATCATCGAGGCGGGCCGCCATCCGGTGGTTGAGCAGGTGATGACAGATCCCTTTATCGCCAACCCCATCCGGCTGGAGCGGGAGCGGCGGATGCTGATCATCACAGGCCCCAACATGGGCGGTAAATCCACCTACATGCGCCAGACCGCGCTGATCGTGCTGCTGGCCCATATCGGCGCCTTCGTGCCCGCCGACAGCGCCCGCATCGGCCCCATCGACCGCATCTTCACCCGCATCGGAGCCTCGGATGATCTCGCCTCCGGCCGCTCCACCTTTATGGTGGAGATGACCGAGACCGCCAACATCCTCAACAACGCCACCGCCCGCAGTCTGGTGCTGATGGACGAAATTGGCCGCGGCACCAGCACCTACGACGGCCTCTCGCTGGCGTGGGCCTGTGCCGAACAGCTGGCGAGCAAGATTGGCGCCTACACCCTGTTCGCCACCCACTACTTCGAGCTGACCCGCTTGCCGGAGATGATGAGCGGGCTGGCCAACGTCCATCTCGATGCGGTGGAGCACGGCGACACCATCGCCTTTATGCACGCGGTGCAGGAAGGGGCGGCCAGCCGCTCCTACGGTCTGCAAGTGGCAGCGTTGGCCGGGGTGCCGAAATCGGTGATCCAGCAGGCCCGTCACAAACTGCATGAGCTGGAGAGCGCCACTCCGGCCGCCGCAGGTGAAAGCCGCCCGGCTCCGGTGACTCTCGCCCCGCAGCCTCATCCGGTGGTGGAAGAGCTGGAAGCAGTGCGCCCGGACGAACTCACCCCCCGTCAGGCACTGGATCTGCTCTATCGCCTCAAGCAGATGCTGTGAACAACCGCTGCGGCTCAGGTATGAAACAACTGGCCTGACGCTGTCATCATCAACAAAAGAGCCGCCCATCGGGCGGCTCTTTGCATCGTCTTTTTATAGAACCGTCAATCTATACTGGGTGCTGCCGCGATATGGGTCGCCTCTGACTGGTGGTCACCCTCCTTGATCCAGGCATCCAGCAAGGTATAAGCCACAGCCAGCACCACGGGGCCGATAAACAGACCGATGATCCCCATCGCCAGCAGGCCGCCGATAACCCCCACCAGAATGAGAATGAGGGGCAAATTGGCACCGCGTTTGATCAGGAAGGGACGCAGGAAGTTGTCCATGGTGCCGGCGATCAGCGACCAGACCAACAGGAAGGTGCCCCAGGTAGTATCACCGCTCCAGTAGAGATAACCGACACAGGAGATCAGCACCGGAAAGGGACCTATCTGGGCGACGATGAGCAGGAACATTACCACCACCAGAACCATGGTGTAGGGGATGCCAGCGATCCACAGTCCCACTCCGGCTACCGAGGATTGCACCAGCGCAGTGACCACCACCCCCATGGCCACGGCACGGATCGCCTGGGAAGCCAGCACGGTCGCATTGTCACCGCGATCCCCGGCCAGCCGGTGAGCAAAGCGGCGAATGCCGGTCGCCACCACTTCACCGGAGTGATAGAGCAGACCACAGATACCGACCGTCAGCAGGAAGTGGACCAGCAGCATGCCCAGATTGCCGGCCTGAGCAGCCAGCCAGCGCGCCGTCTGACCGAAGTAGGGCGCCAGCTTGGCAAACAGCACCTGACCACCGCTCGCCAGAATTTGCTGCCAGAAGTCATAGAGCTTGCCGCCCACCAGCGGGATCTGCTGCAACCAGAGCAGCTCGGGCGGAGGCGACTGGCTGATATTGGTCCCCAGTTCGATCAGCATGGGGGCTTTCTCCGCCACATTGGCCAGTGTCATAAAGAGCGGAATGACAAACATCAGCAATAGCACCAGGCTCATAAAGAGAGCGGCCAGCGCACGCTTGCCCCACAGCAACCGCTGCACCATCAACATCAGTGGCCAGGTAGCGATGGTGATCATGGTGGCCCACACCAGTGCGGGCAGGAAGGGGCGCAGCACCATAAAGCAGGAGATGATCAGGAGGCTGAGAAACAGCACCCCCAAGGTTATCTTGGCCAAATCCACTTTTTTCATATTCATAGAGTTCCCCTTGCAGGGCGTCCGCCCCTGGGTCGTGAGTCTTGTTTCAAGAGAGAGAGTATCCACCAGAGGCCGACGCTCAACCAGAGCCCCAGCCCGAAAAAGAGCACAAACTGTCCGAGCAGTATGATCAACGAGCTACTGGTTAGCAGCGGCAACAGCCACAGGCCGGCACCGATCAGCAAGCCGCCCGCCAGCACAACGCCCCCTGTAAGCAGCGGGGGATAACCAGCACGAACGAGGGCAGCCTTTCCCCCGAGCCAGAGGCCCAGCGCTACCAGCCCGATACCGGTCAGATGGGCCGATTGGGTCATTCCCCCGAGCGCCAGCGCCGCGGCAATCAGCAGCAACCAGCCTGCCCCACCCCCATCGGTACGCCAGCAGGGACAAGCAGCCAGCAGTATGGCGCCCATCAGCAGCCCCGCCGCTACGTCAGAGATAAAGTGCACCCCGAGCCAGACCCGCGCCAGACCTGTGGTCAGCGCCAGCAGCAGCGCCAGCGAATAGGCCAGCCCGCGCCGGGCAGGCCAGAGCCAGCCAAGCAGCGCCCCCCAGAACAGCAAGGCCGAGGCGGTATGGCCGCTCGGCATGCCAAAGCCTTGGGCACTCTGGGTTGCCAGTTCAGGTTGCAGATGGAAGGGACGCGGCCAGCCGATCCCCTCCTTGCTTGCCTGCACCAGCAAGCCGAGCCAGAGCATGGCGAACAGCAGCTGGCGCAGTCGCGGCCACCCCAGCAGCGGGAGCAGCAAAGGTATCAGGGCAAGCTGAAAGCCGCCTGAACCAAACAGATTGCTGACCGACAGCCACCAGACATCGGGCCCCAGCCACTGTTGCATGTGCAGCATCAGCGGGATCTCGGCCTGATGCAGCGCATTGCCCTGCATCACGAAATCGGCCTGCCAGCGCACCTCGCTCTCCGGCACCTGATCAAGCCTGGCTTGCAGCCAGTCGAGCTGATCCGGGAAGCGGCGCTGCTCGCGGGGGAGCTGGTCGATGGCGATCAGCCGGGCGTTAAGGATCTCGCCACCCAGATTGGGGGCCTTCAGGATGGAGACAAACGCGGCGCCTTGCTGCGCGACAATCGGTTCCAGAGTGCGACAAGCGAAGATAACCGCCCGCTGCCAGCGACCCAGCTCCTGCACAACCCCCCCCCGCAAGCCGGTCTCTTCATAGAGTTCGCGCAGCGCCGCCTGTTCGGGGCGCTCATCGCCATCTATGTAGCCGCCGCTCAGACTGTAGCGGGAGGAGATGCGATCCTGCACCAGCAGCAGTTGATCCTGATGGCGGATGGCGCAGGCCGCCGCCGAGGGAGCCGCCGGTTCGGCACTCAGGGCTGGCAGAGCGGCAAACAGCGCCAGCAACAGTAAAAAGAGGGTTCTCGACATCAATTTGCTTTCCCTATGCACAATGGCGACAAGCCTCCCAGAAATCAGATAGTTGGGCAACGGTAGCGGCCGGATTGCCGCCGTTCCAGCCGCGCTGGCGGTGCACGGAAGATTGCGATGAAGCAGGGCACTCCCTACTATTGGCGGCTATCTTCAATTTCATGCAGCAAACGCTGGAGCCTTCCATGAGACAGTTCGGCTTTTTCCTCGGCATCGCTATCGGTGTCATCCTGATCCTGTTCGGCAGCATCGTCATCTTCCAGGCGCTCCCTGCCGCACTGGATGTGCTGGAGATGCCAAGCCGTATCCCGTTCGTGCGCGAGGTCTACACCTGGCTGATGACTAGTGCCAATGGCCTCACCGCCCAGCTGGAGCAGAACTTCCTGGAGGCCTTCCAGACCGTACTCAAGCTGATCCTGCTCATCACCTTCAT
>NZ_JAAKRF010000052.1:0-14556 GCF_049173005.1 Aeromonas sp. 602658 | reverse complement strand
CCGATGCGGTACATAGAGGGTTCTGAGTAGAAAAATGCTAGTTGAAAATGTGTAAACTTATTTCAGGACTAGACACGGGACCTGCCATAACTCATTGCAGAGCAGAGCAGAGCAGAGCAGAGCAGAGCAGAGCAGAGCAGAGCAGAGCAGAGCGGAGCAGAGATCGCCCATTGTGGAATAGGAAGAGTGGGGTGGGGGCAGATTTCAGTGCAGATGGTGGGGGGGGAGGTGACGCCACACCAATGAGCCTGATCTACATCTCTATAGCGGGGCAGATAGCAAGAAGGGAGCCTGAGGCTCCCTTCTTTGTTAGCGGTAATGTGATGGCTGCTGGCTAGAACCAGAAGCCGATGATAAAGGAGCCCGCCAGGGTCAGCATCACGTTGGCCACCGCATAGGTGCCGGCATAACCGAGCGCCGGAATGGAGCTGTTGGCGGCCTCGTTGACCACATCCATCGCCGGTGCGCAGGTACGGGCACCGGTGATGGCCCCGAGCAGCAGCGCCGGGTTCATCTTCAGTACCCAGACCCCGAACAGATAGCCCACCAGCACCGGCAAGGTGGTCACCAGCATGCCGGAGAAGAGCACCACCACACCCACCTCACTGAGGTGATCGAGGATACCGCCACCGGCTTTCAGGCCCGTGCTCACCATAAAGACCGCAAGACCGAGATCCTTGGCCAGCCGCAGGGCGCCGGGCGGCACATAGCCCACCGTCGGGTGGTTGGCTCGCAGATACCCCATCAGGATGCCTGCCAGCAGCAGGCCGACGGCATTGCCGAGGCCAAATTCGATCTGACCGAACACCAGCGAGACGGAGCCGATCAGCAGGCCGAGTACGAAGAAGGTGGTGAAGGCCACCAGATCGGTGGTCTGGCTGTGGATGCTGATAAAGCCGATCTTGTTGGCCAGCAGTTTGACCCGCTGCTTCTCGCCACTGATCTGCAACACGTCGCCTTTTTGCAGCATGATGTTGCGATCGAACGGCATCTCGATCTGGGAGCGCACTACCCGGTTGAGGAAGCACCCTTTCTCGGTGAGGTTGAGCTCCACCAGATGGCGACCCACCACGGAGTCGTTCTTTACCACGATCTCTTCGGTGACGATCTGCAGGTCGAGCAGGTTGCGATCAAACACCTCTTTACCGTTGCGATAGTTGACGTCCAGCTTCTCGTGGCTCTCGGGATAGCCCACCAGGGCGATCTCGTCCCCTTCCTGAATGACGGCATCGCCATCTGGACTGGCCAGAATGCCGTTGCGGCGGATCCGCTCTACATAGCAGCCGGTATGGGGATAGATGCCGGTCTCCCGCAGGGTACGGCCACCGATCCAGGCTGCCAGTTCGGGGCCCACCCGATAGGCGCGGATGATGGGCAGATAGGTCTTGCGACTCTCGCTGTCGGAGAGACCCCGCTCACGGGCGATTTTTTGTGCCTCGGTATTGAGGTCGAGGCGAGCTAGCGATGGGAGGTAGCGCACCACCAGCATCAGGCCCACCAGACCCACCAGATAGGTCAGGGCGTAGCCGATGCCCATGTTGTCGAGCACCGCCTGCATATCGGTCTGATGGGGCAGGTTGAGCAGACCGCTGCGCAAGGCATCCTGGGCACCCACCAGAGCCGGAGTCGAGGTGAGGGAACCCGCCAGGATCCCCGCCGCCATGCCCGGCCCCAGATTGAAGAACTTGGCGAGCCCCACTGTCAGCAGCAGAGCTGTCAGCAAGATCACCAGAGTCAGGGTGATGTAGTGGATGCCATCGCGCAAGAAGACGCTGAAGAAGTGGGGGCCAGCCTCGATCCCCACACAGAAGATGAACAGCATAAAGCCGACGTTTTCAGTGGTGGCCGCAAATTCGAAGCCCATCTGGCCGAACAGCAGGGCGGTAAACAGCACACCTATGGTGTTGCCAATCTGAAAGTTGCCAATTCGCACCTTGCCCAGCAGCAGGCCGAAGGCCAATACCACGAACAGCAGCAGGGAGTCGCTTTGATGTAGCAGTGTCACGAAATCTATGGTCATGCCCGGAAAAACCGAGGAAAAAAGTGGGGTCGATATTGTGCCGGATCTCTCCCCAATAAAGAAGCGCAAGGGTGCGATTAATCGGACGTTATCGGACGCTATTTATGGAGCCGGCGGCGTGATAGGGAGACAAGCGGATGAAATCTGGCAATTTTTGCTGTAACCGCCGTTGTCAATTAGTGAAATCTGCTGCCCGCTACCGAAGTGCTCTGGCGCAGGACGATTTTTTAGATTCTGCTGTCCGGCCGCTTGGCGGGGATCAGTTTCAGCAGATTCAACCGATGGCCACCATGGTTGGCTGAGGGGCAAATCAGCTTGATATTTACCCGTTCGCCCACGGGAAAAGGGTTGGCAAAAAGATGCCTCTGAAAAGTGCCAATAGAGCCTGTCACCCCGCTGTTCCTGAGGGGGCTAAAAAACAGCATAAAATCAGGTTGGCCAGCAAAATGACTCTTTGCCGGGGGCCATCAAGGGCAATCCCACGTCCTGACAGGGCTTGCTGCACTTACCCACAGAATCTGTGGATAACCCTGTTTATGAAACTTGTTCATCGCCCTGAAAGCCGCGCCAGCACTGGGATGCAAGGGCTGTTCAAAAAATACCGGAAGAAAAATGTTTTTATAAAAATCAAATAGTTAGGTGCGACAGGAGAAAACTCTGTCGAGCAGGAACGGGTAACAAAAGGGAGCGTCAGCAGCAAGAAGGATCTTGTGCATTAAAATTGGCAAGAGAGGGCACTAAAGTGGATAACTTGCACCGAGATGGTGAGGAATTGGCTCCCCCGACTGGACTTGAACCAGTGACATACGGATTAACAGTCCGCCGTTCTACCGACTGAACTACGGGGGAACATCAGGCAAGGAGGAGCATCATACAGAAGGTGTCCGCGGTGGTCAAGCCATTCGCGGGATGATGGCACGGGTGTACCGCTGCCAAACCCTCGGTTACACTGCTCCTCTGCTGTTTTGTGTCGGGAGTGTTCATGAGCAAATTGTTCAAGTTAGCCAGCCAGTTTCAACCCGCCGGGGATCAGCCCACGGCGATTGCCCAACTGCTGGATGGCATCGAGTCGGGGCTGGCCCATCAGACCCTGCTCGGGGTGACCGGTTCGGGCAAGACATTCACCATGGCCAACGTCATCGCCACCCTGAACCGCCCGACCATGATCCTGGCTCCCAACAAGACCCTGGCCGCCCAGCTCTATGGCGAGATGAAGGAGTTCTTCCCCGACAATGCGGTGGAGTATTTCGTCTCCTACTACGACTATTACCAGCCCGAAGCCTATGTGCCGACCACCGACACCTTTATAGAGAAGGATGCCTCGATTAACGATCACATCGAGCAGATGCGATTGTCGGCCACCAAGGCGCTGCTGGAGCGGCGCGACGTGGTGATTGTCGCCTCGGTGTCGGCCATCTATGGTCTGGGGGATCCCCAAGCTTATCTGAGCATGATGCTGCACTTGAAAGTGGGGGATGTGATCAACCAGCGGGATATCCTGCGTCGCCTCGCTGAGCTGCAGTACACCCGCAACGACATGGCCTTCCAGCGCGGCACCTTCCGGGTGCGGGGGGAGGTGATCGACATCTACCCCGCCGAATCGGACAAGCTGGCCCTGCGGGTGGAGCTGTTTGACGAGGAGGTGGAACGCCTCTCCCTGTTCGATCCGCTGACTGGCGCCATCGAGCAGACGGTGGTGCGCTACACCATCTATCCCAAGACCCACTATGCCACTCCGCGCGAGACCATTTTGGGGGCCATCGAGCACATCAAGGAGGAGCTCAAGAGCCGCCGTGAGCAGCTGTTGTCGCTGGGCAAGCTGGTAGAGGAGCAACGTATCAGCCAGCGTACCCAGTTCGACATCGAGATGATGCAGGAGTTGGGCTATTGCTCGGGCATTGAAAACTACAGCCGTTACCTCTCCGGCCGTGCGCCGGGGGAGCCGCCGCCCACCCTGTTTGACTATCTGCCAGGGGATGGCCTGCTCATCATCGACGAATCCCACGTGACCGTGCCGCAGATTGGCGCCATGTTCAAAGGGGACCGCTCCCGCAAGGAGACCCTGGTGGAGTACGGTTTCCGGCTCCCCTCTGCGCTGGACAACCGGCCGCTCAAGTTTGACGAATTTGAAGCGCTGATGCCGCAGACGGTGTTTGTCTCGGCGACTCCCGGCCCCTACGAGCTGGAGAAGTCCGGCGGCGATGTGGTGCAGCAGGTGGTGCGCCCTACCGGCCTGCTCGATCCGGAGATCGAGGTGCGTCCGGTGACCACTCAGGTGGACGATCTGCTCTCCGAGATCCGCAAGCGGGTGGCGGTGGAGGAGCGGGTGCTGGTCACGACCCTGACCAAGCGGATGGCGGAAGACTTGACCGAGTATCTGGCGGAGCACGACGTCAAGGTGCGCTACCTCCACTCCGATATTGATACGGTCGAACGGGTGGAGATCATCCGCGATCTGCGCCTTGGCAAGTTCGATGTGCTGGTGGGTATCAACCTGCTGCGGGAAGGCCTCGACATGCCGGAGGTGTCGCTGGTGGCAATCCTCGATGCGGATAAAGAGGGCTTCCTGCGCTCGACCCGCTCGCTGATCCAGACCATCGGCCGTGCGGCGCGTAACCTCAACGGCAAGGTCATTCTCTACGGCGATACCATCACCAACTCGATGAAGGTAGCCATTGAGGAGACCGAGCGGCGCCGCGCCGTGCAGCATGCCCATAACCTCAAGCATGGGATCACCCCCAAAGGGCTCAACAAATCCATTGGCGATGTGATGGACATGGGGGGCAGCCGCACGGCAGGCAAACCAGGCAAGGGGATGCGCAAGGCAGCCGAGCCGCAAGGGGAATACCATGTCCGCTCAGCCAGCGAGATTGCCAAAGAGATCAAGCGGATGGAGGAGCAGATGTTCCAGCATGCCCGGGATCTGGAGTTCGAACAGGCGGCGGCACTACGGGATCAGATCCAGCGGCTGCGCAGCGAGTTGATCGAATCATGAGCCGTAAACGCTGGCTGATTTGGCAACGACTTCGTCGTCTCTATCAGGGCTTTCGCCATCCCGGTACCCCCTGGTGGGCGAGGGGACTGGTTATCCTTATCCTGCTCTATGGCATCAGTCCGGTGGATCTTATCCCCGACGTGGTGCCCTTGCTGGGTTGGTTCGATGATGTGACCCTGCTGCTGGTGTTGCTATGGGGCTGGGAGCGTTGTCTTCCCCCCGCAGTGCGCAGCGATCTGGAACAGGCCTCCTAGTTCACCTTTTCAATACCATACTCGGCTTCTCTCTTTGTGCTCCCACCCTCGAAGGAAGCGGAAAAACGGTTTCATTTGAAGGTGGGCACTGCGGGACAAAAAAGAGGCTGCCCCGGTGATTGTCGCCCGGATGGCATTGGCGTAGACTCCACGCCGTTCACTTTATGGGTATGAAAAAAATGGATCTGATCCTCTTTGCAATCGACTTTATCCTGCACGTTGACGTGCATTTGAAAGTGCTGTTCGAGAACTATGGCGTTTGGGTTTACGCCATCCTGTTTCTGATCATCTTCTGCGAGACCGGACTGGTGGTGACTCCCTTCCTGCCGGGCGACTCCCTGCTGTTTGCCGCTGGTGCACTCACCGTGGGCAGCGTGCTGGATGTGCATACCCTGGCCGCCGTGCTGATCATCGCCGCGGTACTCGGCAACGTGGTGAACTACACCATAGGTCACTTCTTCGGCGAGCAGCTGTTTCGCAATCCTGACTCCAAGATCTTCCGGCGGGATTATCTGGAGAAGACCCACGCCTTCTATGCCAAGCATGGCGGCAAGACCATCATCATCACCCGCTTCCTGCCAATCGTGCGAACCTTTGCGCCGTTCGTGGCAGGGATGGGGGCCATGACCTATCCGCGCTTCCTGGCGTTCAACCTGGTTGGCGGCCTGCTGTGGGTACTCTCCTTCGTCTATGCCGGCCACTTCTTTGGCAATCTGCCGGTGGTGCGTCATAACTTTACCCTGCTGATCTTCGGCATCATTGGTATCTCCCTGTTGCCCATGGTAATTGGCGCAGTCAAGGCCAAGATGAGCACAGCCAAGGCGTAACCAGAAATACGGTCAGCCAGAACAAGAAAGGGGGAGCCATAATGGCTCCCCCCTTTTATCTCCACACGGCCATGATGATCAGTTGCAGCAACGCCCTTTCACCAGATTGCCGATGGCCACCACGGTGAAGACCAGCAGGTAAGCGGCGAAGATGACGACCAGCCACTGGGGCATGGAGTAACCGAAGAACTGCCAGGTGATCTGGGCACAATCCCCTTCCGGCATAAAGAGCCAGGGGAGCCACTGATCGAGCGGAGCCCAGCTCGGGAAGTCGGCAAACGGGCTGCAGACGTTGAACGGGGAGGGGTTAACCTGATAGTCCACATGCTTGAGGGCCAGCTGGAAGCCACGGAAGGCACTGTAGCCCCACAGCAACATGGCACTCCAGCGAACATACCACTTATCCGGTGCCACCATGCCGAGCAGACCAGCGACCAACACACCCAGGGTCGCCAACCGTTCGTAAACACACATCACGCACGGGGATAGGCCCAGCACATGCTGGAAGAAGAGGGCACACAACTCGAGGAACAGGGCTGATGCTGCCAACAGACCCCAGGCCAGCCGATGGGCGGCGATACGGCGGAGAAACTCGATCATCTAATTGATCTCTCAGAAAAAACAGTGGCTGAATTAGAGCAGAGCGGAACCGAAAAGAAAAGGGCCCAGAAAGGGCCCTCGGAAACCATCTCAATGGATTAATGCAGCGCTGGCTGTACCGCTGGCAGCGCACTCTCCATCACCAGCCATCCGTGCTGATAGAACCACTCTGTGGCAGGGCCAAGCAGTAATTCGACAGAGAAAAAGCCGACCAGCCCCAGCACCAGGGTGTAGGGCAGCGCCATCCAGACCATGCGGCCATAGGAGAGGCGCAGCAGCGGCGCCAATGCCGAGGTGAGCATAAACAGGAAGGCGGCCTGACCATTGGGGGTGGCGACCGATGGCAGGTTGGTACCTGTGTTGATGGCTACCGCCAGCAGATCGAACTGGGCGCGGTCAATGGCGCCATTGAGCAGGGCAGTCTTGACTTCGTTGATGTAGACGGTTCCGACAAAGACGTTGTCACTGACCATGGAGAGCACCCCATTGGCCAGATAGAAGAGAGCCAGCTGGTTCTCCGGCTTGGCAGCCAGTACCAGCTGGATCACCGGCTTGAACAGCTGCTGATCGATGATGACGGCGACCACGCTGAAGAAGACCGCCAGCAGGGCGGTGAAGGGGAGTGCCTCCTGGAAGGCTTTACCCAGCGAGTGCTCCTCGGTGATCCCGGTCAGGGAGGTGGCCAGCACGATGACCGAGAGGCCAATCAGACCAACGGCTGCCAGGTGCATGGCCAGACCGACGATCAGCCAGACCGCAATCAATGCCTGAACGATCAGCTTGGCCTTGTCTTGCGGGCTGCGTTTTGCCTCTTCGTAGCGGTTGTACTCCTCCATGATGGCGCGCACTGTGTCTGGCAGGCGGGCGCCATAGCCAAACCAGCGGAACTGCTCCACCAGCACACAGGTCAGCAGACCGCAGATAAAGACGGGGACGGTCACAGGGGACATACGAATGGCAAATTCAGCGAAGTTCCAGCTGGCTTGCTCGCCGATGATGAGGTTTTGCGGCTCGCCCACTAGGGTGCAGACACCACCCAGCGCGGTACCGATGGCGGCATGCATCATCAGGCTGCGCAGGAAGGCACGAAAATCGTCGAGATCTTGGCGATTGAGCTCGGCGACTTCCTTATCATCGGTATGGTCATGGCTGTGACCAAACTCCTTGCCGGACGAGACCTTGTGATAGATGGCATAGAAACCGGTGGCAACACTGATCACCACGGCAATCACGGTCAGGGCATCGAGAAAAGCCGACAGGAAGGCGGAGACCAGACAGAAGGAGAGGGAGAGCAGGATCTTGGAGCGTACACCGATTAGCAACTTGGTGAAGACATAGAGCAGCAGCTGCTTCATGAAATAGATGCCTGCCACCATGAACACCAGCAACAGCAGCACCTCGATATTGGCGACCAGCTCGTGTTTGACCTGATCGGCGGAGGTCATGCCGATCAACACGGCTTCGATCGCGAGCAGACCACCCGGTTGCAGAGGGTAGCACTTGAGGGCCATGGCCAGGGTGAAGATAAACTCAACGACAAGTAACCAGCCCGCAATGAAAGGATCAAGGTGGAAGGCGATCGGATTGATCACCAGAAATAGCAAGATGGCGCTTTTATACCACTGTGGTGCATTGCCCAAGAAGTTCTTGGCGAATGCCTGCCCTAGGCTTATTGGCATGATAATGGGTCTCAACTTTGTTGTTAGGATCTGCTTCTATGCAGTCAAGGATGATTCGACCTGTGCCTCCGGATGTTGGCCTTTATCTGTCTGATTCCTCGTGATTTTAATCAAAAAGCGTGACGATTATAAATGATAGCCGATGGATCTCTGCCCATCTGTCTGTTTTATAACCACCTTGTCGGGGTTGGCTGGCTCCCTCGTGGCGATTAGATACATATTCCCAACACTATATTTGCCATATGTGAGCAGAGGACTGACCTTATGCTTGCCAGCCATCATCGCTTTGATATCATTCGTCAGCCTTTTTACGCATTACAACAGAGTCAATTCATGGTTATAAAAGCGCAGAGCCCAGCTGGGTTTGCCGAGGAATACATCATCGAGTCCATCTGGAACAATCGCTTTCCTCCCGGATCTATTCTGCCCGCCGAGCGTGAATTATCCGAGTTGATCGGGGTGACGCGGACTACCTTGCGCGAAGTGCTGCAGCGACTGGCCCGTGATGGCTGGTTGACCATACAGCATGGCAAGCCGACCAAGGTGAACAATTTCTGGGAAACCTCCGGCCTCAATATTCTGGAGACGTTGGCTCGTCTGGATCAGGACAAGGTACCTGATCTGATAGCTCAGCTGCTCTCCGCCCGTACCCACATCTGCACCATCTTTATCCGCGGGGCGATCCGTCACAATCCGGAGCAGGCCGCCGAGATCCTGCGTGGCGCCGATGGGGTCGAGAACAACGCACAGGCTTATGCCGAGTTCGATTATCGCCTGCACCACCAGCTGGCGTTTGCTTCCGGCAATCCGATCTACGCCCTGATCCTGAACGGTTTCAAAGGGTTGTACAGCCGGGTCGGCAGCTACTACTTCTCCGACAAGCAGGCCCGCGAGACCGCAGACGCCTACTACAAGACCCTGCTTAATCTGGCGGAGACCAAGAACCACGAAGCCGTGTTCATGACGGTGCGTCAGTACGGTATCGAGTCCGGCAAGCTGTGGACCCGCCTGCGTCAGGACATGCCAAGCGATCTGTGCGACAACTGATCCCTTGCCTGTGCTGTCCAAGAAACGCGCCATCCGGCGCGTTTTTTTATTCTGCCGTGTTTGTGTCTATCCTTGATTGGCGGTGGTAATTGCTTGAACTGCATGGATATTTGGCCAAAAAGCTTGATCCAGCGCAAATGAACCCTGCATTTATCACTTTGGTGGCATAGGACCCAACCGCTGATTGAGGTCAAATGGAGGCATCAAGAGCGGAACCAATATCCGCCAGAAGGAACACACCTTTCACCGGATGAAGGACACAACAATGAGTCTTCTTGAACACACCATCTGGACAGTACTGGGATACGGGGCCATGCCCTTTATCTTTCTGAGCGGATTCGTGGCGGTGGCAGTGACCTGTTGCATGCTGCTGAATGCGTTCGGGGTACAGTCCGCCGAGAAGTGAGTCGCTTCTCCATGCCGCCAAATGCCAGTCTTCGGACTGGCATTTGTTTTTTGTGTTTTTTAAAGCACTTATCCCGGCAGGGAAGGGGAAATCTTTGGTCAGGATGGTCGAACCTGCCGCCGATTTTGATTACACTGGCGCCCGTATTTCCCACTCACCCTTCTCTTATCAGGTGTTCAAGGTTTTCTATGGCTCTCAAGGCAACCGTATTCAAGGCCCAGATCAGTTTGTCTGATATGGATCGCAATCTGTATCAGGACTTCTCCCTCACGTTGGCGCGCCACCCCTCCGAAACCGATGAGCGGATGATGATCCGGCTGGCGGCTTTTGCCTGGCATGCCGCTGAGCGACTGGAGTTCACCAAGGGATTGAGCGCCGATGACGAACCCGAGCTCTGGTGCAAGAACTACTCGGACGAAATAGAGCTCTGGATCGAGCTGGGCCAACCCGATGAAAAACGGCTGAAAAAGGCCTGTAACCGTGCCCGTCAGGTGGTGCTCTACCTCTACGGCGGTCGTGGCACCAGCGTCTGGTGGAAGCAGAACCAGGGCAAGCTGAGCCAGCATGACAACCTCAGCATCATCGAACTCTCCGACAGCCAGACTCTGCCGCTGACCGCCATGGTCGAGCGAACCATGCAGCTCACCTGCACTATCTCCGATGGTCAGCTCTGGGTCAGTAACGGCGCACTGGAAGTGACGTTGGATCCGGTGGTGCTGATGGGCAAACCGGCCCGCGAACTGTAACGGACGCAGCCCATGTTCAGCGCCTTGCTCAATATCGTCATTCCGGTGTTCGGTGTGGTCGGGCTCGGTGCACTCTACGGGCGATTGCGACCGGGGGCTGCGCTCGGTTACGTCAATCGGGCCAATATCGAGCTGTTTACCCCGGCGCTGGTCTTCTCCGCGCTGGTCAAGTATCCGCTGGCGCTGGCGGAGCATCTGCCGCTGATTGCGGCGGGGGCGCTGGTTATCCTGTTACCCGGTCTGCTGCTCGCGCTGCTTAAACTCAAAGGGATTGAGCGGGCAGCGCTGATCTTGCCCGCTATGTTCCGAAATACCGGCAATCTCGGTATCCCCTTGATGGTGCTGGCGTTTGGCGAGCAGCAACTGGGGGCCATAGTGATCCTCTTTGTGCTCTCCAATCTGCTGCACTTTTCGGTCGGCATGTTTATCCTATCGGCCAATACCTCCCGCTGGCTGTGGCTGCGCAGCCCTGTGTTGTGGGCCGCGCTGGCCGGTTTGCTGGTGGCCAACCTGCACATTGCGCTGCCGGAATATGTGGTGACCACGGCCTCGCTGCTCGGCCAGATCTCGGTGCCCCTGATGCTCTTTGCGCTGGGCATTCGCCTGATGGAGGGAGAGCTTGATCACCTTGGCCTCGCGCTCAAGTGCAACCTGCTCTATCTGTTGGCGGGGGGATTGTCGCTGCTGCTGGCGATCTGGCTGTTGCCGCTCAAGACGGAGTGGATCCCGCTGTTGATGTTGTCGGTTTCCTTGCCCCCTGCGGTCTTGAATTACATGCTCTGCGAGCAGTATCACTGCCAGCCGGACAAGGTGGCCAGTATCGTGCTCGGCGGCAATGCCCTCTCTGTGCTGGTGATCCCGCTGGCGGTCTGGCTGGCACTTCATCTGCCCGGCTAAGCCAGATTGCATTGGTGCGACGGTGCGACTCACTGGCCAATTGCTTGATCGAACCGAGTCACAGTAGTTCGCATCTCATCCTGGCAGGGGAAAGTTAGCCTATCAGGATCAGCAAGCTCTTCCATGCCATCTCTGTCCATCATTGCCTCCGTAATATATCTGTCGTCCCCGTATCTGACCCTGAGCCCCGGGCCTAACGGCGACAGCTATAGTATGAAAAAGAGCTGACTGACACTGTTTAACCAATGCCAGTGAGGGAAACCGGATGGGCACAAGTGAGCAATCTGATCCTGTGGGGCAGGCAAAATCGCGCTATGACCCGGCATTGCCTACCGGTTATGACTGGCGCAGACACCGCCGTTTTATCCTTAGTGGCGGTGGTTACAAGGCGGAATGTCGCCGTCGCAACTGGTTTCTGGAGTTGCTCAATCCGGTGCCCTATGTGGTGGTGCGAGACATAGCCATCGGCGGCATCGGCATTCTTGGGGCCATACGGTTGAAAGAGGGGGATGAGCTGGTGATTACCATTCCCTCTGGCGAGAAGCTGCGCGGTCTGGTCGTGAGATCCCAGCCAGACCCACTTTTTCCCAAACTCTATCGCACCGGTATTCGTCTGCATCGTTATCCGACGGCCGAGCTGTTTGCCCGCTGGCAAAGTTACATTCAGCCGCAAGATAAAGCGGATTTCGACCATGAGTGCCAAGTCTTGAAACAGGTACGCGGTGCGTGAACCAAATGCCATTTCAGAGGTTGTTTTCCCCACAGTCAGCATGATCTGTCGATGGACTTTGCGGATCAGCAGGCTTGGCTGAGTGGTTTATCTCACTGCATGTGTTTTCATCTTTATGTTTTTATTGAATTTTATCTGTGCCTCTGAAGTCGCGGAGGATGCGGATCTTTTTCCCTTTTCGTGATCCCCCCCGAAGTAGTTCCCCCTGATATCCCTTAGTATCTGGCCAGCATGACTCCCTTTAGGGGGAGGATAACAAGAACAAAAAGGAATGATGGATGAGATCCGTGAGCAACCAGTGTCTGTTGATGCAGATCCAGCCGACCATCTTGCGCTTTGCCAAGATGCTGGCGAGTGTGCTGCAGCTTGAGGTCGAGATTGTGGATGCCGATATGGTTCGGGTGGCTGGCACCGGGCCTTATGGCAAGTTCTTCGGGCGTCAGCTGGAGGGCGACTCCCGCCTGCTGCGCTATGTGATTGATAACCAGCGGGAGAAGATCGTTACCCACACCAGCGATGATCCCGTGTGTGACGGCTGTACCTGCAAGGAGAGCTGCCGTGAGCGCGCCTTCCTCGGGGTCCCCATCATGGTGGACGAGCGCTGTATCGGGGTGATCAGTCTGGTGGCCTTCAGCGACGAGCAGCAGGCTCGCCTCAACAACAATCTGCAGGATGTGTGTGACTATGTGCGCCACATCTCCACCATCTTTGTGGCCAAGTTGCTCGATTCGCGCGGGCTGTCGGACGGGGTCAACAAGGTGTTCCTCAATCTGATGACCAACATGGATCAGGGCTGCCTGCTGCTCGATGACAAGAGTCAACTGCTCTACGCCAACGAGGCGGCGCTCCATCATCTGGGTTGCCAGCAGGAACAGCTGCAGGGGCGCGAAGTGGGGATCCGCCCGCTCACCTTCTCCCAACAGGGGCTGAGTGGTCATCTCCAGCACATCATCACCTTTGAGGGGCGTCAGGAGCTGATCATCGGTCAATTGCACCATGTGCAGGGCCAGCAGCTCTTTCTGATGGCGTTTCACCAGTCCCACTCCGGTCAGGTTCAGGAGCCGGATCCGGATGTGCGGATCGATCAGCTGATCGGCGAGAGCAAGCCGATGCGCACCCTCAAACGACTGCTGCACCGCATCGCCCAGAGTCCCTCCAGCGTGCTGATTTGTGGCGAGAGCGGCACCGGTAAAGAGGTGGTGGCCCGCGCCGTCCATCGCCTGAGTCCGCGGCAGGACAAGCCGTTCATCGCTATCAACTGTGCCGCCATTCCCGAACAACTGCTGGAGAGCGAGCTGTTTGGCTATGTGAAGGGCTCCTTTACCGGCGCTTCCAGCGGTGGCAAGCAGGGCCTGATCCAGGCGGCCCATCAGGGCACCCTGTTCCTTGACGAAATTGGCGATATGCCGCTCACCATGCAGGCCAAGCTGCTGCGGGTGCTGGAGCTGCGGGAGGTGACCCCCATCGGGGCCAGCCGACCGGTGCCGGTGGATATTCGCATCATCGCCGCCACCCACCAGCATCTCGATCAATACATCGCCGAGGGGAAGTTTCGTGAAGATCTCTATTACCGCATCAACGTCATCCCTCTCAACCTGCCGCCGCTGCGGGAGCGGGAAGGGGACGTGGAGCTGCTGACCCACTACTTCCTCAACCTGCACACCAGCCGGATCGGCATTGTCTATCCCGGTCTGGCTCCCGAGGTGATGGCGTTGCTCAAGGGGTATCGCTGGCCGGGCAACGTGCGCGAGCTCAGCAACCTCATCGAATATCTGGTCAACGTCAGCCAGGCGGGCGAGGTGATTGACGCCAGCCTGCTGCCCCCCAATATCATCCGCAATCAGGAGCCCCATCGTGTCACCGCCCAGTCGATCCCGGTGACCAACCTGGATGCGGCGTTTAATGTGCCTGCCACAGCGCCGCTTGCCGCCACGCCGGAGACACTGCCTGAACCCGTACCGGGTGAGAGCGGCCTTGAGAGCATGGAGAAACAGATGATTGAAGAGACCCTGCAGCGGCTTGGCAACAAAAAACTGGCCGCACAGGCGCTCGGGATTGGGATTGCCACCCTCTATCGCAAGATAAAGAAGTACGAGATTGCCGTGCAGAGCTGAGGCGCTGGCGGCATCTATCCGGCCCGTGTCGTTTATCGGATGGCACGGGTTTTTTATGGGAACAAGGTTCTGCGCCATTGCCCGGTCGGTGATGAACAGATTGGCGGGGAAGGGGGGGCGGACAGAATGCAAAAAGCCCGCTCGATGAGCGGGCTTTTTTAATCTGGTGCGTCCTAGTGGATTCGAACCACCGACCCCCACCATGTCAAGGTGATGCTCTAACCAGCTGAGCTAAGGACGC
>NZ_JAAKRF010000051.1:0-15412 GCF_049173005.1 Aeromonas sp. 602658 | reverse complement strand
TTCAAAGGTTTTTCGAGATTATTGACGAGGTTGTTTGCGTTGCCGCTTGCCCTGTCGATGGAGGCGCATTATAGGGATCTGGATCACGCTTGCAAGGGTGTTTTCGTATTAAATTCGCATTTTTGGTTCAACCGTTCATTAATCACCCAAAAAGCGCATTTATCCTGCAATAACACACCCGTTTGGCGAGCTCGCTATCCTCTATATGGCGTGGCGATGGTAGCAGATCAAGGTTGTGGCGATTTGGTCTCTCTACATCTATATGCATGGTGATCGAGGTCACGCCTTCGGGTAACATAGCGCCCCTTTGCGATTCACACACTCTTGGGCTTTGGAGAGTTTAATGCCTTTTGCACTTGGCCAGCGTTGGATTAGTGATACAGAGACGGATCTGGGGTTGGGGACTGTCGTTGCTGTTGAAGGACGCATGGTTACCCTGTTGTTTCCGGCTACCGGTGAAAACCGCATGTATGCCAAAGAAGAGGCGCCGGTCACCCGGGTCAGCTTCAATGTGGGCGATCAGATCACCAGTCACGAAGACTGGACAATGACGGTCGAAGAAGTGCAGGAGAAAGACGGCCTGCTTATATATGTAGGTGTGCGCACCGACAATGATGAGCCCGTTGCCCTCAAAGAAGTGTTTCTCAACAACTTTATCAAGTTCAACAAGCCGCAGGATCGCCTGTTCGCCGGTCAGATCGATCGGATGTCCCGCTTCACCCTGCGCTACGAGGCGCTGGTCAACCAGCACCAGCGTCGTCGCAACCCGACTCGCGGTCTGGCCGGCGGCCGGGTCAGCCTGATCCCGCACCAGCTCTATATCGCCCACGAGGTGGGTCACCGCTACGCTCCGCGCGTACTGCTGGCTGACGAGGTGGGTCTGGGCAAGACCATCGAAGCGGGCATGATCATTCATCAGCAGCTGCTCTCCGGCCGCGCCCATCGGGTGCTGATCCTGCTGCCCGAAACCTTGCAGCACCAATGGCTGGTCGAAATGCTGCGCCGCTTCAACCTGCACTTCTCCCTGTTTGACGAGGAGCGCTGCATCGAGGCATTTGCCGATGCGGAAAACCCCTTCGAGACCGAACAGCTGGTGATCTGCAGCCTCGACTTCCTGCGCAAGAAGCGTCGTCGCTTCGAGCAGGTGCTGGAAGCCGAGTGGGATCTGCTGGTTGTCGACGAAGCCCACCATCTGGAGTGGAGTGAAGAGGCGCCAAGCCGTGCCTATGAGATGGTGGAAGCGCTGGCCGAGCAGGTGCCTGGCGTGCTGCTGCTGACTGCGACCCCGGATCAGCTGGGCCACCAGAGCCACTTTGCCCGTCTGCGCCTGCTCGATCCCGAGCGTTTCTACGACTACGAGGCCTTCCTCGCCGAGGAGCAGGCCTATGGTCAGGTCGCCAGCGCAGCGCAAGAGCTGCTGGATGGCGAGACCCTGAGCGATGAAGCCAGACAGATCCTCGCCAGCCAGCTGGAAGGGCTGGACTTGAGCGATGCGACTGCCCGTCAGCAGGCGGTCGCCAAGCTGCTGGACCAGCACGGTACCGGCCGGGTGCTGTTCCGCAACAGCCGCGCCAATATTCAAGGCTTCCCCGAGCGTCATCTCAACGTTTACCCCATGCCGCTGCCGGAGCAGTACAAGACTGCCATCAAGGTGATGGGGATGATGGGTGGCAACGGTGGCGATCTGCAGACCCGCGCCCTGCGCTACCTCTATCCCGAGAAGATCTTCCAGCAGTTCGAAGGCGACAACGCCACCTGGACCCAGTTTGACCCGCGCGTCGAATGGTTGCTGGAGCTGCTGCTCTCAGCCCGTCAGCAGAAGGTGCTGGTGATCTGCTCCGAAGCGGCCACCGCCATCGCGCTGGAAGAGGCGCTACGCACCCGTGAAGGGATCCGTGGTGCCGTGTTCCACGAAGGGATGTCGATCCTCGAGCGGGACAAGGCCTCCGCCTATTTCGCCCAGCAAGAGGGTGGCGCCCAGGTGCTGCTCTGCTCCGAGATCGGTTCAGAGGGTCGCAACTTCCAGTTTGCCAGCCATCTGGTGCTGTTCGATCTGCCCCTCAACCCGGATCTGCTGGAACAGCGTATCGGCCGACTGGATCGTATCGGTCAGCAGAATATCGTCGAGATCCACGTTCCCTATCTGGAAGGGACTGCCCAGCGCGCCCTGCAGCTCTGGTATCACGATGGTCTGGACGCGTTCGAGCAGACCTGCCCGACTGCCCGCCCGGTATTCGAAGCGGTACGTGAAGAGCTGTTCGAGCTGCTGGCCGCCAACACCGGCGATCAGGCAGCCCTCGACGCCCTGCTGGTCAAGACCCGCGAACTGCACGAGCCGCTCAAGGCCCGGCTGGAACAGGGCCGCGATCGCCTGCTGGAGATCCACTCCAGCGGTGGCGCCGCCGCCCAGCAGCTGGTCGACAAGCTGGCCGCCGAAGATGACGACACTGGCATGATCTCCTTCGCCCTCAAGATGTTCGACGAGATCGGCGTCAATCAGGACGACAGAGGTGAGAACGCGCTGGTGCTGACTCCCGGTGATCACATGCTGGTTTCCAGCTTCCCGGGCTTGCCGCAAGACGGCATGACCATCACCTTCGATCGCAATACCGCCCTGTCACGGGATGACATGGCGCTGCTCTCCTGGGATCACCCCATGATGCGCGGCGGTATCGACCTGATCCTGGGCTCCGAGATCGGTGCCACCTCGGTAGCACTGCTCAAGAACAAGGCTCTGCCCATCGGCTCCATCCTGCTTGAGCTGATCTTCGTTGCCGAGTCTGCGGCCCATCCCCAGCTCTACCGCTTCATGCCGCCGACGCCGATCCGTCTGCTGATGGACAAGAACGGCCAGAATCTGGGTGAGAAAGTGGCGTTCGATGCCTTCAACCGCCAGCTGACTCCGGTCAATCGCCACCTCGGCAGCAAGCTGGTCACCGCGTCCCAACCGGTGATCCACGGTCTGATTGGCAAGGGCCAGGCCATTGCCGAAGAGCTGAAAGCCGGGATTGTCGACAAGGCCCGTGCCCAGATGGCGCAGACCCTGCAGCAGGATCTGGATCGTCTGGAAGCGCTCAAGGCAGTCAACCCGAACGTGCGCGACAGCGAACTGGATTATCTGCGCAATCTGCAGGCAGAATTGCACCACCTGATCGATCAGACCCAACTCAAGCTGGATGCCATCCGCTTTATCGTGGTCACCCATAACTGACAAGGTACCGACCGACAGCGGCCAGACCCAGCTCAAACTGGATACCCAAGGCCGCTTTGTCGTGGTTACCCATAACTGATGGGGGCTTGCCCCCACCTTCTGATGCGAGACATTTATGTTTGAATACTCACCGCCTCTGGAACCCTGGCTCGATATCCTGTTCAAGGACAAGGACATCATGGTGGTCAACAAGCCCACTGGCCTGCTAAGCGTCCCCGGGCGCGGCCCCGAGAATGAAGACAGCGTCCTGCATCGGGTGAAACAGCAGCACCCCAAGGCGGCGGCAGCTCATCGCCTCGACATGTCCACCACTGGTGTCATTGTCATTCCCCTCAATCCCAACTCTCATCGGGAGCTGAGCCGGCAATTTCGCGAGCGGGAGACCGAGAAGCACTACCTCGCCTGGGTGTGGGGTGAGCCGGAGGCAGAGTCGGGTCAGGTTGACCTGCCGCTCTGCGTCGACTGGCCCAACCGCCCGAAACAGAAAGTTGACCACGAAGAGGGGCGTCACGCCCTGACCCTGTGGCAGAAACTGAAGGTGGAGAACGGCAACAGCCTGATCAAGCTGACCCCCATCACAGGTCGCTCCCACCAGCTGCGCGTCCATATGCTGGAGCTGGGGCACCCGATCCTGGGTGACAACCTCTATGCTCATCCGGATGCGCTGGCGGCTGCACCGCACCTTTATCTGCATGCGGCCATGTTGACCATCAGTCACCCCCGTAGCGGCGAGCGAATGACCTTCGAGGCGCCGGCTCCTTTCCCGGTCTGATCCCGCAAATCGCAGAGATAAAAAAGCCCCCATCGCGAGATGGGGGCTTTTTCATTAGGGTCAGACGCGAATATCGATCTTGCTTCCCAGAGAAGCGCTGGCCGATGTCGGTGCAACCGGCGCTGATTGCGCTGCGTTTTGCAGCAGCTTCAGCGCAGCTTCGCCCTCTTGGGTCTGCTGTTTCTTGGCCAGACTGGCCGTCATCAGAGCAGAACCAAACGACGCATTTGCAGAACTTGATATATCCATAGGGTTCCTCCTGCACTCAACAGTATCGACCAAGCGGCCCCGAACATAAGCACTGAATGCAAAACAATCTGAAAGTCGCTTTTCTATCAGTCAGATAGCAATTGCATTCATGGCCCCTGCTCACCGCTGGATGACGCCTTCAAGCTCCTGTGCCGTCATCGGCCGAAGCACCTTGCAAGGGTTGCCAGCCGCCACCACGTTGGCGGGCACATCTTTGGTCACCACCGAACCGGCACCGATGACGCTGTTGTCACCGATAGTGACACCGGGACAGATGACGACGCTACCGCCGATCCAGACGTTGTGACCGATCCGTACAGGCTTGCCGAACTCGACACCCTTGATACGTGGCGCCACCGCCACCGGATGAGCGGCGGTGTAGATCTGCACCCCGGGCGCCAGCAGCACGTTGTCGCCGATATGCACCTCACAGACGTCGAGGATGGTGCAATTGACGTTGGCGTAGAAGTTCTCGCCGACGAAGATATTGGCGCCATAGTCGCAGAAGAACGGCGGATTGATGGCACACTCCTGGCCGCGGCCACCGAGCAGCTCGTGCAGCAAAGCATCCCGCGCCGGTTTCTCCTGCCAGCAGGTGTTGAAGGTGTGATAAAGCCTTCGGCAGCGCTCACGTGCCGCTTTGAGCTCGGGGTCAGCCGCGTCATAGGGCTTCCCCGCAGCCATCTTCTGCCACTCGGTACCGCGCACCACCTTCTCCATTACCTACTCCATCAGCCAGATCAGGGATTCATAAGGGCGCAGCATACCCGATTGCGGTTGGGCCGGGCTATCCGAGTAGTTGCCGAGCAGCAGCCGACCTTGCCCGCTTTGCAGCTCGGCAGGCAAGGCAAACTCCACCGGCTCGCCGTAGAAGTTGCTCACCACCAGCAGGGTCTGACCGTTGGCACGGCGGGCATAGGCCCAGATCTGCGGGTGCCCGGTCAGCAGCTCCTGATAATCCCCCTGAGTGAAGATGGGATGCGCCTTGCGAAGGGCGATGAGATCCCGATAGTGCCAGAACACCGAGTGCTGGTCGGCCAGCGCCGCATCGGCGTTGATCTCGGGATAGTTGGCGGCAGGCTTGAGCCAGGGCGTTCCTTGGGTGAAACCTGCGTTGGCCGCAGCGCTCCACTGCATCGGGGTGCGCGAGTTGTCGCGGGACTTGGCAGCGAGAATGGCGAGGATCTCGGCCTCGCTCATCCCTTCCGCCTGCTTGATGGCGAAGATATTGCGGCTCTCCACATCCTGATAGTCATCGATGCGCTGATAGCCGGGGTTGGTCATGCCGATCTCCTCCCCCTGATAGATGTAAGGGGTGCCTTGCAGGCCGTGCAGCGTGCTGGCCAGCATCTTGGCGGCCACGACCCTATGCTCGCCCTCATCGCCGAAACGGGAGACGATGCGCGGCTGATCGTGGTTGCACCAGAACAGCGCCGACCACCCCTTGCCGTGCATGCCGCTCTGCCAGTGGTTGAAGATGCGCTTGAGTTCGAGGAAACCGAACGGCGCCTTGGTCCACTTGTCGCCGTTGGGGTAATCCACCTTGAGGTGATGGAAGTTGAACACCATGGAGAGCTCGGAGCCATCGAGGGCACCATAGCGCTGGCAGTGCTCCAGCGAAGTAGAGGACATCTCCCCCACCGTCATGGCTCCCACCGGGGCAAAGACATCGCGGCTCACATCCTGCAGGAATTCGTGGATGCGCGGCCCGTCGGTGTAGAAGCGGCGGCCATCGCCTATCTCGTCATTCGGGAACGCCTGATCCTTGGAAATAAGGTTGATAACGTCAAGGCGGAACCCATCCACCCCCTTCTTGGCCCAGAAGTGGATGATGTTTTTCACCTCGGCACGTACCGCCGGGTTTTCCCAGTTGAGATCCGCCTGCTCGCGGGCAAACAGGTGCAGGTAGTACTGACCGGTGAGCTCATCCAGCTCCCAGGCGCTGCCGCCAAACTTGGATTGCCAGTTGTTGGGCACGCCGCCATCCACCGGATCGCGCCAGATGTAGTAGTCGCGGTAGGGGCTGTTCTTGTCCCCCAGCGCCGACTTGAACCAGGCGTGCTCGGTGGAGGTGTGGTTCACTACTATATCCATCACGATGCGGATGTCGCGCGCGTGGGCGGCAACCAGCAGCGCCTCGAAATCTGCCATGGTGCCGTAGGCGGGGTCGATGGCAAGGTAGTCGGCAATGTCGTAGCCGTTGTCCACCTGCGGGGATACGTAGACAGGGGTCAGCCAGAGGGCATCGACCCCCAGGGTTTTGAGATAGTCGAGGCGGGCCATGATCCCCTTGAGGTCGCCGGTGCCACGGGCAGCGGAATCCTGAAAGCTCTTGGGGTAAATCTGGTAAATCACGGCACTCTGCCACCAGGGTGTTTGGCTCATGGGTCTTTCTCTTGTCTCGAATATGAAATGGAGAGGGCGACCCGCGGGTCGCCCTGATAATCATTGTCAGGCGCTGGCTTGGGTCAACTTGCCAGCGGCTTGCTGGCGCTTGTAGACCAGCAGGGTCAGCACCACCGGCACCACGATGGCGACCAACATGGCGATGGCAAACACCGCCCAGTATTGCGGCTGGATAGAGAGGATACCCGGCAGGCCCCCGACCCCGATGCCGTTGGCCATCACTCCGGCGAAACCGCATATAAGGGCCGCAAGGCTGGAGCCCACCATGGCGCACAGCATGGGGAACTTGTACTTGAGGTTGATACCGTACATGGCCGGCTCGGTCACCCCGAGGTAGGCGGAAATGGCGGCAGGCACCGAGATCTCCCGCTCGTTCTCCTTGCGGCTAATCAGAATGATGCCAACGACCGCAGAAGCCTGAGCGATGTTGGAGAGGGCGATCAGCGGCCAGATTGGCGTGCCGCCCATGCTCTGCATCAGCTGCAGATCCACTGCGTTGGTGGTGTGGTGGATGCCGGTGATAACCAGCGGCGCGTAGAGGAAACCGAACAGGGCAGCACCGATGGGAGCGAAGGAGCCGGTCATGGCAGCCTTGGCAGCGAAACCGACGCCATCACCAATCCAGCGACCAAACGGGCCGATAAAGGCGTGAGCCACGATCACCGCCAGCAGCAGCGAGACAAACGGCACAATCACCAGATAGAGATAGGCCGGAATGATCCGCTTGAGGTTGGTCTCCACCCAGGCGAGGAATACACCCGCCAGCAGCGCCGGAATGACCTGGGCCTGATAACCCACCTTCTGGATCACGAACAGGCCGAAGTCCCACACCTCGGGAGTCTGCTGACCAATGCCGTAGGCGTTCATCAACTGCGGTGACACCAGCGTCACCCCCAGCACGATACCCAAGATCTCGGAGCCGCCCATCTTCTTCACTGCAGACCAGCAAACACCGACCGGCAGGAAGTGGAAAATCGCCTCGCCCAGCAGCCAGAGGAAGGCGTGTACCTGAGCCCAGAACTGGCTGATCTCGGTGAGGGTGTGAGTGCCATCGTCAAACATCTTGATGTCGCCGATGACGTTGCGAAAGCCCAGGATCAGACCGCCGGTGATGATGGCGGGCAGCAGCGGTACGAAGATCTCCGCCAGATGGGAGATGCCCCGCTCCAGCGGGTTCATGTTCTGGCGCGCCGCCTGCTTGGCGGTCTCCTTGCTGCCACCGCTGACACCGAGCTGTTCGGTCAGCGCCTTGTACCACTGCTCTACCTCGTTACCGATCACCACCTGGAACTGACCGCCCTGGGTGAAGCTTCCCTTCACCGCCGGGATGGTTTCGATAGCCTTGCTGTCGGCCTTGGCCGGATCGTTCAGGACGAAGCGCAACCGGGTCAGGCAGTGGCTGACGGTGGCGATGTTCTCCTTGCCGCCGACCTTGTCGATCAGGGTGGCAAGCTGCTGTGCGTTGATCTTGGACATGGGTCTTCCCTCTGTGACGCCATTGAATAGTGGTCTGTATCGCCCTTTTGAGCCAGTCTGTCGGCCGGAGCGTTTTTGGTATCGTTCCCATTTAGCATGCCGACAATCTGGCCAGATCGAAATGGGAACGTTCCCAATTCGTGGCCAGCATCACAAAAAGCGCACTTTTTGTTCAGTCCGGAGTGATGGGGGTCACAGGGTTCGACAGGGGGCGATTGTCACCAGCGGAGGCTGATCCTGCTCAATCTGGCCGAGCAGCTGACGCGCCGCCTGCTCCCCCGCCCCTTTGTAACCCAAATCGAGACTGAGGGCGTTGGGGAAGAGGAAGCTGAGCATGGGGTTATTGCCAAGGCCGGTCACCAGCACCTCGCTACGCCCTTGTTCTTGCAGGTATTTTGCCGCACCGATGGCGAGTGTGTCGCTGGCACAGACCAGCGCCTGGGTGGAGGGGGTAAGCAGCTCGGCCGCCAGCCGGTAGCCGCTCTGCAGGCTGAGATCGCCGAGGGCGGTGCGCGGGCGCAACCCCTGCTCTGCGCAGTAAGCGAGATAAGCATCTAGGCGGCGCTGGCCGGTGGTGAGATCCGAGGTATCCACCCCCAGATAGGCGATGTCGCGGGCGCCACGGCTTGCCAGCTGCGCCAGCATGGTGCGCACCGCACCGGCGTCGTCGAAGCAGACCGAGGAGAAACCGGGATATTCACGAGCGACCAGCACCAGCTTCTCTTTCAGCGGCGCCATGGCGGCATAGTCCAAGTTATTGAAGGCGAACAGGATAATGCCATCCACCCCGCGCCGCTCCAGCACCGCCAGATGCTCCTGTACCTTGGCGGGGGAGAACTTGCTCTCCATCAGCACAGCATCGTAGCCGCGCTGATAGAGGGTCTCCAGCATGCCGCGCACCGCCTGATTCTCCGAGCTGGAGTCGAGCCGCGAGACGATGATCCCCACCACCTGCTGGCTCTGGCTGCGCATGGCCCGCGCCGATTTGCTCGGCACGAAGCCGTGCTCGGCGATGACCTGCTCCACCCGCTCGCGGGTCTCCTGCTTCACCTTGGGATCCTGGTTGAGCACTCGGGAGACGGTCGACTTGCCGACGCCACTCAGTCTGGCGATATCGAGGATGGTCAGTTTCTTGTCCATGAATTGGCTCACAGGAGGCTAGGCAGTGGAATTGCCCACATTGTTGTGATTAACCCCTGTGAATACAAGCCCATGGCGTTAGAATGCCCTTTTTGCCCCGCCGTCAGGGTGTGTGGGCACAGCACAGGATGCCCATCATGGATCTGCTGGCCAGTCTGCTCTTCTCCCTCTCCATCACAGGCCCCATCTGCGTGGTGCTGCTGCTCGGCATCTTGCTCAAGCGGCTGGGGCTGTTGCCGGATCCCTTTACCGAATCCGCCTCGCGACTGGTGTTTCAGGTCACCCTGCCCGCTCTGCTCTTTCTCAGTATTCTGGGTACCAACTTCGCCACCATGCCGAGCCTCTGGTTTATCGGCTATGGCCTGCTCGCCACCGTTATCAGCTATCTGGTGCTGGAGCTGCTGGCCGGACGTTTTATCGGGGAGCAGCGACTGCGCGGCATCTTCGTGCAGGGGAGCTTTCGCGGCAACAGCGCCATTATCGGGCTCGCCTATGTGCAAAACGCCTATGGCCACGAAGGGTTGGGGGCGGCGGCCTTCTATGTCGGCGCTGTGACCGTGCTCTACAACATTCTCGCGGTGATCACCCTCACCCGCAGTCTCGGCGGCGCCACCGGCATTCGCCCCATCCTGCTCGGCATCATCAAGAATCCGCTGATCATCGCCATTGTGGCAGCGCTGCCGTTTACCCTGCTCGGTATCAAGATGCCGCAACTGCTGCTCACCACCGGCAGCTACTTCGCCAACATGACGTTGCCGCTGGCGCTGCTCTGCACCGGCGCCTCCCTCAGCCTGGATGCTCTGCGTGGTGGTGCAGCCATTGCGGGCTGGGCCAGCATCATGCGGCTCTGTCTCATTCCGGCTGCGTTCACTCTTGGGGCGGCCCTGCTCGGCTTCAGCCATCTGGAGCTGGGCATTCTGTTTCTCATCAGCGCCACCCCGACTGCCGCCGCCAGCTATGTGATGACCCGCGCCATGGGGGGCGACAGCGTGCTGGCCGCAAACATCATCGCCACCACCACCCTCGGCTCACTGCTCACCACTAGTCTGGGAGCAACTCTGATGAACTATCTGGGTCTTATGTACTGAGGCTTGACCTTGCCGGAGGCGGCAGCTTTAGGCTGGCGCCCATCAACAGAGGAGATATCCCATGACCATCGAACTCACCGTGTCCGGCATGTCCTGTGGTAGCTGCGCCGCCAGTCTGCAAAAAGCGCTGCTGGCCCAGCCTGCGGTCACCACCGCGACCGTCGATTTCGCCAGCAGCAAGGCCATCATCGAGAGTGATCTGAGCAAGGCCGAGCTGATCGCCCTGATCGAAGCCAAGGGTTTCTCCGCGAGTTAAATTATCTCCATAGAGGTATAAAACAGGTTAAAAATCTGTACTCACCTGTCTTTTGGTGAGTTTTATCACAGACCCGGGTTATTAAACGGGCAAACTTGCTGCGATTATTCCAACCATAAGGATTTGCAGCATGACCCTACCGATCCGCAAGACCCTGCTCGCCGCCGTCGTTGGCCTGACCCTCTCCCCCATGGCAATGGCCCTGCCCAACATCCATATTCTGGCAACCGGCGGCACCATTGCCGGAGCTGGTCAGTCGGCTACCCAGTCCAACTACGAGGCTGGCAAGGTGGCCATCGAAACCCTGATCGCCGCCGTGCCCGAGATGAAGAACGTGGCCGATGTGCAGGGTGAGCAGGTGGTGAAAATCGGCTCCCAGGACATGAACGACGAGGTGTGGCTTAAGCTGGCCAAACGGGTCAACGAGCTGCTGGCCAAGGATGACGTGGATGGCATTGTCATCACCCACGGCACCGACACCATGGAAGAGACCGCCTACTTCCTCAATCTGACCGTCAAGAGCGACAAACCGGTGGTACTGGTTGGCGCCATGCGCCCCTCCACCGCCATGAGTGCTGATGGCCCGCTCAACCTCTACAACGCCGTGGTGACCGCCTCCGACCCCGCCTCCAAGGGCCGTGGCGTCATGGTAGCGATGAACGACACCGTGCTGGATGCCCGCGATGTCACCAAGACCAACACCACAGGCGTGCAGACCTTCGCCTCCCCCAACTTTGGCCCGCTTGGTTACATCCACAACGGCAAGATCGACTATCAGCGCAGCCCGGCCCGCCTGCACACCAGCAAGACGCCGTTTGACGTGAGCAAGCTCGACAAGCTGCCGCAAGTGGGCATCGTCTACAGCTACGCCAACGCCACCGACTTGCCGGCCAAGGCGATGGTGGATGCCAAGTTCGACGGCATCGTCAGCGCCGGGGTGGGTAACGGCAACCTCTACCACACCCTGTTCGATACCCTGGCTCAGGCGAGCAAGGATGGTATCCGGGTCGTGCGCTCCGCCCGCGTGCCGACCGGCGCCACCACCCTGGATGCCGAGATCGATGATGCCAAGTACGGCTTCGTGGCCTCCGGCACTCTCAACCCGCAGAAGGCGCGGGTGCTGCTGATGCTCTCCCTGACCCAGAGCAAGGATCCGGCCCAGATCCAGCGCTGGTTCCAGCAGTTCTGATAACGGTTGTCTGAACCATGGCAAGCAAGGGCGGGACTTCCCGCCCTTTTCCCTCCTGCAATGCTGCCTCGCCCATTACGCCGTTTGGCGGGGCCATCCCTCCCTTTTCCGGCCATCTTTTTCAGCCATCCCAGAGCGCTGTCATCAAATTAGCGAGCCGGATCACCCGCTTTCACAAGCGCATCGCCGCCAAATTCATTACACTGCCAGCGATCTTATCCACTCAAGGAGTGCTGTTGCTGTATGGAAATATTGATCCTGCTGGGATTGATTTTGCTTAATGGCGTCTTCGCCATGTCAGAAATCGCCATCGTCACCGCACGCAAGGCTCGCCTCGGCAAGCTTGCCTCTGAAGGCAACCGCTCCGCCGCCATTGCCCTCAAACTGGGCGAAGACCCGACCCATTTTCTCTCTGCCGTCCAGATCGGCATTACCAGCATAGGTCTGCTCAACGGTATCTACGGCGAATCCCTGCTGGCCCAGCCCTTCTCCCTCTGGTTGCAGGAGTGGGGACTCCCGGCCAAGAGCAGTGGCCTGATCGCCACCATCATCGTGGTGGTGGTGGTTACTTACCTCTCCATCGTGGTGGGGGAGCTGGTGCCCAAGCGCCTTGGCCAGCTCAATGCCGAGCGCATCGCCTGTCTGGTGGCCCGCCCCATGCACTGGCTCGCCACCCTGACCCGCCCCTTCGTCTGGCTGCTGTCGGCCTCCACCAATGCCAGCCTGCGGCTGCTGCGGGTCAACCAGAACGGCCGCGCCAACGTCACCGAGGAGGAGATCCACGCCATGCTGGTGGAAGGATCGGAAGCCGGGGTGATCGAGGATCATGAACACACCATGCTGCGCAACGTCTTCCGTCTCGACGAGCGCAGCCTCTCCTCCCTGATGGTGCCGCGCAGCGATATCCGCTATCTGGATCTGGCGCTGCCGCTGGAGACCAACCTGCAGCGGCTGGTGGAGTATCGCCACAGCTATTTTCCGGTCTGCGACGGCAACCTGTCAGAATTGGTGGGTATCATCAATGTCAGCAAGGTGCTGCACGCCTATATCAAGGGGGAGCCCATCGATCTGGCTGCCCTGACCCAGGAGGGCAGCCTGCTGCCCGAGACCCTCAACGGCGTCGAGCTGCTCAACCACTTCCGCACCCACAGCGAACAGATGGCGCTGGTGGTTGACGAATATGGCGAGTTGCAGGGACTGGTCACCCAGCAGGATCTGCTGGAGGCGCTGGCGGGGGATTTCCAGCAGGAGGATGGCGAGGACAACTGGGCATTCCGGCGCGCCGACGGCAGCTGGCTGCTCGATGGCCTGATCCCGCTGCCGGAGTTGAAGGACTGTCTGGAGCTGGTTCGTCTGCCAGAAGAAGAAAAACATCACTATCACACCCTCGGAGGGCTTATCATGCTGCTCCTTGGTCGTGTTCCACAAACCGGAGACCTGGTGACACTGGAACAGTGGCAACTGGAAATTGTTGACATGGATGGCCTGCGCATCGACAAGGTGCTCGCCATGCCCTTGACCGATCAACCCAGCTAACCTGCGGAGTTTGCAAGTATGGAGCAGTTTTACCAACTGGCTCACGCCTTTATGAATCACGATCTGAACACACTTTCCGATCCCAAGATGGCCTTCATGATCTGTGGTGTGATTCTGACGTTTCTGGTACTGGAAAACGGATTCATCCCTACCGCCTTTCTGCCCGGTGACAGCCTGCTGATCCTCACCGGCGTGCTCATCTATCAGGATGTATTGTCTCTCGGGGTGATCCCGCTGTTAATCATGGCTACCTTTGTCGGCACCTGGCTCGGTTACATGCAGGGGCGCTTTCTCGGCCACACCCAGCTCTACCATCGGCTGATGTCCCACGTGGAAGAGCGGCACCAACAGAAGGTCTACCACCTGCTGGACAAGTACGGGATCATCACCCTGATCACCGCGCGCTATATCGCCTTCGTGCGCACCGCCTACCCCTACATCGTCGGTGCCACCGAGCTGCCCCAGGGGCGCTTCCTCATCGTCAATCTGATCAGCTCCATCATGTGGATCTGCCCGCTGGTCGGGTTTGGCTACTACCTGAGCCACACCAAGCTGGCCGCCGAATACCAGACCCAGTTCTTCAACATCATCATCTATCTGCCGGTGGCCCTGCTGGTGGGTGGCATGGTGGCGCTGGTCTGGCGCTGGATCAGCAAACGCAGGGCCGCGCAGCCGCGGGATTGACTCCTCGCCCAACGCCCGACCCGAAAGCCCTCGCCAGAGGGCTTTTTTGATCGCCAATTTTGCGCAAATAGCAGAAATAGTCCCGCTCGGCCCTTGTAAAGCCGGGGTAAAAATGAGTGAATCTAGCGCCTTTTTTTGGATGGGAACGGAGTCGGTTGTATGTGGTGTCGGATTCGCGCAGCAGCGCTGGTTGTCGGGTTGATGGGAATGCTGGGATTGCCTGCGGTCAGCGCGGCACCCAACCCTGCCAAACTGGAAGTACGCTCGAGCAGCGCCCTGGTCGTGGATGTAAAAACGGGCAAGACGCTCTACCAGAAGAATGCCACCAAGGTGCGTCCCATCGCCTCCCTCACCAAACTGATGACAGCGCTGGTGGTGCTGGATGCCAAGCAGAATCTCAACCAGACCATCACGGTCGACAAGAACGATCTGGATCGGGTCAAACACACCCACTCCCGCATCCGCATGGGCACCAAGGTGACCCGCCGCGACGCCCTGCATCTGGCGCTGATGTCCTCCGAAAACCGGATGGCCTCGGCACTGGCGCGTCACTATCCGGGCGGTCGCAGCGCCTTCGTGCGGGCCATGAACAACAAGGCCAGACAGCTGGGTATGCGTAATACCCACTTCTACGACTCCACCGGCCTCTCCACCCGCAACGTCTCCACCGCCCAGGATCTGGGCAAGCTGGCCGCCGCCGCCTATCGCCAGCCGCTGATCCGTCAGTTCACTCAGGATGAGAACCGGGAGATGCGCTTCAGCGCCCCCGCCTACAGCCTGATGTTCAACAACACCAACCCGCTGGTGAAAAACCCGGATTGGGACGTGCGCCTCTCCAAGACCGGCTTCACTGACGAAGCGGGTCGCTGTCTGGTGATGCGCGCCAAACCGGACAGCCGCGAGCTCGCCATCGTGCTGCTCAACTCGGTGGGCAAACGCACCCCCATCGGCGATGCCAACCGCATTCGCAAATGGCTGAAAAGCTGAGTCAATATCTCAACACAAAAGGATGCTGCGGCATCCTTTTTTATTGCCTGCAGAACGCCTCAGCAGGCCTTGCAGGATGTTGATAGCCAAACCTTGAGTGATAAGCTGCGCGGAATCAGCCGTTGCAACAGCAGACATACAAGGCACCTATAGATGAGGCAAAGGGTGGTGATGCGGTGCAACGATCAGAAGAACTGTGCGCAATCACAGAAAGGGGAAGAAATGAGGACAAGAACAGCCAGGTAAACGGGCGATCCACCCGCAACAGCGCACGGGGATCCGCACCAAAAGCTAAATATCGCCCATAAAAAAACAGCCCCGACCGAAGTCGAGGCTGTCTGTATGGTGCGCCCGAGAGGATTCGAACCTCTGACCACCTGGTTCGTAGCCAGGTACTCTATCCAGCTGAGCTACGGGC
>NZ_JAAKRF010000050.1:0-16445 GCF_049173005.1 Aeromonas sp. 602658 | reverse complement strand
TACAGCCCTGGCGGGACCAATAGTCCTGCAGCTGCAGGATCAGGCCCTGAAAGGTTTTGACATCGAATTTTTGCATAATTTTTTTCGCGCGAAGTGAAAATCAGAGCAAGATTTGCTGAATGTGAACCGAGGGAGTATACCGTCTGGCATGGTCGGATAATAGGCGAAATTGCAGCGGATTCATGGGATGGTGCTGCGCTCTGGCTGGTCGGGATGTCCGGTATATGATGTGAGCAGTGCCGCCTGCAGAGTGGGCAGGGTCGGGCAAACCGCTGAAATAACGAGGGAGAGGAAATGGAACTGCGCTGCGCCTGGGTGACCAAGGACCCGGAATACATTGAATACCATGACAAACAGTGGGGCAGGCCGGTCTATGACTCGCGTGAGCTGTTTGCCAAGCTTTGCCTCGACGGCCAGCAGGCGGGGCTGTCGTGGATCACCATCCTCAAGCGCACCGAGAGCTACTACCGCGCCTATGCCGACTTTGATCCGGTGCAGATTGCCCGGTTCGACGAGCAGGATGTGGAGCGGTTGATGCAGGACAGCGGCATCATCCGCAACCGACTCAAGGTGCAGTCGATCATCAGAAATGCCCGCGCTTATCTGGCGTTGCAGGAGCAGGGGATCGACTTCGCCGACTACCTGTGGGGCTTTGTTGGCGGTGCCCCCATCGTCAACCAGCGGCAGGGCAACGGCGATATTCCGGCGACTTCGCCGGAGTCGGATGCCATGTCGAAAGCGCTCAAAAAGCTTGGCTTCAATTTCGTCGGCAGCACCATCTGTTACGCCTTTATGCAGGCGGTGGGGATGGTGAACGATCATCTGGTCAGCTGTCCTTGCCACGCCGAGTGTCAATTACCGCGCTGACAGCCCGCCGATTGCCCAAAAAAACACCACTCTCGCCATCTGTTCAGGCTTGCGTCAGACAATGGCGTGCCAGCGCGTTACAATCCGGCCCCCGGCATGGTGCCGGATTGTTTTCACAGAGGTTTTTTCATGCGAGCCAAGATCCTGGTGCCTGCTCTGGCACTGACCGTTGCCCTGAGCGGCTGTACCACCAACCCCTACACAGGTGAATCCCAGACCTCCAAAGGTGCCTGGGGCGCGCTGGCTGGCGCCGCTGCCGGTGCGGCCGTAGGTGCGCTCTCCTCCAGCAAGGGTGACCGCAAGAAGGGCATCCTGACCGGCGTTGCTGCTGGCGCGGCCCTGGGTGGCGGTATCGGCTACTACATGGACGTGCAGGAAGCCAAGCTGCGCGAGAAGCTGCAGGGCACTGGCGTCAGCGTGACCCGCAATGGCAATGAGCTGATCCTCAACATGCCGAACAACGTGACCTTCGACAGCTCCAGCTCCCAGCTGAAAGCGGCCGGTGCCAACACCCTCTCCGGCGTGGCCATGGTGGTTGCCGAGTTCGACAAGACCCGCCTGAACGTGGTCGGTCACACCGACAGTACCGGTTCCCGCGATCTGAACATGAAGCTCTCCCGCGATCGTGCCGATGCCGTTGCCGCTCAGCTGATTGGTCAGGGCGTAGCAGGTAGCCGCATCTCCACCACCGGCGTAGGCCCGGATCAGCCGGTTGCTACCAACAGCACAGCCGCTGGCAAAGCCCAGAACCGCCGCGTGACCATTACCCTGACCCCGACCGCATAAGTCGTTCAGGTCTCGGTAACGAAAAGGCCCCACCAGTGATGGCGGGGCCTTTCTATTGGCGCCGTGGCGAGCAATGACGCCTTGTTGTTTGCTCCCTTCTCCCCTCGTGGGAGAAGGGGCGGGGATGAGGGGGATAAGCGCCTCTTAGACAGCCGCAGTCAGCTGCACTTCCACCTTGTAGCCCTCGTGGGCGAGGCGGGCCTGTACACAGGCGCGAACCGGTGCGGTGCCAGCCGGGATCCAGGCATCCCACTGCTCGTTGAAGGCAGCGATGTCACCAATGTCTTTGAGATAGATGTTGGCCATCAGAATTTTGTCTACGCCGGAGCCGTTGGCTTCCAGCAGGCGCTGCAGGCTTGCCAGCACTTCGCGGGTCTGCTGGTGGATGTCTGCCTCTTCGCTGACGGGCACTTCCACCACGTAGAGGGTGCCATTGTGGATGACTACGTCTGACCAACGCTGGGTGGTGCCGATTCGGGTAATGGTTGTCATGGAGTGCTCCGGTACGGGGGCTTATTGACCCTTGCGGATCAGATAGCGGTAGGGGGCCTGCTCTGTCTCGCTGGCGACCAGGGTGTGATCCATAAAGCGGCAGAAACTGGGGATGTCGCGGGTGGTTGAAGGATCGTCGGCGCTGACCAGCAGGGTCTCGCCATCCGCCATCAGCCGCACTTTCTTGCGAACCATCATAACGGGTTCCGGGCAACGAAGCCCGATTGCGTCCAACTCATGAGTTGCGCCGCAGAATAAATCACTCATCTATTATCAACCTTCAACCTATTCGGCTGCCAATGATACTCAGGGCTAAAAAATAATCAAACAAACGCCCCATTAACCAGCATATGTAACCGAAATGTTATTCGGCCCTATCCAGCTTGCGCCGGACGAGTAATATAAAAATTGAACCATATTCAACAAGGAGGTGAATATGCAGGTCTCCTACGGCAGATTACAGGCCTATGCAGGCATGGGGTTCTTGTCCTTCGCCATGATAGTGATGGGCAGCCCGATCGGGAATACCGGTACCTGGTTCGGCTCTATGGTGATGGTCGGGTTGGGGCTCTGGATCGAGCTCAGCGATTACTATGACGAGGATGAGGACGAGAACGATCAATCCTGAATCGGATGACGATTCAACAACAAAGGCGGAGCAATTCCGCCTTTGTCATTTCTGTCGTTTGGCAATGTGCCCGGATCAGCGGGTCGAGCGCATCGCCCGCTCCAGATGCAGCGCCGTCTGCTCCGGGTTGGCCTTGGGATCGTTGAAGAAGTTGCTCAGTACATCGAGGATTGCCTGCCGCATATTGGTCGGCGTCGCCATCCCTTCTGCCATGCTGGGCAGCAGGTTGTCCTGCTTTTCCGCCAGCAGGAAGTCCTGATAGGAACGGACGGCGCAGCGGTCGAACTTGCTCATGTCGGGATTGGTCAGTGCCGGGATCGACCCCTTCACCCGATTGAACTCCTCCTGGAATTGTGGCGTCATCAGCAGCTGGGCCAGATCCCCCTGCGCCTGCAACTGGGCCGGATCCCGCTGTTTGAACATGGCGATGGAGTCGAGGTTGTAGCTGAACAGTCCGGAGCTGCCCGGGCTCGGCAGACAGGCGATATCCTCACCCGGCCGGTAGTTGCCCGCGCTCAGCTCCCCCTTCACCCAGTCCCCCATCACCTGCATGGCGGCGCCACCGCTCTCCAGCAGATTGGTGGCCTGATGCCACTTCAGACCGGCGTATTTTTGCGGCACATAGGCGCGCAGCTGCTGGAAACGGGTCAACACCCGCACCATGTCGGGGCCGGTCAGGGTGGCGCTGTCCTGCTCGAGGAACGCCTTGCGATAGAATTCTTTACCGCCCTCACCGAGCGCCACTGTTTCAAACAATACCGCCAGCTGCCAGGGCTCGTTACCGATGGCGAGCGGGGTGATGCCCCGTTTTTTAAGCTGGTCGGCGACGGTGACAAACTGGGCCCAGTCGGTGGGTGGAGTCAGCTTGTTGCGCTCGAAGATCTTGCGGTTGAGCCACAGCCAGTTGACCCGGTGGATGCCGGTGGGCACCGCCATCAGGGCGCCATTCTGGCTGAGGGTGGCACGCACCATGGGCGGCATCTGGCTGTACCAACCGAGGTGTTCGGCCATCGGGCTGAGATCGCGCAAAAAGCCGAGCCCGGCCCACTCCTTGAGCTCATAGCCCTTGAGGTGGGCCGCTTCGGGCGGGTTGGCGGCCAGTGCCCGGCTTTTCAATACCGTCATGGCACTCTTGCCGCCGCCGCCCTGCACTGCAAAGTCGTTCCACTGGTTGCCCTGTTTGGTCCACTCGGATTTGAGCACTTCGACCGCTTTCGCTTCGCCGCCGGACGTCCACCAGTGCAGCACTTCCACCTGGGAGGCGGCAACGGGAGCAGAGAGCAGGGCGATGACAGAAAAAGACAACCACTTCATAAGGTTACTGCCTTGGTAGGGAGAGCGTGGCCTGCAGGCCACCTTGCGGACGATTTTCCAGCACCAGATCGCCGCCGTGGGCGTGGGCTATGTTGCGGGCGATGCCAAGACCGAGGCCGGTGCCGGCCTGATCGGTACTGAGCCGGTAATAGGGTTCGAAGATGCGCTCAAACTGATCGTCTGGCAGGCCGGGGCCCTCATCCATGATGAAGAGGATCAGCATCTCCTCGTCATCCATGATGATGATGCGCACCCGCTGGCCGTACTTGATGCCGTTGTCTACCAGATTGCCGATGCAGCGCTTGAGCGCCAGCAGCTTGCCGCGGTAGGGCCACTTGCAGTGGCCTTCGATGGTCAGCCGCTCGTCGTGCAGGTTCATCGACTCCGCCATCTGCTCAAGCAGGGCGTTGATGTCGATCTCCTCGATATTCTCGTGAATGTCGGTCTCTTTGACCGTCTGCAGCGCCCCTTTCACCATCAGCTCCAGTTCGTCGAGATCCTTGTTGAACTTGGCGATTTGCATCTCGTCGTCGAGCAGCTCGACCCGCAGCCGCAGCCGGGTGATGGGGGTCTTGAGGTCGTGGGAAATCGAGCTGAACAGCCGCTCCCTATCATCGATATAGCGCCGGATGCGGTGCTGCATGATGTTGAAGGCGCGGGTGGCCGCCACGATTTCCGATGCTCCTTCCTCTTTGAGCGAAGGCTGATCGATATCCTTGCCCAGATTCACCGCCGCCTTGGCGAGACGGCGCAGCGGGCGGGTCTGCCAGCGCACCAGCATAAAGGTGAAGAAGCAGAGGAACACCGTCATCAGGGCGATGAAACGCACCTGGTTGCTTGGCATGACGGTGTCATCCAGCGTCATGTAGGGGGCGGGCAGCAGGGCCGCCAGATAGAGCCACTCCCCTTTTTCAATCTCGATCTGGGTCACCAGTACCGGCGGATTGAGCGGCTCCAGCGACAGGGTGTAACGGGCCCAGGAGGAGGGGAGATCCGCCAGCAGGGTGTCGTTATTGAAGACGTGGAGGTCATCGGGTCGGGAGAAATCCACCTTGATCGCCATGGCATCGGAGAGCTTGCGGGTCAGCACTCCCTGCACCTCCTCCAGCACCTGCGTCTTGCGTTCGCTGTCGGGGATGGCGTTGATGTGGATCTCTTCCTCATTGAGCGAGACGAAGAAGCGGCTGCCCCCCATGTTGCGCAGCTGGTCCAGCGCGATATGGCGATACTGCAGCGGCAGGGATTTGAAGAAATTGACGGTGGAAGCGGCAGACATGGCGAGGTTGCGGGTGGTGCTGAGCATCCCCTCCAGTTCCCGCTTCTGGATCTGCTGCATCCAGATGCCGGTCAGAATGGTCTGGGAGAGCAGGATGGCCAGCAACAGCAGCAGGATCATCCGTGACAACAGGGAGCGGGGCACCAGCGCCCCCCAGGACCACTTGTTGCTCATGGCAGCTCGTGCACCTCGGCAATCAGCATGTAGCCGCTACCGCGGATGGTCTTGATGATACGCGGGCTCTTGCCGTTGTCGCCCAGCTTCTGGCGCAGACGGCTGATCTGTACGTCGATGCCGCGCTCCATCGGCAGACTTTCGCGGCCGCGGGTGGCATCCGAGATGGTGTCCCGATCCAGCACCACGCCGGGCTGTTGCAGGAACATGCCGAGCAGCATGGCGTCGCTGCCGGAGAGATCCAGCAGGCTGCCATCATCATGGGTCAGCTGGTGGCTCAGGGTGTCGAGGGTCCACTCGGCAAAACGCAGGCGGCGGCTCGGCTCTTTCTCTTTTTCCGGCTGGCGGAATTCGGCGCGGCGCAGCAGCGCCTTGATGCGGGCCTGCAGTTCGCGGGGGCTGAATGGCTTGGCGATATAGTCGTCGGCGCCGAGTTCCAGGCCGATCACCCGATCCGCTTCGTCGGAGGCGGCGGTCAGCATGATGATGGGCACCTGGGAGTCACGACGGATCTGCTGGCAGAGGGTAAAACCGTCCTCGCCGGGCATCATGATGTCCAGAATAATCAGGTCCGGGCTGTGCTGGGCGAGTTGCTGACGCATCTCGTTGCCCTCCGCCGCCGTCAATACCTGAAAGCCCGCCCGGGTCAGGTACTCATTGAGCAGCTCGCGGATCTCTTGGTCGTCATCGACGATCAGCAGTTGTTTGCTCATTGACATATGTATGTGCATCCACCCATTTTTTTGTGCAGATTGAACCTGTCGGGGGAGTAAAAAGCAAGCAAGCCCCCTATCTAATGTGAGGTTTAAGGCAATAACAGCCTATTGATAAGATTAAAACGAAAAAAGGCCGACCCAAACGGGACGGCCAACAGACAGCTTCTGACCACTGACGAGCACCCCGTGTGGCGATCGTCACAGACTTGAAAAGGGGCCAGTCAGACTGGCCCCGAAAAGGGACAACTCTCAGTAGTGCATCCCGTCGATCCGGTTGGTTATCACACCCGTTCAAACACGGTGGCGATGCCCTGACCCAGACCGATACACATGGTGGCAACCCCCAGGGTGGCATCCTTCTCCTCCATCAGATTGATGAGGGTGGTGGAGATGCGGGCGCCGGAGCAGCCAAGCGGGTGACCCAGCGCAATGGCGCCACCGTTCAGGTTTACCTTCTCGTCCACCAGATCCTGCAGACCCAGATCCTTCACGCAGGGCAGGGACTGGGCGGCAAACGCCTCGTTCAGCTCGAACAGGTCGATATCACCGACAGTCAGACCGGCACGTTTGAGCGCCTTCTGGGTCGCCGGCACCGGGCCGTAACCCATGATGGCGGCGTCACAGCCAGCGATGGCCATGGCACGTACCTTGGCGCGCGGCGTGAGGCCGAGGGCCTTGGCGCGATCCGCGCTCATCACCAGCATGGCGGCGGCGCCATCGGACAGGGCCGAGGAGCTACCGGCGGTGACGGTGCCGTTGACCGGATCAAACACCGGGCGCAGCTGGCTCAGTGTTTCAACCGTGGTCTCCGGGCGAATCACCTCGTCGTAGTCGTAGAAGAAGCGGGCGCCGCTGGCGTCATGGCCTTCCAGCCCGACGATCTCCTTGGCAAAACGCCCTTCCACGGTTGCCGCGTGGGCGCGGCGGTGGGAGCGGGCGGCAAACTCGTCCTGCTGCTGGCGGCTGATGCCGTGCAGTTTGCCGAGCATCTCGGCAGTCAGCCCCATCATGCCGGAGGCTTTCGCCACCGACTTGGTCATGCCCGGGTGGAAGTCGACGCCGTGGCTCATCGGCACGTGACCCATGTGCTCGACGCCGCCGATGATGAAGATATCCCCATCACCCACCTGAATGGCGCGGGAGGCGTCGTGCAACGCCTGCATGGAGGAGCCGCACAGACGGTTGACGGTGACCGCCCCCACCTGCTTCGGAATGCCGGCCAGCAGCGCGGCGTTGCGGGCGATGTTGAAGCCCTGCTCCAGGGTCTGCTGCACGCAGCCCCAGTAGATATCCTCGATCTCGTTCGGGTCGAGGTTGGGGTTGCGCAGCAGGATGGATTTCATCAGGTGCGCGGACAGATCTTCTGCACGCACGTTGCGGAAGGCGCCGCCCTTGGACCGGCCCATCGGGGTCCGGATACAGTCGACAATGACTACGTCTTTCATGAATGGATCTCCTTTCCGCAATCAGTAGAAGGTTTTGCCCTGGGCGGCCATCTCGCGTAAGCGGTCGCTGACGCGGTAGAGCGGGCCCAAGTCGGCATACTGGTCGGCCATGGCCACGTAGCGATCCAGACCAATGGTGTCCAGATAGCGGAACACGCCGCCGCGGAAGGGAGGGAAGCCCAGACCGTAGACCAGTGCGATGTCGGCTTCGGCTGGCGTGGCGACAATGCCCTCTTCCAGACAGAGCACCACCTCGTTGATCATCGGGATCATCATGCGAGCGATGATGGCGTCCTTGTCGAAATCCTGTTTCGGCTTGGCGATGGGGGCCAGCAGCTCGTAGCTGGCGGCGTCGGCCACCTTCTTCGGCTTGCCCTTCTTGTCCTGTTCGTAGGCGTAGAAGCCCTTGCCGTTCTTCTGACCGAAGCGGTTCACTTCGTACATCACGTCGATGGCGGTGCGACCTTCCTTGCTCATGCGTGCCGGGAAGCCCTGCGCCATCACGTCACCGGCGTGGTGGCCGGTGTCGATGCCGACCACATCCAGCAGATAGGCGGGGCCCATGGGCCAGCCAAACTCCTTCTCCATTACCTTGTCGACGGCGGCAAAGTCGGCGCCATCGGCAACCAGTTTGTTGAAGCCGAAGAAGTAGGGGAACAGCACCCGGTTGACGAAGAAGCCAGGGCAGTCGTTGACTACGACCGGGGACTTGCCCATAGCGGCGGCGTAGGCCACCACGCGGTTGATGGTTTCATCGGAGGTCTGCTCGCCGCGGATGATCTCCACCAGCGGCATGCGGTGCACCGGGTTGAAGAAGTGCATGCCGCAGAAGTTCTGCGGGCGCTTCAGCCCCTTGGCCAGCAGGGATATTGGGATGGTGGAGGTGTTGCTGGCGAGCACGGCGTCTTCGCCAATGATCCCTTCCACTTCACCCAGTACGGCGGTTTTCACCTTGGGATTCTCGACCACGGCTTCGACCACCACATCCACATGCTTGACGTTGTCATAGCTGAGGGTCGGAGTGATGGCAGAGAGCACCTGGCCCATCTTGATGCCATCGATGCGGCCCTTTTCGAGCTGGCCGTTGAGCAGCTTGGTGGCTTCGCCCATGCCAAGTGCCAGCGCCTTCTCGTTGATATCCTTCATCACCGCCGGAATGCCCTTGCTGGCAGACTGGTAGGCGATGCCGCCACCCATGATGCCGGCACCCAGTACGGCGGCGTGGCCAGTGGCCTTGCTTGCTTGCTTGGCTGCCTTCTTGGCCAGTGCCTTGATGTGCTGATCGTTGAGGAAGATGCCGACCAGTGCCTTGGCGACATCGGTCTTGGCCAGCTTGATAAAGCCCTGTGCCTCAACGGCCAGCGCCTCGTCACGGCCCATACCTGCGGCGGCCTCGACGGTTTTCACCGCGGTCATAGGCGCCGGATAGTGTTTGCCCGCCACGGCGGCAACCATGCCGGCGGCGGTGGTGAAGCTCATCATGGCTTCCAGTTTGGAGAGGCGCAGCGGCGCTTTCTTGGCAGCACGACGGATCTGCCAGTCCAGCTTGCCTGCGATGGCGTCCTTGATCATCTGCAGCGCAGCGCTCTGCAGTGCATCCGGGGCGACCACGGCGTCGATAGCGCCCACCTTGAGGGCGTCATCGGCACGGTAATCTTTGCCGGTGGTGATCCACTCCAGCGCGTTGTCAGCGCCGATCACCCGCGGCAGGCGGACAGTGCCGCCAAAGCCCGGCATGATGCCGAGTTTGGTTTCGGGCAAGCCAATCTTGGCGGTGGTGTCGGCCAGACGGAAGTCGGTGGAGAGAATGGTCTCGCAGCCGCCGCCCAGAGCGTGGCCCTTGATGGCGGAGAGGGTCGGAACCGGCAGATCTTCGATGGCATTGAAGATGTCGTTGGCCTTTTTCAGCCAGCCGAGCAGATCTTCTTGCGGCAGATCGAACAGTTCCAGGAATTCGGTAATGTCGGCACCGACGATAAAGGCGTCTTTGCCGGAGGTGAGGATCAGACCTTTTAGTTCACGTTCTTGTTGTAATGCGGCGATCGCTTCGCTCAGGGAGAGCAGGGTAGCGCGATCCAGCTTGTTGACTGAACCCGGGGCATCAAACCTCAGCTCGGCGATGCCGTTTTCGAGGTAGCTGACCGACAGGGTTTCGCCTTGGTAGATCATGAGAGTGTCTCCTTGTTCCCACTCAGTGGGGAGTGGTGCTCCTTAATCCCCAGCAGGGGGCGAGGCTCACTATTGATCCAAAAGGAGACATTTTCAACACCTATTTAAAACATTTGTTTAACAGTTCTCGAGTAAAAGCTCCTCATCACAAAACGGGCAAAAAAGAGGCGCCTTGCGGCGCCCCGGATGGATGTGAGTTTGCTATCAACTGGCCAGTTCCGGCCGGTTGCGATACTGGTTCAGCACCTCGGGATCGGCGAGGGCATGGGTATTGTTGACGGGTCTGTTGTGTACCACTTCGCGCACCGCCAGTTCGACGATCTTGCCGGACTTGGTGCGGGGGATGGCATCCACCTGCAGGATGCGGGCGGGCACGTGGCGGGCGGTGCAGTGCTGCTTTATTTGCTGGCGGATCCGCTCGCGTAGAGGCTCATCCAGCTTGCAGCCCGCCTTGAGCTTGACGAACAGCACCACCCGCTCGTCCTGCTTCCATTGCTGGCCGATGACGATGCTCTCCTCCACCTCGTCCAGCTGCTCTACATAGCGGTAGATCTCGCTGGTGCCGATGCGCACGCCGCCTGGATTGAGGGTGGCGTCGGAGCGGCCGTAGAACAGAATGCCGCCGGTCGGGGTCAGCTCGATCCAGTCGCCGTGGCACCAGATGTTGTCGAACCGCTCGAAGTAGGCAGCGTGGTACTTGTCGCCGCTCTCATCCCCCCAGAAGTAGATGGGCTGGGCCGGGAACGGCTTGGTGCAGACCAGCTCGCCCTTCTCTCCTTGCACCGGCTGGCCCGCCTCGTTGAATACCTGCACCGCGAGACCGAGGCCACGCCCCTGGCTCTCACCGCGATAGACAGGGCTGAGCGGGTTGCCGATGACGAAGCAGGAGCAGATATCGGTGCCGCCGGAGATGGAGCTGAGCTGCACATCCTGCTTTATCTGCTGGTAGACGTAGTCAAATCCCTCCGGCGACAGCACAGAGCCGGTGCTGCAGATCAGCCGCAAGTACGGCAAGTCGTGGCTCTTGATGGGGGCATAACCCTGCTTGTGCAGCGCATCGAGATACTTGGCCGAAGTGCCGAACAAGCTGACCTGCTCGTCACGGGCCAGATCCCACAGCACGTTGCCGTCCGGGTAGAAGGGCGAGCCGTCATAGAGCACCAGGGTAGCGCCGGAGGCGAGGGCGCTCACCAGCCAGTTCCACATCATCCAGCCACAGGTGGTGAAGTAGAAGATCCGCTCCCCCGGCTTGATGTCGCAGTGCAGCTGGTGCTCTTTCAGATGTTGCAGCAGGGTGCCGCCGATGCCGTGCACGATGCACTTGGGTTTGCCGGTGGTGCCGGAGGAGTAGAGGATGTAGAGCGGGTCGTTGAAAGCCATGGACTCGAACTGGAGGCTGGCGTCCGGCTGGCTCGCCAGCACTTGCTGCCAGTCGTGACCAAGCTGCAGCGGGTTGCCGAGCAGGGGGATCATCACCGTCTGCTCTATGCTGCCTAACTGGCTCACCACGCTGGCGACTTTCTGTTGAATGTCGATCTCCTTGCCGTTGTAGCGATAGCCATCCACCGCAAACAGCACCCGCGGCCGGGTCTGGCCGAAGCGCTCTACCACGCTGGCCTCGCCAAAGTCGGGGCTGGTGGAGGTCCAGATCGCCCCGAGGCTGGTGGTTGCCAGCATGGCAACCACGGTTTCCGGAATATTGGGCAAATAGGCGGCGACCACATCGCCACGACCAATCCCCTGATGACGCAGCCACTGCGCCAGCCGGGCAACCTGTTCCCCCAGTTCACCCCAGCTCAGAGTGCGACTTGGGCTACCTTCGATGCGGGAGATGATGGCCGGGCTCTCGTCTTGGCGGCGCAGCAGGTTTTCGGCGAAGTTGAGGCGGCTGTCGGGGAACCAGCGGGTGCGCTGCATATCCTGACGGTTCTCCGCCACTATGTTGCCGAGCTCGCCCTTGACGCCGCAGTGCTGCCATACCAGCGGCCAGAAACGGGTGGTCTTCTCCACCGACCATTGATAAAGCTGCGGGTAGTTCTGCAACTGCAAGCCGTGGAAACGGTTCACCTCCGCCATAAAACGGTAGAGGTTGGATTGCTGCATCCCGAGCGGATCCGGTTGCCACAGGCAGAGGTTGTCCATGAGTAATCCCTGACTTCATGTATCTACCGGCAGTGTATTGAATTGTTTTTGATTTGTTAATGATTGGTTTTATGTTGATAACAAACACGTTTGTAACGTATGCGTTACCTCACGAAGCGGCAGCTTGACGGGTCGAGCCGCCAAGCGCTTGATGTTATGCTGCAATCACATTCACCTCGGAGCAGGACGCCATGAGCAGCTACAGCCAACTTTTTGCCCAGCACCTCGATACCTTGCAGCAGCGCACCCGCGACATTCTGCAACAACAGGGGCTCAGCGGACTGGCCATCCACTCCGGCCAGACTCACCGCATCTTCCTCGATGATCAGGATTACCCGTTCAAGGTAAACCCCCACTTCAAGGCCTGGTTGCCGGTGCTGGACAATCCCCACTGCTGGCTGCTGGTGGACGGGGTGAACAAACCAATCCTGCTGTTCTACCGCCCGGTGGATTTCTGGCACAAAGTAGCGGATCTGCCCAATGCCTTCTGGGTCGAGTTCTTCGATATCCGTTTCCTGACCCGGCCGGAACAGGTGGCCGACCATCTACCTGCCAACAAGCAGGAGTGGGCCTATCTGGGCGGTCATCTGGAAGTGGCCGAGCTGCTGGGTCTGACCCAACCCAATCCGGAGGCGGTACTCAACTACCTGCACTATCACCGCGCCTACAAGACCCACTATGAGCTGGAGTGTCTGCGCGAGGCGAACCGGATCGGGGTACGCGGCCATATTGCCGCCAAGGACTCCTTTATGGCGGGGGCGAGCGAGTTCGAGATTAATCTGGCCTACATGAAGGCGGTCGGGCAGGGGGCCAATGAGGCGCCCTACGGCAATATCGTCGCCATCAACCGCAACGCGGCCATCCTTCACTACACCCATTTGTCCGCCTTGCGGGTGCCCGATGCGGAGCGCCACTCCTTCCTGATCGATGCCGGTGTCGATTTTCACGGTTATGCCTCCGACATCACCCGTACCTGGGCGTGGCGGCGAGGAGAGTTTGCTGATCTGATTGCAGCCCTCGACGAGCAGCAGCAGGAAATCATCAAGGAGATCAAACCGGGTCGCCGCTACAGCGAGCTGCATCTGCAGATGCACCACAAGCTGGCGCGCCTGCTGCAAGCGACCGAGCTGGTGGACATGTCGGTAGACGAGATGATCAACACCGGGGTGACCAACGTCTTCTTCCCCCACGGCCTCGGCCACTTCCTCGGTTTGCAGGTGCACGATGCGGGCGGTTTCATGCAGGATGAGCGCGGCACCCATCTGGCGGCGCCCGAGCTGTTCCCCTATCTGCGCTGCACCCGGGTGATGGAGGTGGGTCAGGTGTTCACCATCGAGCCGGGTCTCTACTTCATCGACAGTTTGCTGGAGCCGCTGCGTCAGGGCGAACAGGGCAAGAGGGTCAACTGGAACAAGGTGGAGGCGCTGCGTCCGTTCGGCGGTATCCGCATCGAAGACAACGTGGTGCTGCACGCCAACGGGGTGGAGAACATGACCAGACAAGCAGGACTCTGATGGCGGCAGCGTACTCCATTCCGGCTGCCCCGCTGGAGTTGACCGAAGAGATAAAGAAGAGTCGCTTCATTACCCTGATCGCCCACACCCCGACCGTCGAGGCGGCCAAGGGGTGGGTTAACGAGATCAAGCGCCAACATCCGGCCGCTCGCCACCACTGCTGGGCCTTTGTGGCTGGTGCGCCGCAAGATAGTCAGGTTTATGGCTTCAGCGATGACGGCGAACCTTCCGGTACGGCGGGCAAACCGATCCTGGCCCAGTTGATGGGGTCGGGGCTCGGTGAAATCTGCGCCGTGGTGGTGCGTTACTACGGCGGCATCCAGCTTGGCACCGGTGGACTGGTCAAAGCCTATGGGGGCGGTGTCGGTGCCGCCCTCAAGCAACTGCCCACCCTGCTCAAGGTGCCACGGACTCCCTCTCTCATTCACTGCGATTACGGTGACATGGGGACGGTCGAGTCGCTGATCAGCAGCCATAATGGCGAATTGCTGGCGGCCGATTACGGTCAGCAGGTCACCTTGCAGGTGGCGTGGGAGTCCTCGGTTTGGGCTCAGGTGGACCGTGAATTGACCGACCGGACGCATGGGCGGGTATCCCTCAGCCCCTTAGATGGCTAGAATCCATCGCTCTTTAATTGGGGAAAGGGAGCTGTAATGCACATTCTGAGCATTATTCGCATTGTTGGCCTGCTGGTTGCGTTGTTCAGCTCGACCATGCTGTTGCCTGCACTGGTGGCCTTTGGCTATCGGGATGGTGGTGGTGCCGAGTTCGTCAGCTCTTTTCTGATCGCCCTGCTGCTCGGCGTGGTGCTCTGGTTTCCCAATCGCTATCACAAGAAGGAGATGCGCTCGAAAGAGGGTTTCCTCATCGTGGTGCTGTTCTGGACTGTGCTGGGCAGTGTGGGGGCTGTGCCCTTCATCATGAGCGATGTGCCGGACATGTCGGTCTCGGAGGCCTTCTTCGAATCTTTCTCCGGCCTGACCACCACTGGCGCAACGGTACTGACCGGGCTTGATAATCTGCCCAAGGCGTTCCTGTTCTATCGCCAGTTGCTGCAGTGGCTGGGGGGGATGGGGATCATTGTACTGGCGGTGGCCATTCTGCCACTGCTGGGTATCGGGGGCATGCAGCTCTATCGCGCCGAGATCCCGGGGCCGGTGAAGGATACCAAGGTGACGCCGCGCATCGCCGAAACGGCCAAGGCGCTCTGGTTCATCTATCTGCTGCTCACCGCACTCTGTGCGCTGGCCTACTGGCTCGCCGGAATGACGCTGTTCGATGCAGTGTGCCATTCGTTCTCGACTCTGTCGGTCGGTGGCTTCTCCACTCACGATGCCAGCATCGGTTTCTTCAACAGTCCGGTCATCAACCTGATTACCGTGGTGTTCCTGCTGCTGGCCAGCGTGAACTTTGCGCTCCACTTTACCGTCTTCTCCCACCGTCCGGTGCGGCTCGGGCGCTACCTCTATGATTCGGAGCTCAAGGTGTTCCTGGCCATTCAGGCGACCCTGGTGATGATCTGCTTTGTCGCCTTGCTGACCCACGGACACTACGCCACTTGGCAAGAGGCGCTCAACCACGGTCTTTTCCAGGCGGTCTCTCTGGGGACCACCACCGGCTACAGCACCACGACCTATGCAGATTGGCCCTCGTTCCTGCCCATGCTGCTGATGTTCTCCGCCTTTATCGGCTGTTGTGCGGGTAGTACTGGCGGTGGCATCAAGGTGATGCGTTTCATGATCCTGTTCATGCAGGGGATGCGCGAGTTGAAGCGGTTGGTTCACCCCAGAGCCATCTATACCTTGAAGCTGGGGAATAGGGCGGTGCCCGAGCGCATCGTCGAGGCGGTGTGGGGCTACTTCGCCACCTATATTATTCTCTTCTTTATGTTCATGCTGCTGTTGCTGATGACGGGGCTGAACGAAGTGACAGCATTCACCGCTGTTGCTGCGGCTTTCACCAACGTAGGTCCGGGTTTGGGAGAGGTATCAGCCAACTTCGGCAATATCTCGCCAGCGGCCCAGTGGGTACTGGTGTTGGCCATGTTGTTTGGTCGATTGGAAATTTTCACGCTTCTGGTACTGTTTACTCCTGCATTCTGGCGTAGTTGAGGTTGTTATGGACAAGATTCTGGTGCTTTATTCCTCTCGGGATGGCCAAACCCGCAAAATAGTCGATGTCATGCTGGAGCAGATGCCGGGATGCGAAGTGGTGATGCACGACCTGCACACCTTGCCGATGTGCAACCTCAGCAAGTATGCCAAGGTCTTGATCGGCGCCTCCATTCGTTATGGCAACTTCCACCCCAGCCTGTTCAGCTTTATTCATGCTCATCAGGAGCAGCTGGAGGTGGCCAATGCGGCCTTCTTCTGTGTCAACCTGACGGCCCGCAAGCCAGAGAAGCAGACGCCGCAAACCAATGCCTATATGAAGAAGTTCCTGCGCCTCTCTCCCTGGAAGCCGAAAACCCTGGGTGTGTTTGCCGGTGCGCTGCAGTACTCCCGCTATAACTGGTGGCAGACGCGCATCATCCAGCTGATCATGAAGATTACCGGTGGCAGTACTGACACCAGTAAGGACATTGAGTTTACCGATTGGGAAAAGGTACGCAGCTTTGCCCGCGAATTCTGGTCAAAAAGGTAGCAGTGTGATGTGAATTAAGGGTTTTTTGCCCGAAACAGCCCCGCCGATGCGGGGCTTTTGTTTAATAAAGCAACGGTTGAACCGAAAAACTGTAAAAAGTGCCATTTTTTGCAGTTTTCCTCTTGTCATCCCGGCGCGGCTCCCTATAATGCGCCCCTACCAGCACGGCGGAACACGCCGAACTGATGAGCCAGCTTCCTAACGAAGTGGGCGCCGAAAGAAAAGCGAAAACAATCGCTTGACTTTCGAAGTGAGAAGCGTAATATGCGCCTCCTCAAC
>NZ_JAAKRF010000049.1:0-18664 GCF_049173005.1 Aeromonas sp. 602658 | reverse complement strand
TATCACAAGACCACCCACAGTTTTCACCGTTTCTACCGTCATCCCAACTTGCTCAAGGCGGGGCCAGAGCAGGTCACACCGGTGGCCCCGGAGCAGGTCTGGGTCGCAGATATCACCTATCTGCCAGCCAGGAGCGCTGCCAGCCAGGAGCGGGCCACTGTACCTGAGCCTGGTGACGGATGCGTACTCACGCAAGATAGTAGGCCACCACGTACACGAAGGGATGCACGCGGAGTCGGTGGCGATGGCGTTCAGGAAAGCACTGAAGCAACGGCGTGGCGGCGGGGAGCTAATCCATCACTCAGACCGCGGCGTGCAGTATTGCTCGGGGCTGTATCAGTCATTACATGAACGGTACGGGGTGAAATGCTCGATGACGGATGGGTATGACTGTTACCAGAATGCGTTGGCGGAGCGGGTGAACGGGATTTTGAAAGGAGAGTTATTGTTGCAAAGCCCGCAGGATTTGGCGCAAGCGCGGGAAATGGTGCGTGAAGCGGTGGATATTTGCAACGTGGAGCGGCCGCATCATGCGTTGAAATACAGAACCCCCGATGCGGTACATAGGGGGTTCTGAGTAGAGAAATGCTAGTTGAAAATGTGTAAACCTATTTCAGGACTAGACACCAACGGCTGATCGTCAAACAGTCAAACAATGGGAAGGGGGACTCACTGGTGGCGGGCACCTTGCCACAGCTTGCGCAGTTGCAACAGCAGTGCGGTCAGGGCGCCGCCGCTCAGGGCGGTGAGTACCGCCAGCAGCAGGCTGCCGAGCAGGAAGGGAGGCACCAGGGTGGCCGCTTCCTGCTCCAGCCAGTGGAGGGTCCAGCTGAGGTGGAAAGGCTCCGGCGTCTTGTGCAGCACCAGACAACCGATGCGATAGGCGTAGAGGTACATGAACGGCAGGGTCAGCGGATTGTTGAACCAGACCGCCAGCAGCGCCAGCGGCAGGTTGAGGCTGAATGCCAGCGCCAGCCCGACCGCGATGAGCGAATGCATCGGGATGGGGAACCAGCAGGCGAATATCCCGGCCGCCACCGCGCCGCTCAGGGCGCGAGTGCCCCCTTGCCAGAGGGAAGGGGCAAGCAGTCGCTCACCAAACAGGGCAAACCACTTCTGCTGGCGCAGGGTGTCGGGATCGAGCTTGAAGCGGGCAAACCAGCGACTCAGCATGGGCGGGCCATCTTGCGTTTTTGCCACTGGCGCACCGTGCTGATCCGCCAGAAGGTGCGGATCAGGGTGTAGCCGATAAGGGAACTGAGCAGGGCCAGGATCAGCGAGCCCAGCAACAGCGGCGGTGCCACTGTGCCCAGTACCGAGACCAGCCACTCCCAGGTGAACTCAATCTCTATCTGCTGCGCTGAATGTCCCAGCAGCTGGCAACCCACCAGATAGGCACCATAGAGCAGGGGCGGCATGGTAAAGGGGTTGGAGAGCCAGACCAACGCCACCGAGAGCGGCAGATTGACCCGGCACAGGATGGCGCCACCGGCGGCCAGCAGCATCTGGCAGGGGAGCGGCACCCAGGCCATGAAGAGGCCCACCGCAAATGCCCCGGCAGCCGAGCGGCGATTGAGGTGCCAGAGGTTGGCATCGAGCAGCAGTTTGCCGAACAGCCGCAGGTGCTTGTGTTCTTTCAGGGTTTGCTGATCGGGCATCCAGCGTTTAATGAGTCGTTTGGGCATATTGAAACCTTGCTAAATACTTGCTCCATGGATCTGCGTCTGTTGTCGTTTGCCCTGGGGGCAAGCTCCTCACTGCTCTGGCCATGGTTACCTTCACTCGCATGGGGGGGCCTGTTGCTGTCCCTGCTGATCCCCCTTGCATATTGCCGTGCCTGGCGGTGGCTGTTTCTCCTGCTCGGCATCCTCTGGATGCAGGCCAATCTTGCCTATCGGCTGGCCTGGCTGGAGCGGTTGGGCGATCAGACGAGCCACATGATAACCGCACAGCTGCAAAGTGCAGAGCCCGAGGGGGATAAATTTGTCCGGCTGCTGCTGCGGGTGAGCACCCTCGACGAGCAACCGGTGACACCTGAGCCCCTGATCCGGGTCAATGCCTATCAGGCATTACCCGCCATGACGGTAGGCAGCCGGATCACCCTGGTGACCTCGTTGAAACCGGCTCACGGTCTTGCCAACGAGGCGGGGCTGGATGGGCGGCGTCTGCTGCTGGGCAAGGGGATCACCGCCACTGGCAATCTGCGTCGGGTGATAGATATTCAACAGGCACCTGCGGGTTGGCGTGAACGCTGGTTGGGGGCCGCGACCGAGAGTTGGCGTCCGCTTGACCATGCCCCCTTGCTGGCGGCGCTCACTTTTGGCGAGCAGAGCGGCATCACGGATGCCCAGTGGGAGCTGTTTCGCGGCAGCGGCCTGACCCATATCATCGCCATCTCAGGGCAACACATCGCGCTGGTGGCGGTGCTTGGGTGGTGGCTGGGCAGGCTGTTTGGTCTGCGCGGCGCCATCATCACCTCCCTGCTGTTTGCCGCCGTCTACAGTGCGTTGGCCGGATTTGCGGTGGCCACCGAACGGGCTCTTATCATGGTGCTGGTGTGGAGTGTGCTGCGCTGGAGCCGGCGAGAGTGGCCGGCCTGGCGCATCTGGCTGTGGGCCTTTGTGGTATTGACCCTCTGGGATCCCTTCGCCCTCTATTCGGCCGGCTTCTGGCTCTCGTTTCTGGCGGTGGCCATCTTGCTGCTGGTGGGATATGTCCACGACAAGCCGGGGCTCTGGCAGATCCAGCTCTGGCTGCTACTCGGTCTGCTGCCGCTGCAACTGGCGTTGTTCGAGGGGATAGCGCCCCTTGCCATGGTGATCAACCTGTTGGCGGTGCCGCTCTTTTGTATCGCCATCATCCCGCTGGCCCTGATCGGTGTGCTGCTGGCGCCGCTCTCTGGCGCGCTCGCCTACGGCCTGTTCTGGCTGGCAAATCTCGGTCTGGAGTGGGTGCTCACCATGCTCGATATGCTCGCCTCCCGAGTCCAGCTCTGGTGGCCACTGCCGGGGCTGCTGGCCCTGACGCTCTTTCTCTGGCCGGCGCCGCCGCGCTGGCAGGTGCGGGTGCTCGATGTGGGGCAGGGGTTGGCAGTGCTGATCAGCAAGGGGGAGCGTGCCATCCTCTATGACACAGGTGATCGCTATCCCGGAGGCTACAACATGGCGGACGCGGTGATCCTGCCCCAGCTGAGCCATCTGGGGATCTGGGTCATCGATCGCCTCATCATCAGCCACAAGGATCGGGACCATGCCGGCAATCGCAAGCGACTGCTCAGCGCCATGCCGGTGCGTCACGAGTTCTCCTCTTACCCCTTCAGTGAGGGAACCACCCTGTGCCAGCGTGGGCAACAGTGGCGCTGGCAGGGGCTCTCGTTTGTGGTGCTCTGGCCCGAATACCCAGGCGGTGGGCGTAACAACGATGGCTGCGTGGTACGCATCAGCGATGGCGAGCGCAGCATATTGCTGAGCGCCGATATCGAACGGCAGGCCGAACAACGACTGGTGGCGCTGGAGGGGGAGGGGTTGGCCAGCACCTTGCTGGTGAGCCCCCATCATGGCAGTCGCACCTCCTCCACACCCTCGTTTGTCGCGGCGGTGGCGGCAAAGGATGTGATCCACAGCGCCGGTTTTATGAATCAGTGGGGCTTTCCCCGTCCCGATGTGGTGGCCCGCTATCGGGATGCCCGCCAGTGGATCACCGGTCAGCAAGGGGCGATGCTGGTCGAACCCACCGCAGCGGGCTTGAGCGTCACTGCCGAGCGAGATCTGGGTCCCTGGTACCGGCGCAGTGGCGAGTGGTGGCGACCGCGAGTGTGGTTTGAGCAATAATCGGCCATTTCTGCCGTGGAGGAATGCGATATAGGTGGCGGCGCTTGGTGTAAGCCTGCGCTTTGGCTAGAATAGCCCGTCATTTCCATTACTAACGGCTATTCATGCAACAAGAAACCTCACAAGAGAGCTGGCCAGTATTCAAACGCCTGCTTGGTTATGTCCGTGATCGCAAGCTGGGCCTGGTCGGTGGCATCATCGGGATGCTGGGCTATGCCGCCGTGGATACCACCTTTGTCTACTCCATCAAGCCGCTGATCGATCAGGGCATCAATGGCAACGACAGCACCGTTTTGAAATGGATGCCTTTCTTCGTCCTCGGCATCGTGGCCCTGCGCGGTGTCGCCAACTTTCTCTCCAACTACTGCATGGCCTGGGTTGGCAACCACGTCGTGATGCGTCTGCAACAGCAGGTGTTCAATCACATGGTGGCGATGCCGATGAGCTTCTTCGACCGTCAGAACACCGGTCATCTGCTCTCCAAAGTGACCTATGACGCCAGTCAGGTCTCCTCGGCGGCGAGCACCACGCTGGTGACCCTGGTGCGGGAAGGGGCGACTGTGGTCGGGCTGCTCGGCCTGATGTTCTGGCACTCCTGGCAGCTGTCAGTGATTTTCCTGGTGGTTGGCCCGCTGGTGGGGGTCATCATCGGCCTTATCAGCCGTCGTTTCCGCCAGATCAGCCGTCACATTCAGCAGGCGGTGGGGGATATCACCACCTCCACCGAGCAGATGCTCAAAGGGCACAAAGAGGTGCTGATGTTTGGTGGCCAGAAGGTTGAAGAGAAACGCTTCTTCCAGGTCAGCAACAACATGCGCCAGCAGACCATGAAGATGGTCGCTGCCGATGCCATCGGCAGCCCGGTGGTGCAGATGGTGGCCTCCATCGCGCTGGCTGCCTTCCTCTATGTAGCTACCATCGACAGTGTGCGCAGCGAGCTGACTGCCGGTACGTTTACCGTCATGATCACCTCCATGATGATGCTGCTCAAGCCGCTGAAAAGCCTGACCGACGTCAACAACCAGTTCCAGCGGGCCATCACTGCCTGCCACAGCCTGTTTGGCCTGCTCGACACCGAGCCGGAGCAGGATACCGGCACCCGCACTCTGGAGCGTGCTCGCGGCGAGATCGAGTTTCGCAACGTCACTTTCACCTACCCGACCAAGGACACCCCGGCGCTGCACAACGTCAGCTTCAAGGTGGAGGCGGGTAAATCGGTGGCGCTGGTGGGCCGTTCCGGCTCTGGCAAAAGTACCATTGCCAGCCTGCTGACCCGCTTCTACGACATCGATCAGGGCGAGATCCTGCTGGACGGCATCAACATCCGCGAATACAAGTTGAGCGAGCTGCGCAAGCAGTACGCGCTGGTCTCCCAGCATGTTCACCTGTTCAATGACTCGGTGGCCAACAACATCGCCTACGCCGCAGAAGACAAATACAGCCGCGACCAGATCGTGCAGGCCGCCCGTATCGCTCATGCCGACGAGTTCGTCAGCAAGATGAGCAACGGGTATGACACTGTGGTTGGCGAGAACGGTGCATCCCTCTCCGGTGGTCAGCGTCAGCGTGTTGCCATCGCCCGCGCCCTGCTGCGCGATGCGCCGGTTCTGCTGCTGGATGAGGCCACCTCGGCCCTCGATACCGAGTCCGAGCGCCACATTCAGGCGGCTATCGACGAGCTTTGCAAGGCGCGTACCTCGCTGGTGATCGCCCACCGTCTCTCCACCATCGAGAAGGCAGACGAGATCCTGGTAATCGACGAAGGTCATATCGTCGAGCGCGGGAACCACGAAGCATTGATGGAGCAGCGTGGCACCTATGCCCAGCTGCGCGCTATTCAGTTTGGCAACGCGGGAAGCAAGGCCTGATGCTGGAACGGCTCTGGTATCGCAAAAGTGGCTGGCGCTGGTTGCTGGCCCCCTTTGCCCTGCTGTTCGCCATCATCAGCGGCAGCCGCCGCTACGCCTATCGTCATGGCTGGCGCAAGGGGTATCGCTCCTCCTTGCCGGTCATTGTTGTGGGCAATATTTCGGTGGGGGGCAACGGCAAGACGCCAGTGGTGGTCTGGCTGGTGGAGCAGTTGCAAGCCCGCGGCTATCGCCCCGGGGTGGTGAGCCGTGGTTATGGCGGCAAGGCGCCCCATTACCCCTATCGGCTGGATGAGACCAGCACCACGGCGCAGGCCGGAGATGAGCCGGTGCTGATTGCCCGGCGCTGCGGCTGTCCGGTGGTGGTTGCCCCGAAACGGGCCGACGCGGTACGACTGCTGGAGCAGAGCGGTGAAGTGGATATCATCATCACCGACGACGGCCTGCAGCACTATGCGCTGGCCCGCGACATCGAGCTGGTGGTGGTGGATGGTGCCCGCCGTTTCGGCAACGCCTGCTTGCTGCCGATGGGGCCGCTGCGCGAGCCGGTCACTCGTCTCAAACGGGTGGACGCCATCATCTGCAATGGCGGCGAGCCGGGCAAGGGGGAGTACCCCATGCAACTGGTCGCCGACACCCCGCGCCGGGTGCGCGACGATGCCCCGCTGGCTGACCCCTTGTCGGGGCCGGTCGATGCGTTGGCTGGGATCGGTCATCCGCCCCGCTTCTTTGCCACCCTGGAAGGGCTCGGCTATCAGCTGGATCAGCAGGCCGCCTACGGCGATCATCACCCCTTCGATCGGGATGAGCTGGTGGGCCGCTTTGCCAGCAAGCGGCTGCTGATGACCGAGAAGGATGCGGTCAAGTGTCGTCCGTTTGCCCTCGATAACTGGTGGTATCTGCCGGTCAGTGCCGAGTTGCCCGCCTCCCTGCTCGATGCCCTGCTGCACAAGCTGGGGACGAAGGGGAAGGGCGCGGCCAGGGCGCAAGATTAATCTCTCTCGCCTCGGCGGGGGAGCAGGGGGTTGATATGCCCCGTATGGAATATCTGGTTGCTCGACATCCATCGCTGGCGTGATGAAGCCGCCAGCGCGACATCGTTGAAGGAGTATCGTTTTGGCTTTGGACATCAAGTTGCTCGACATCATCGCCTGCCCGGTCTGCAAGGGTAAGCTGCATTACAACAAAGCAGTCCATGAGCTGGTCTGCCGTTTTGACAAGCTGGCCTATCCGCTGGAGGAGGGGATCCCGGTGCTGCTGGAGAACCGTGCCCGTCCGCTCAATAGCGATGAGCTACCGTCATGAGTTTCGTCGTCGTCATTCCGGCCCGCTATGCGTCAACCCGTCTGCCGGGCAAGCCGCTGGCTGATATCCATGGCAAGCCCATGGTGCAGCACGTGGTGGAGAAAGCCCTGCAATCCGGTGCCGATCGGGTGATCGTCGCCACCGATGACGAGCGGGTGCAGCAGGCACTGCTGAGCACCGGCGTCGAGGTGTGCATGACCTCACCGGATCACCAGTCCGGCACCGAGCGTCTGGCCGAGGTGTGCCGTCACTTCGGCTTTGCCGCCGATACCATCATCGTCAATGTGCAGGGGGATGAGCCGCTCATTCCGCCCGCCATCATTCGTCAGGTAGCGGATAATCTGGCCGCCGCCACGGCGCCGATGGCGACCTTGTCGGTGCCGATCAAGGATGCCGAAGAGGCGTTCAACCCGAACGCAGTGAAAGTGGTGACTGACAAGGATGGCTACGCTCTCTACTTCAGTCGCGCCAGCATTCCCTGGGATCGGGATCGCTTTGCCAAGAGCCATGAGCAGATTGGTGACCACTACCAGCGCCATATCGGCATCTACGCCTATCGCGCCGGCTTTATCCAGCGTTACGTAGACTGGGCACCGAGCGTGCTGGAGCAGGTCGAGGCGCTTGAGCAACTGCGGGTGCTCTGGTACGGGGAGAAGATCCACGTCGCCCAGGCCCTTGAAGCGCCGCCGGTCGGGGTGGATACCCAGGCCGATCTTGAGAAGGTGCGGGCCTTTTTGGCCAAGTGATGGCCACAGCACTAACGTCATGAAAAACGGTGTCGCAAGGCACCGTTTTTTGTTTTGAAAATTTATATAATTATTTGATTTTAAACGCTAAACATGGGTTTTCTCAAACTTTTGGCGTGCATGGTTTGCCAAAGCGACGAGTTTGGTTATGATGCAAGACGCCCTGTTAACCCTAACCGGGCGGCTAAAACGAGATAAAACGGGGTGTTTGGGTGATAAATGTATTCCTGGTCGATGATCATGAGCTGGTGCGTACAGGGATAAGACGCATTCTTGAAGATGTGCGCGGGATCAAGGTGGTGGGTGAGGCACAGAGCGGCGAGACCGCAGTTACGTTCTGTCGCCAACACCATCCGGACGTGATCCTGATGGACATGAACATGCCGGGTATTGGTGGTCTGGAAGCGACCCGCAAAATTCTGCGGATCCGCCCCGATGTGCGCATCATAGTGCTGACCATTCATTCAGAAAATCCGTTCCCCACCAAGGTGATGCAGGCTGGCGCCGCCGGTTACCTGACCAAGGGGGCTGCCCCTGACGAGATGATCCAAGCGATCCGGTTGGTGCACTCCGGTCAGCGTTACATCTCCCCGGAGATTGCCCAGCAGATGGCCCTCAGCCAGTTTGCCTCCGCTGACGAGAATCCCTTCAAGTCCCTTTCCGAGCGCGAGTTGCAGATCATGATGATGATCACCAAGGGGCAGAAGGTGACCGATATCTCCGAACAGCTCAACCTGAGCCCGAAGACGGTCAACAGCTACCGCTATCGGCTGTTCAGCAAGCTGGGGATCAACGGTGACGTGGAACTGACCCATCTGGCCATTCGCTATGGCATGCTGGATGCCGATACCCTCTAATCGGGTGGCGTGTGGTCACAAAGGCGGCGCGTGCCGCCTTTTTGCTTTTCTGTCCTTTTGCTTTTCAGGCGGCGGGGGCAGTATGCTCTGCCCGTCAATTTTTGCCTTTGTGTGAGCCGAGTAGCTGATGACCCTCTCTCCCGAACCTCTCTTCGACAGCAAGGCGTTTCTGAGCGCCGTCACCCATCAGAGCGGCGTTTACCGCATGTATGACAACGGTGGCACCGTGATCTATGTGGGCAAGGCCAAGGATCTGAAAAAGCGGCTCGCCTCCTACTTTCGCACCAACGTCGACAGCATCAAGACCCGCACCCTGGTGCGCCAGATCGCCGATATTCAGGTCACCGTCACCCACACCGAGACCGAGGCGCTGATCCTCGAGCACAACCTTATCAAGCAGTACCAGCCCCGTTACAACGTGCTGCTGCGGGACGACAAATCCTACCCCTGGATCATCATCACCGCGCACCAGCATCCGCGCATCGGCGTCCATCGCGGCGCCCGCAAGGTGAAGGGGGAGTACTTCGGCCCATACCCCTCTGGCGGTGCGGTGCGCGAGAGTTTGCATCTGATGCAGAAGATTTTTCCGGTGCGCCAGTGCGAGGATGCGGTCTATGCCAACCGCACCCGTCCCTGTCTGCTCTATCAGCTCAAGCGTTGCGCTGGCCCTTGCGTACCCGGGTTGGTGAGCGAGGCCGAATATGCCCAGCAGGTGGAGCTTGCCAAACTGTTTCTGGCGGGCAAGAACCAGCAGGTGATTGGCGAGCTGGTGGGCAAGATGGAGTCTGCCAGCGGCGATCTGCGCTTTGAAGAGGCGGCCCGCTACCGGGATCAGATCCTGGCGCTGCGCCGGGTCACCGAACAGCAGTCGGTGAGCGGCAACGTACTGGACGAGCTGGATGTGGTGGGGGTCGCCTTCCAGCAAGGTGCTGCTTGCATCCACGTGCTCTTTATCCGTCAGGGCAAGGTGCTCGGCTCACGCAGCTACTTCCCGAAAGTGCCGGCTGACACCCCGCTCGACGAGGTGGTGCAATCCTTCCTGCTGCAGTTCTATCTGTCGGGGCAGGGGGGGCGGCAGATCCCGAGCGAGGTGCTGCTCGATGTGGCCCTTGAGGACGAGAGCGTCATCGCCGAGACTCTGAGCCAGACCGCAGGCTACAAGGTGCGGGTGGTGAGCCGTACCCGCGCCGAACGGGCCCGCTTTATCAAGCTCGCCTCCATCAACGCCGAGACGGCGCTGCGCTCGCGGCTGGCTCACAAGAGCACCATCACCGCCCGCTACGACCAGCTGGAAGAGCTGCTGGAGCTGGAGCGTCCCATCGCCCGCATGGAGTGTTTCGATATCTCCCACACCATGGGGGAGCGCACCGTGGCCTCTTGCGTGGTGTTCAACCGGGAGGGGCCGCTCTCATCGGAATATCGTCGTTTCAACATCGACGGCATCACCGGTGGTGATGACTACGCGGCCATGGAGCAGGCGCTGGAGCGCCGCTTTGGCAAGCAGCAGGAGCCGGACAAGGTGCCTGATGTGCTGTTTATTGACGGTGGCCTCGGTCAGTTGCGTCGCGCCGAAGAGATCCTGGCCCGTCAGCTGGAGTTTCTCGGCGGTAAATATCCGCTGCTGGTGGGGATTGCCAAGGGGGTCACCCGCAAGGCGGGGTTGGAAACTCTCATCATGGGGGAGAGCCACGAAGAGCTGCATTTGCCGGCAGATATGCCCGCTTTGCACCTTATTCAGCATATTCGCGATGAATCCCACCGTTTTGCCATTACCGGCCACCGTGCCAGACGGGCCAAGGCCCGCACCAGCAGCACGCTGGAGGATATTCCGGGGGTGGGGCCAAAGCGGCGGCAGGCGCTGCTCAAATATCTGGGCGGCCTGCAGGAGGTTAAAAAGGCGAGCGTGGATGAACTGGCCAAGGTACCCGGCATCAGTCAGGAGCTGGCCCAGACCATCCACGATGGCTTGCACAGCGCCTGAGCAGGGTTAGCAGCATGGCAAAATCGCTAACTCCTTGATGCACAAGAGCCGTGACGCGGGGGGGCCGTAAATGCCATAATGGCCCTCGGATTTTGAGAAGATTGATGGATTAAAAAGACCAAGACGGGCGCCAGTGCGGTTGCATCGCAAATCGGCTTTGGCGCACTATGTAGCGACGTACAAGAAGTGGCTGAAAATAATGACAAATATACCTAACCTGTTGACGTTTTTCCGGATTTTGCTCATTCCCGTCTTCGTCATCCTGTTCTATCTGCCTTATCAATGGTCCTATCTGGCTGCCGCCATCATCTTTATTCTGGCCGCTGCCACCGACTGGTTTGATGGCTATCTGGCTCGCAAGCTCAATCAGTCCACCGCCTTTGGCGCCTTCCTTGACCCGGTTGCCGACAAGATCATGGTCGCCGCCGCACTGGTGGTTATCGTCGAACACTACAACACCATCTGGGTGACCATCCCCGCCATGACCATGATTGGCCGCGAGATCATCATCTCCGCCCTGCGTGAGTGGATGGCCGAGCTCGGCAAACGCTCCTCGGTGGCGGTCAGCTGGATTGGCAAGTGGAAGACCATGATCCAGATGGTGTCGCTCACCGGTCTGATTTGGCAATATAACGTCTGGATGGTATGGCTCGCCTATGTGATGCTCTATGTCGCTACAGTGCTCACCTTCTGGTCGATGTTCCAGTACATGAAGGCAGCCTGGGGCGATCTGACCCACCACGCCAACCTGTGAGTCACCTGCGCCGCAAGGTGAGGTTTCCGCTGATTTGAGGCAGGAAACGGCCAAAGGCGCTAAAACTGTTCAAAAAGGGCAAAAAACGCCCGAACGATCAGGTAATTAAATATTTCTGGTTGACTGGGCGAGGAACATCGCTAGAATGCGTCATCGTAGTCAGGCAGTCAGCCAGACCAATGCGGGAATAGCTCAGTTGGTAGAGCACGACCTTGCCAAGGTCGGGGTCGCGAGTTCGAGTCTCGTTTCCCGCTCCAAATTCAGACAATAGAGAACCAACTCTCTTTTGCATGGCGCGTTAGCAAAGCGGTTATGCAGCGGATTGCAAATCCGTTTAGTCCGGTTCGACTCCGGAACGTGCCTCCATATTGACAAGCCCGCCACGCGAGCTTGATACCGATTGCGGTGCCCGAGTGGTGAAATCGGTAGACACAAGGGATTTAAAATCCCTCGACGTTCGCGTCGTGCCGGTTCGATTCCGGCCTCGGGCACCATTAAAAAATCCTTTTAGATTAAACAGATACGACGCTTCATTGCGTCGTTTTTGTTTTTGCTTCACAGCGTTTCCCTTCTCTCACTTTTCCTTTCTTGTCCATTTCTTGTCTAAGCGACTTACTACTTCCTGCGACTTATTGCGAACAACCTGCGCTCCGGGCCTTTCCGGTGTCTGTCTCTGGTGCTGAGACAAGTGCCGCTCACCGTTACCTCTTCCTCTTCACCCCCTCCCAAACCCGCATTGAATCCCCTTTGAAACAGATATTAATCCCATGATCTAACCCATCATCGGAGGTATCTATGCAGACCAAATTTCGCTTTACCAATGCAGCCATCAAGGCTTTGCCCGCACAACAACGAGAGGCTGGCGCTACTGAACTGGAGTTCTCCGATACAGAGGTCATCGGCTTAAAGCTCTTGTCAGGAAAAAGCCAGGGCAGTAAGCGTTTCCTACTGCGCTATACCCTCCAGGGCAAGAAGCGCAGCATCGCCCTGGGGCGATTCGGAGATATTGACGTGAGCCAAGCCAGGACCATTGCCCGCAAGTATAAGGCGATGCTGGCAGAAGGTATCGACCCGGTAGCAGAGCAGGATAGCTACAAAACCGAGCCCACTCTTTCGGAGTTCTTCTGGCAGACCTTTTTGCCGCACCTAAAGACCATCGGCAAGCGGTCGATCAACAGCGACATTCAGCGGTTTAAACACAACATCGAACCACGCTTTGGGGCCATGTGTTACCGACAGCTCAAGGCGATGGATGTCCTGCAGTTGCAATCGGAGATGGTTCACCCTAACAACCCCTCAGCAGACGGCCTACGCACCGAGTACTGCCAACCGTGTGCTGGCCCAGTTAAAGACCATGGGCAGCTATGCGGTGCGCTGGGGCATTCTGGACACCAACGAGGCGGCCAAGATCAAGCTGTTGAAGGAGGACAATGCCAGAACGCGCTTCCTATCAATTGAAGAGATGAAACGGGTCATTGAGGTGGCATTGCAGGATCGCAATCAAGCTGCAGGCAGCTTCATCGCGATGCTCTATCTGACGGGGGCAAGAAAATCAGAGGTGTTACTCGCTAAATGGGAACATGTGAACTGGGAGGATAAGACGCTGTTCGTACCCCTGACCAAGAATGGCAAGAGCCGGATCATTTACCTGAGCACATTGGCTATCGATATTCTGGAGAAGCTCCCCAGAATAGCCGGTAATCCCTATGTGTTCGCGAGCCAGCATATTCGATGTCAGGGCAAGCCCATTGGTGAACCCAGATGTGCCTATGAACGGGTGTTGCAGAAAGCCGGTATCGAAGATCGCGATGAGGTCTGCTTCCATACGGCTCGCCATTCTGTCGCCAGTGCATTGGTCTCTTCCGGGCAATACAGCCTGTATGACGTCAAGGCACAGCTGGCCCACGCCAGCATTCAATCCTCCCAGCGGTATGCAAAGCTGACCTCTGAGCGCAGTCGCAATATCAGCGAAGGTCTCTCGTCGATGATCCAGGGAGAGTGACCGAAAAGGTATTGTTTATAAACAGATATTAATAACCAGACAGCGCTGTCACATCGGCTGTTGGTCCACATTTCACAGTTCCCAGGCCCTTAAGTTCACTGAACTTAAGGGCCTTTTTGTTGGAGAGAAAAATACGATGAAAACTTGTATGGCATGGCCGGAGGAGACATTGCTCGCGGCCTACCCGGCACTCCATGTCTCGGTCATGGAGCAAATTATCGAGCCCTTTTCATCACAGGAAGAGGCGAGGGCATTCTGGGACGCGACTGGCTGCTGCCTGATCATAATCGAGATGACGGACTCGATGAGTGAGTTCCAGACCATGCCACAGCACACTCAGAATCAGGTGATATTCGGTTTGCGTTACCCGGAGCAAGAGTTCGCCATATCCGAAGATTGGCGTCTGTTGCTGGCCATCCTCAACGATGAGGGGGCGGGCATTTACCTGCTGATCCACTCAGATGCACCGCTGAACACCACCCTAGAGGCGATGCACCATGAGTAATCCCAGTCATAGCGACATCATGCGCAAGTTAAAAGACATCAAGGGAATTAAGGAGCTGCTGGAAAAGGCCGTGCTGTTGTATGTCTTGCTCACGGATGGCGATCTGCCGGTCTGGTGCTATGCGCTCATCATCGGTGCGCTGGCTTATCTGGTAAACCCGTTCGACGTGGTACCCGATCCCATTCCATTTGCCGGTTATCTGGATGACTTATCGGTCATCACCTCGGCATTAGCCGCATTACCGGTTAAGTCACATCATCGTCAATCTGCCAAGGATCGGATGAGATCACTGTGACAGTGATGGAGTCGGTCCTGTCGCGCTATCGCGTTTTCTATGACCCTTTATCTATGACCCATCTAGCGATGAACTGGAGATCGCAATCTCCGGTTATCTAATGACGTTGTAAGGAAACTATCATGACAAGACCCCGTAAAAACCGCGTTGAAGAGACCCCTAAACCTGTCAGTAATACGGCAGCAGCATCAATCATCCCCGACACCGCGCCAACCACAGAGCCCCCACTCACATCCGGAGCAAGCGGCTGCGCCGAGCCTCTCTTGCCAGCCCTTGCGGCTGACGCCGACAAGGCCAGGCCTGGACCCGGCGACACCGCAGACTCCATGCCTGGCGGCCCTGCACTCATACACACCTTGCTCAACCATACCGCCGAGAAACTCAGTGCCCGATCAGAAGGGCTGATTTTCTATGCCATCGGTCGTCATGAAGAGAGTGGCGAGTTGTTCCTGAAAATCACCGGCAATCAGGGTGGGGGTCTGCATAGCAAGGAGTGGATTGCGCTGTCGGCGATTGACGATGTGTTGCGCTCCTTGTCCGCAGACAAGCCGTTTAAATCCAGCGTTATGAAGCGACTGTTTAAAGGTGGCAGCGCCAACAACGCCGGATTCTTATCAGCCATTCTGCGCTCGGACGGGCTGAAGTTGATCCAGAAGGCTGACGGTAATCCGATGCTGCACGAACAGGTGCCTGATTACCTTGAGCGCTTGGGTTCGCTAACCAATGAGCTCTGTACCGTAACTTCTACCATCGAATAACCCCTGCATAGCGCTCACCTGTCCAAGGGTGAGCCCCCAAACAACCAATCTGAGGTGATTATGACGATCCCATTTGCGGGCGATTTTGCCCTGCCTGTCAGTCAGGCATTGATGAGTATTCTGGATCAGGAACTGGTTAGATCTGGAATGGTGCTGAAGGGAAAATCCAGTCTGGTCTTCCACTTCCGAGACTCGGATTACGGCCCGGTTCGTGGCGGGTTTCATCCGGTAGAAATACGGCTGCTCAAGCGTAAAGGCCGGTGGCAATTCGATTACGTGACAGATTTTAGTTATCAGGGGCCGGAGGAGATGGCTGAGCTGGTCAAGGAGATCGACTTCAACTTTTTGAGCGAAGAATACTACCTGATCCGCTACGGCCAGATGGGGCCAGCGTCGGCTAAGGAGCTCTATACGATGTGGGAGTCGAACTTCGTCAGTTACTACCAGATGGGCGTGTTCACCGTCTCAGTGGCTGCGTAACCGTCGCACCGGACAGGAGAGGAACAGGAACCAGCGGCGGTTTGGTACTGGCAGTGGCGCTGCTGTGTTTACCTTTCCATGTAGGGCAAGGCGCGATGGGCTAACCCAACTCGAAACCGGTCAGCGACTCAGTAGGTTAGTCCATCCTTCGTCTGTTTCAGGTGTCCCTCTCACCTGATCCACAAAACAAGTATCCCCGGCCCGTGGCTGGGAGGCTTGTTTTTTTGTCATTTGCGAGGAGGGAGAAAGACAGATATGCGTGTATCCCCAATGGCGTTATTCCACCAAGCTTGATTTTTATTAAATATCAGAATGTTATAGGCTCTACCTCTTCCGCAACAGGGATTGTTTGCGCAGCCTTATTTAGATCTGGCTAGCCATCGTAGCGCGTCAGGGCGGAGCCTGTCTCATCAGGGTCAATAGATGGCGTAAATCGCGGACGACCTGCTCATGGATAAATCCGGGGGAGATCACGGTGAGCTCAGGCATCCAGGATTTGATGACAGGCAGAATTTGGTTGGCATCAAGCACACGACTGCTCAATAACAGCGAACCATCATCCAGGGTCTTGACGATTTCCTGCTCGGGCAGCAACGGGCGATGCTGAAAGTTGATGGCGATGGAGGCACTGGCCTTGAGGAGTACCTCAATCATACCGGAGCGCCAGAGCGTCGGGTCGGTATCGATTTGTCGCGCAATGAGCGCATCGCAGGTAAAGGTCTGTTGCGATAGCTCAACCCAGTGCGATGTGGCTCAGCGGATAGGCTTGCAAGCGTCCCTCGCTAACGCCGACCAAGTGCCAGGTGCCCTTGTAATTGACGAGCTGATAGGGGCTAAACAGCTGCTTGTGTTGGTTTTTGGTGATGAGCCAGCATTGCAGATGGTGGGTCATTGCCTGCTCTAATACCGGTAACTGATGGCTCAGTGAGTCGGTGGACTGGGCATCGAACCCCTTGATGGCGAAGAGGCTTGGATTGCCTCTGTCCAGTAGCTGACTCAGACGATGTTCACTGGTGCGGGGGAACAAGTCGGTGATACCCAACTGCTCGGCCAGCTTGCGCAGCTTTCCATCGCTCTTGTGATTGAGAAACCCAGGATCCAGCCAGTATTGCTGGCTGCGATGCTCTATCGGTAGATAACTGAGGCGTTGATTGAAATCCCGCTGCAGGGTGCGCACGGTGACGTTGTACTCGGTGGCCAGATCACTCAGGTGCAGCTTCTCACCGCTGTACAGGCGGGTGAGGAGCATACCGAGGCGCTGAGCAATCTTGTCGTGTTCGTGCATACCATCTAGCAAGGGGAATAACCGTGTCGCGGATTATCCAAACAGTCCGCGACACGGCGTGACGAATTGGCTGGCAGGCAGTTTTTCGCAAAACCCATCATCGGCGATGGGCTTTTGTCATCAGTAGAGGGGTTTTGTTATCAACCGGCGGGAAGCGGTTGAGCGGGCCAGGAAGGCCCGTTCGGTGAGGTTGCTGCTGCTTGTCCAGAGATGGACCCGAGTTGATGCTATTGAGCCACTTAACTGCGATACCGGTATCTTGCCACTGAGGGAGATACCGAAAGAGGGTTGGATTGAATAGGAGCATACGCCCACTGCGCTTGGTGCGAAAAATACGCCAGAATTACTGCGATTGTGATCCCGCTACCTACTCATGCCATGTCAAATCCAGTAGGATTATCCGCATGAAGTGGCTGCTATTAAATAGATTGATGTATGATCGACGAATTCGTACACACGCTCACTCAAATTACATTGAGGAGTTCATTAGGAGTGACTTAATAAATGCTGTCGCTCTGCCATGAGTCCGGCACATCAACGGGCTGGTTCACTTTCGTCAGGTTGATCTAGAAACCCATTTCCTCAATAAGGAAGGCGGAAAACTCTAATCTCCTGCTGAGAGGTATCGCAATGCTCGTTACGATGGTGATGGGGGAAGGGTCTACGTAAAAGTGACTTCACTTTTCCTGACTTGGCTGTGTTTGCTCAAATGGTCGCAGTCAGACTGTTGAACGGGAGAACTGCCTTCTTGGAGAAGGATATCAGTGTCCTGACTAGCGAGGCCATTGACTAAACAGAGAGTGCGAATGTTGCTGGATGCGCGCAAATTTTTATGTAAGAAAATCAGTATAAAAATAGCTCAAATTTATTGTGCTTTGTTTTTTAAAGGTGGTTGCATGAAACTAAATAAATTAGCACTCTTACTTTTAATTCAACCTGTAATTTATGGATGTTCGGATGATGAACAGCTTGATTGTAACGCTGATTCAAATAAAGATACTGCGCTTCATATAATTCACCGAGCCCTAACTAATACGTATAATAATCCAAAGATTGAAACGGTCTTTAACGACGAAAGAATAGAAAATATCAAAACGCGTTCCGTTGATGCAGTTGGTTCTTTGACTTGTGGCGCCACTTACTCATTTTAATATGATGGCACTGTTTATTCTAAAGAATTCGACTATGACCTTACTTGGTTGCAAGACAAAAAAACAACTGAAGTGTCACTAGACCCAAGTCATATATTGAAATATGCAGCAGTCGCTTATGGTAAAGCAGAATATAAACGTTACCTAGTGGAAGAAGCAGAGAAATCTAAAGCAATAGCCGCTGCTCAAATTGTAGTAGAAAAAGTAGAAAAATGTATTTCCGACAAAAAAGATGCCTTATACAAAGAAATGGGAGATATTGAAGCTGTCACTTATATAGTTGCTCACGAGTATGAGTTGAATGAACAATGCCACTTAGAGGCAAATAAAGAAACTCAATCGGTAAGTGAGGAAACTGAATGTGTCAGTTGTACAGTAGAAGATAGAATAGATAATGCTCCTCCATTAACTGAAGGCCAGAAACAATGTGCTGATGAAAAGATGGCTGATTATCGCAAAGTGGCAGGAGCCGATGCCATAATTGCATTTGATCAAATTGGAGAATGGGAAGAACAATGCCGTAAAGAAGGATAGGCATACCTAAGGTGTAGGTATTTACACTTGGTCTGACAGTTCCATGTTTGGTGGATGCTGAATTGTCAGATCAATTTTACAGCAGCAATGTAGGGCTCCAATACGTTCTGAGTCCGGTAGTGTTCGAGACCCGTTACCTAGTACGATTGTGCCTAGATCTGTAGTGGTCAACTAAATCCGGACACTTGGTTAGGCCGTTCTTCGGCTTTTGCTGGCGGTATCCCGTCATTGTGGTGATGTGGACGCCGCCAGTTGTAGTCATCCATCAGGTAATAACTGATATCCCGCTTTGCCTCCCGTATGCTCATGTATC
>NZ_JAAKRF010000048.1:0-22211 GCF_049173005.1 Aeromonas sp. 602658 | reverse complement strand
CTGCATCATGGACCAGACAGATCGCTATGCCATCGAATTAAGAGGTATCGATAAGCGGTTCGGCGAAGTGTACGCCAACAAGCTGATCGACCTTAAGGTTCGCAAAGGCAGTATCCACGGCATTGTCGGCGAAAATGGCGCCGGTAAGTCCACCCTGATGAGCATCATTTATGGTTTCTACCATGCCGACAAAGGCGAGATGCTGATCGACGGGAATCCTTTCAAACCCCACGGCTCACAAGATGCGATTGCCGCAGGCGTGGGCATGGTTCACCAGCACTTCATGCTGGTCAATAACTTCACCGTATTGGAAAACGTCATCCTCGGCGCTGAGAACGGCTGGCACCTTCAGCAGAGCGTGGCGTCAGCCGAAAAGCTGCTGGGCGAACTGGCGCGAGACTACGGCCTCGACGTGCCGCTGCACGAGAAGGTCGAAGATCTGCCGGTTGGCTTGCAACAGCGGGTCGAAATTCTCAAGGCGCTCTATCGCGGCGCCCGCATCCTGATCCTCGACGAGCCGACCGGGGTACTGACTCCGCAAGAGGCGGATCACCTGTTCGAGGTGCTGAAAAAGCTGCGGGATCAGGGGGCGACCATCATTCTTATCACCCACAAGCTGCGGGAGATCCTGGCCATTACCGATCAGGTCTCCATCATGCGCCGTGGCGAGATGGTGGCCCACGTCGCCACCAAGGATACCGACAAGGAGCAACTGGCCGAACTGATGGTGGGCCGCAAGGTGCGCCTCAAGGTCGACAAGGGGCCAACCCAGCCCGGTGAAGCCAAGCTGAAGATCGAAGGGCTCAGCTATTTCGACGCCAGCAAGGTGGAGCGGGTCAAATCGGTCAGCTTCGAGGTGCGGGCCGGTGAAGTGGTCGGCATCGCCGGGGTCTCCGGCAACGGTCAGTCCGAACTGCTCAGCCTGCTTGGCGGCATTCTCAAGCCGAGCAAGGGGGGCTTCACCATCAGCAGCCGCAGCGGCGTGCACAAGGTGAGCGCGGAGCACCCGGCCGATCCCGAACTGGTGCGCAACTACGGCCTCGGTCATGTGCCGGAAGATCGCCACAAGATGGGGCTGATCAACCGCTTCGAGGCGAAAGAGGCCTTTATCCTCGGTTATCACCGCCGCCCGCAATACAACAAGGGGTGGCTGCAGAACAAGGAGGCGATCCAGCAGGATTGTCAGGCCAAGATGGAGAAGTGGGACGTGCGCCCACCCCATCCCGATCACAAGACCGCCAACTTCTCCGGCGGCAACCAGCAGAAGCTGGTGATTGCCCGTGAAGTGGAGCAGGACCCGGATGTGCTGTTGATCGGCCAGCCGACCCGCGGGGTCGACATCGGCGCCATCGAGTATATCCACCAGCAGATCATCGCCATGCGCGACAAGGGCAAGGCGGTGTTGCTGGTCTCGGTGGAGCTGGACGAGATCATGAGCCTCGCAGATCGCATTCTGGTCATTGCCGATGGCCGCATCGTCGGCGAGTTGGATGGTGCCAAGGCGGATGAGCGCACTATCGGCCTGATGATGGCGAACATAGTGCCGGACGAAGTAGCCAAGGAGGCCCACTGATGAGCCAAGTACGTATTCCTGCCTGGGTCTCCGTAGGCGTCTTGTCTGCGGTCAACATCCTGCTGGCCTTCCTGGTGTCGGCCATTCTGTTCTACTACCTCGAGATCAACCCGGTCGATGCCGCCAAGATCATGTGGTACGGCGCGTTCGGCACCGGTGAAGGGGTCGGCTTCACCCTCTACTACGCAACCGGCTTTATCTTTACCGGTCTGTCGGTGGCGGTCGCCTTCCACGCCGGTCTGTTCAACATCGGTGGTGAAGGTCAGGCCTATATCGGTGGGCTCGGTGTCGGTCTGGTCTGTCTGACGCTCGGCGATGTGCTGCCGTTTGCCCTGCTGTTGCCGCTCTCCATCATTGCCGGTGGTCTGTTCGGTGCGGCCTGGGCTTTTATTCCGGCCTGGCTGCAAGCCAAGCGCGGTAGCCATATCGTGATCACCACCATCATGTTCAACTTCATCGCCGCCTCGCTGATGGCCTATCTGCTGGTGGAGGTGTTCAAGCCGCCCGGCTCGATGGCGACCGAGAGCAAGGTGTTTGCCGAGGCAAGCTGGCTGCCCAAGATGAGCGGGCTGGCTAGCCTGTTCGGGATGGAGATCCCCAACAGCCCGCTCAATATCAGCTTCTTCTGGGCGCTGATCTGTGCAGTGTTGGTGTGGGTCTTTATCTGGCACACCCGCTGGGGTTACGAGATCCGCTCGGTCGGCGCCAGCCAAAGTGCCTCCGCCTACGCCGGTATCTCCTATCCCAAGGTGGTGATCCTGGCCATGGTCATCTCCGGCATGCTGTCGGGCTTCTTCGCCCTCAACGTGCTGCAGGGTGAACTGCACCAGATCAAGCTCAACTTCGTGGAAGGGTTCGGCTTCACCGGTATCGCGGTGGCGCTGATGGGGCGCAACCATCCGGTCGGCGTCATCATCGCCAGCCTGCTGTTCGGTTTCCTCTATCAGGGGGGCGCCGAGCTCAGCTTCGAGTTCGGTGTCGACCGCAACATAGTGGTGGTGCTGCAGGGTCTGGTGATCCTGTTCTGTGGCGCCCTTGAGCACATGATGCGCCCGCGCATCGAGCAGCTCTATCTGGCATTTGCCAACCGCTCAGCCGCGCAAGCTAAAGGAGTCTGATCATGTTTGAAATTCTGATCCTGATGCTGGATGCGACCATTCGTACTGCGCCGCCGCTCATTCTGGCGGCCATGGCGGGCATGTTTTGCGAGCGCTCCGGGGTGGTCAACATCGCGCTGGAAGGCAAACTGCTGGCGGCAGCGTTCGCCAGTGGTGCGGCTGCGGCGGTCTCCGGTTCTGCCTGGGTAGGTCTGGGTGCCGGGGTAGGTGTCTCCATCCTGTTCGCCCTGATGCACGGCTTTGCCACCATCACCCATCGCGGTGATCAGGTGGTGAGCGGCATGGCCATCAACATTCTGGCGGCCGGTCTGACCGTGACGCTGGGTCGTTACTGGTTCGATCAGGGTGGCCAGACTCCGGCACTCTCCGGTGATGCCCGTTTCGCCCCCATCGATCTGCCCTATGCCAAGGAGCTGTGGGATGTGCCGGTGATCGGCCAGCTCTACAGCGAGCTGCTGAGCGGCCACTCCCTGCTGGAGTACGTGGCATTTGCCTGTGTGCCGCTGGCCTGGTGGGTGATGTTCCGTACCCGCTTCGGTCTGCGTCTGCGGGCGGTGGGCGAGGCGCCCGCAGCGGTCGATACCGCCGGTATCTCTGTGGTGCGGATGCGCTACACCGCGCTCCTCATCGGCGGCCTGCTGGCCGGTATCGGTGGCACCTATCTGGCGGTCGCCCAGACGGCCCAGTTCATCCCCAACATGAGTGCGGGCAAGGGCTTTATGGCGCTGGCGGCGCTGGTGTTCGGCAAGTGGCGCCCCTGGAATGCCATGGCTGCCTGCCTGCTGTTCGGCTTCCTCGATGCGGTCGCCATCCGCCTGCAAGGGGTCAGCATCGGTGGCTTCGCCATTCCGGTGCAGGCCATCGAGGCACTGCCCTACATCCTGACCGTGTTCCTGCTGGCCGGTTTTATCGGCCGTGCGGTGGCACCCAAGGCACTTGGTACACCTTATGTGAAGGAGCGGGAGTAGCGCCCTCTATCGCGATACTCCCGGTCACGCAAATAACAGCAGGTCCACTTCGGTGGGCCTGTTCTTTTATGGGCGGGATGGGGCAGACCTGCCGGGAGCTGGATGGTGTGATAGAGGGTGACAATGGCGTGAAGGGATAAATGGGCTGCGCGAGTTGCCGCAGGTCGTGGTTGACGTACAGGCGCTGACCCCTCTGCCAACACCATCAAAAACCCCCTCGTATCAGGAGGGGGTTGCAGAGGTTATTGCCGGATTAGCCCTGAGGATCAGGGTGCCAGCACCAGCTTGTAGACGCCAAAGCCGGGGTGTTTGGCATCGGTGGGTGGCAGGGTCTCCACATAGTTCAGCTTGCCGCCGGTCAGGGCTTGCGCTTCGCTGCGTGGCGAGCTGTAGATGCGCAGATCCAGATTGGCGGGCAGGGGGGCCAGCTGCCAGTTGTTGTCTGCCGGGGGCTCGAAACCGGCCGGATTCTTCTCTGCCAGATCCTTGAGGTATTCGGAGAGCACTTCGCGGGTTTCGAACTGATCTTCATGGACGATCACCTTGGCGTTGATGCCCGGGAAGTTGCCACCACCGCTGGCGCGGTAGTTGTTGGTCACCACGTAGAACATCTGGGTCGGGTCGATTGCCTTGCCCTGATAGGTGAGGTTGGTGATGCGGTAGCTGTCGCTCACCTTGTTGCCATCCACATCGTAACGGGCGGGTTTGGTCACATCGACCTGATAGTTCACCCCGTCGATCACGTCGAAGTTGTAGGTGCGGTACTTCTCGTTCACCAGCCACTGGGTAGCGGTGCTGGCGGCATCGATCTTGTTGAACTGGACGGCACTCTTCTCCAGCCACTCCTGTACGGTCGCGCCATTGATGGCGACCACCTGCAGGGTGTTGGGGTAGACATAGAGGTCGGCCACGTTGCGCAGGGAGATATTGCCAGCCGGTACATAGGTGAAGTCGGTCGGGCCGTTGCGACCGCCGCGGAATGGTGCGGCGGCGGAGAGGATGGGCCATTTCTCCTTGAGCTGACCATCCTGTTGCAGCTTCTTGGCATGCCACAGCTGGGCGTCGCTGACGATCTGGATGGAGGGGTCATCCTGCACCAGCGCGAAGAAGCTGTGGATTGGCTTGGTGATCTTGCTGAGGGGCTCGTCCAGCCACTGGTTGGCCTGCTCGTGCTCGGCAATGACCTGATCGACCACCGCCTGATCTTCGGTGCTGCTGGCGCTGCTGTCGATCTTGCGCAGCTGGGACTGGCTGGAGGCCACTTCCCAGCGACCCTCTTTCCAGGTCATGTGCAGGTCGATGATGCCGAGGTGGTTGCCCCAGACGCCCGGCATCACGGTCGGTACCCCCGCCAGGGTGCCTTTCTCGTTGTCCACGTCGGTCATGTTGGGGTAATCGCCCGGGAAAGTGCGGTGGGCGTGGCCCAGCAGCAGGGCATCGACCCCTTTCACCTTGGCCAGCGGCAGGGCGGCGTTCTCCATCATGGGTTCGCGCGGGTCACCTATGATGCCGGTGTGGGCCACGACCACGACGATGTCAGCGCCCTTGGCGCGGATTTCGGGTACATAGTGCTCGGCGGTCTCGACCATATCGGCCACCACCACCTTGCCTTCCAGATTGCGCTTGTCCCACTGGGTGAGCTGGGGGGGAGTCAGCCCCAGCACCCCGACCTTGATGGTCTGGGTGTTGCCGTTGGCATCCTTCACCTGACGATCCAGCACCACATAGGGTTTGAACTTCTGCTTGCTCCAGTCGATGGTGCCCTTGCCATCACGGCTGAAGGCATCGGCCTGAAAGACGTTGGCGTTGATGTAGGGGTAGTTGGCCCCTTTCAGGGTCTCTGAGAGGAAGTCGAGACCGAAGTTGAATTCGTGGTTGCCCAGGTTGCCGACATCATAGCTCATGGTGTTGAGCGCCTTGATGGCGGGGTGGGTCTGCTTGCTCAGCCACTGCTGTTTGACCTGCTGGTCGTGGATATAGTCGGCCAGCGGGGTGCCCTGGATCAGGTCGCCGTTGTCGATCAGCAAGTTGTTGGCGTTTTCTTCGCGGGCCTTGCGGATCAGCACAGCGGTGCGGGCGAAGCCCAGCGAGGCATCCGGCTTGTTCTGGTAGTAGTCGTAACTCAGCAGGTTGGAGTGGATATCAGAGGTTTCGATCAGCCGCAGAGTGAGATCACCGGGGGCCTGAGAGTTGTTGTCGTCACAGCCGGACAGCAAAAAGATAACTGCCACCGCGCTCAGTTTGAGGGTGGTTTTCATTGTTGGATTCTCTTGTTATGGGTATGCCAGCGTGGTGCATTCTATCGACAGCAAAAGAATCCTATTGTGAGCAGGCTGGCAATTCGGGCTAATTACCCTCCTGTTAATAGAGTTATGACTCTGATTTTCATCTGTTTTTTCGGGTCGCTACCCTCGCTGCTTTTCCGCCGTTAGTCACCCTGTCGTTACCGCAGTGCGGTCGGGGCAAGCGGCGCGGTCTGCCGCTCCTGCGAGGCTGTAATGGTTGGTTACAGATCTCCATTCGACTGATAGATGACCTTTCCCTTAAATTCAGCGGCGATTGATTGCATCTAAAAATTACAAAGCGACAGCAAGGAATAAAAACTCATGAAAATGCACAACAAAGCGCTGCTGGCCATCGCCTGCGCTGCGGCCCTGTCTGCCTGTGACAGCGAAAAAGCTGCCAACAGCATCGCCAAGCGGGTGCCACTGGCCCTGCCGGAGGCGGGTCTTTACCAAGCGAATCTGCTGAGCCGCGACGGCGACAAGGCGACGCCGCGCATGATCAAGGATCTGGATGGTCTGGCGCTGGTCTACCCGAAGGGTGAAACCGTGCAGTACTGGGGTGTCTGGGTGGGTCATCAGGTGGGCAAGGTCGAGACCAACAGCCAGTGGCTGGGTCAGGCTGACCAGAAAGCCGACAAAGACGGGATCTACCCGGTGCAGTTGATCCGCAACAGCGAGCGGCTCGGTACCAGCACGGCGCTCAGCTCGGTGACCAACGACCACAACCTCATCACCTTCCAGGATCAGCCGGTCATCGATCTGCAGGGCAAGGAGATCAAGCGCTGGGTTTTTGATTTCACTCGCACCGGCACCAAGTTCTCCGACAACTCCCCCATCTATTCCGGTTTCAGCGGTCATGTGGCGGTGACAGCCCTGACCACCAAAGCGGTGACCACGGCCAGCTGGAGTGCCACGGACAGCGATGGCTTCAGCAGCGACATGGTGGGCAAGGTGGATACCACCAACAACGGCGGCAAGCTGACGGTAGCGATCGAGTTTCCGGCGGCAGGTTGTACGCTGGTGGGCGAGGGGAGTGCCACTGCCGGGTTGAGCAAGCTGACCATGACCGGGTTTGGCAAGTGCAACTTCAAGCAATCCGCTGCCGCCACGCCGATCGAAAACCTCTGGAATGCTGCTCTGGCCCGGGCGATGGATAACCGCGTCGCCTATGTCACCACCTATACCACGGATGCCAAAAAAGAGGCGCTGGCCATCGGCTTCCCCGACACCAATGGCTTGCTGATCACCGCTGACAAGCGATAAGCAGCTAACGGCAGGGGTGGGCAAACGCGCCTGAAACAACAAGGGAGCCAGTGGCTCCCTTGTTGTTTTCAACGCACGGTTTACAGCAGGAACAGGGTCGCCAGCCCGAGGAAGATAAAGAAGCCGCCGGTATCGGTGATGGCGGTGATCATCACGCTGGCACCGACTGCCGGGTCGCGGCCGAGGCGGGTCATGGTCATGGGGATAATCACCCCCATCAGGGCGGCCACCAGCAGGTTGAGCATCATGGCCAGGGTCATCACGGCGCCGAGCGCCGCATCCTGATAGAGCAGATAGGTGGCGATGCCCATGGTGCCGCCCCACACCAGCCCGTTGATAAAGGCGACGCCAAGTTCCCGTAGCAGCAGGAAGGAGAGGTTGCCTGTCTGAATGTGCTGCAGCGCCAGCGCCCGCACTATCATGGTGATGGTCTGGTTGCCGGTGTTACCGCCGATCCCGGCGACGATGGGCATCAGGGCCGCCAGCGCCACCAGCTGGGAGATGGTGTGCTCGAACAGGCCGATCACCCGCGAGGCGACAAAGGCGGTGCAGAGGTTGATGGCGAGCCAGGCCCAGCGGGTCTTGACCGCCTTGGAGACCGGGGCGAACACGTCTTCATCCTCGCTGATGCCCCCCATCCGGCGCAGGTCGGTGTCACTCTCCTCATAGACCAGATCCACCACCTCTTCGACGGTGAGGCGGCCCATCAGCTTGCCCTTGCCATCCACCACGGCGGCGGAGAGCAGGTCATCCCGTTCGAAGGTGCGGGCGGCCGCTTCGTCGTTATCCTCCGGATCGAAGGTGACCGGATCACGCTCCATCACGTCGCTCACCAAGGTAGCGGGCTTGTGCAGCAGGACAGTGGTGAGGGCCAGCTCCCCCAGCAGGTGGTTGCGCCGATCGATGACGAACAGCTTGTCGGTGTTGGCGGGGATCTTGCCGCGCAGCCGCAGATAGCGCTGCACCGTGGCGAGCGTCACCTCGGGGCGGATGGTGATGATCTCGAAGTCCATCATGGCGCCGACGGTGTGCTTGCCGTAGCGGATCACCTCCCGCACCCGATCCCGCTCGGCGGGGGCCATATAGGTGAGCAGCCGCCCCATCAGGTTGCGGGGCAGGTACTGGCCCAGATAGATCTGATCGTCGATATCCAGGGTGCGCAGGGCGTGCAGCAGCTCCTTGTCGCTCATCCCGCTGATAAGGCTGTCCCACACCGTCTCCGACGCTTCGACCAGGATCTGGCCGCGCTTCTCCTCCTCCACCAGTGCCCACAGGGCATGACGCTCATCGGGCGGCAGCGATTCCAGCGCATCGGCGACGTCGGCGGCGGGCAACCCGTTGACCAGCGTTGTGAGTTCGCTGGTCTGATCGCGCTGCTCGGCATCCTGCACCACCTGCGGATCGAGCAGGCTGTCGGTGAGGGCGTCATCGCGTAGCAGCAGGGTGAGAATGCGGGATCTGTCATCCGCGCGCTGCCGGGCGCTGTTCTTGATGGGAAGAGACATGGGATGAATTCCTGAGATGGTAGCCAAGGGCTCAATGCCCATAGGATACCAGACTTAAAACAACAGGTTATGACCGTGATAGGAGAAGAGGGAGGTAAAAGTGAGGCCACCTGCTGGTGGCCTCATGGTGAGTTGCCGAGAATCCCTCAGGCGAGGGCTCGCTGGCGCTGCGGTGCCTCGCCAAACCAGGCGAGCCGGTCGGCCAAAGTGACCACCGAGCCCACCATGATCAGCGCCGGGCTCTCGACCCCCACCGCTAGTGCGGGTAGCTCATCGAGGGTGCCGCGAATGACCCGCTGGCAGGGTTGGGTGCCGCGCTCGATCAGCGCCACCGGGGTATTGCCTGCCTTGCCGTGGGCCAGCAGCTGCTCGCGGATGGTGGCGCAGGAGGAGAGCCCCATATAGAAGACCAGCGTCTGCCGATCTTTGGCCAGCAGCGGCCAGTCGAGATCCCGGGCGCCCCCCTTGCCGTGGGCGGTGACGAAGCGCACGCTCTGGGCGTGGTCGCGATGGGTCAGCGGAATGCCGGCGTAGGCGGCGCAGCCGCTGGCCGCGGTGATCCCCGGTACCACCTGAAAACCGATGCCGCTGCCGACCAGCGTCTCCAGCTCCTCGCCGCCACGGCCGAAGATAAAGGGGTCGCCCCCCTTGAGCCGCACCACCCGTTGCCCCTTCTGCGCCTCCTCCAGCAAGAGCTGGTTGATCCCCTCCTGCGGCACGCAGTGGTTGCCCGCCTGCTTGCCGACGAAGATGCGCTTGGCATCCCGGCGCACCAGCGCCATCACCTCGTCGGAGACCAGTCTGTCATAGACCACCACGTCAGCCTGCTGCATCTGGCGCAGGGCGTGCAGGGTGAGCAGGCCCGGATCGCCGGGGCCAGCTCCCACCAGCACTACTTCGCCAGCGCTCTGGCTTTCGTCGGCAAACAGGTTGTCGGCCAGCTGGTGGGCAGAGGCGCTATCGCCCCGCGCCAGCGCCTGACCGAGCCGATCCGCCCCGAGCAGCCGCTCCCAGAAGCGGCGCCGCTCGCCCATGCTGGCGAAGCGGGCCTTGACCCGATCCCGCAGGCTGCCGGCGAAGGTCGCCACGGCCCCCAGATGTTGCGGCAGCATAGCTTCCAGTTTTTCCCGCAGCAGCCGGGCCAGCACCGGCGCCTTGCCACCGGAGGAGATGGCCACCATCAGCGGTGAGCGGTCGATGATCGACGGCATGATGAAGCTGGAGCGTTTCGGGTCATCCACCACGTTGGCAAAGATCCGCGCCTGATTGGCGCTCTGGTAAACCAGCGCATTCACCTCGCGCCGATCGGTTGCTGCCACCACCAGCCACTTGCCCGCCAGTTGCTGCGGTGCAAATTCACCCGCCAGCCACTCGATGCTCCCGTTGGCAGCCAGTTCCGCCAGCTCGGGGTCGAGCTCGGGTGCTACGACTGTGAGGTGGGCACCGGCATCCAGCAGCAGGCGCGCCTTGCGCTCCGCTACCTCGCCGCCGCCGACCAGCAGCACGGGTTTGTTGTCGAGTCGGCAAAAGATGGGCAAGTAGTCCATGGGGCCTCCGGATCAGGCGGTTCGGGTCTGGTTGGCGGTGCTGGTGGTCTCGCTCATTGCGACCGGGCGCTCCGCCTTGGGGGTGGCATACCAGTAGCCGAGGCCCATAAAGAGGACGCCGGAGACGGTGTTGCCCAGCGTCACCCACAGCAGGTTGTGGCCGATGCCGCTCAGGGTGTAGGCCTCCGAGTGGGCGCCAAACCAGGAGAGAGCGAACAGGGTCATGTTGGCGACCGAGTGCTCGTAGCCGGAGGCGATAAAGGCCAGCAGGCACCACCAGATGGCGATGAAGCGGGCGGCCCCTTCGGTGCGCAGCGCCATCCAGATGGCGAGGCAGACGAGCCAGTTGCACAGCACGCCCTTCATAAACAGGGTCAGTGCCGGTGCCTGGGTTTTGGCCAGTGCCACCTTGTGGGCCAGACTGCCTGCGTCCGGCAGCAGGCTGCCGCCGTAGGAGTAGATGAGCGCCACCACGATGGAGCCAATCAGGTTGCCGACCCAGGTCTGCGGCAGGATGCGCAGCAGGTCGGCCATGGTGATCTTGCCCGCCTTCACCCCGAAGGTGAGGAACATGGTGTGGCCGGTGTAGAGCTCGGAGCCGGCGATGATCACCAGCGTCAGGGCGATGCCGAAGGTGGCCCCCATCACCAGCGGCCGGATGGCGGGATCCACCAGATTGCCGAGGGTGAAGATCAGGATGATGCCGAGGCCCACATAGGCCCCCGCCATGGCGGAGCTGAGCCAGAAGCCGAGCTTGTCGCTGCGCTCGAAGCAGTTGATGCGGGCCGCGTTGGCGGCGCACTTGTTGATGGTTTCCGTGTACATCTTGTGAGTCCTTGAAAGGGCTGCCCTCTGGCAGCCCGAAAGAGAGTGAGATCGGTTTTAGACGGCGACCCAGACCTGCTGGTCGCGCACTTCAACGGGATAGCTCTGCACCGACATCGCAGGGTTGTCGAAACAGTGGCCATCGCTCAGGCGAAAGCGCTGCTTCTTGAGCGGGCTGGCGACCCAGAGCTCGCCGTCGTGTTCGCAAATCAGGCCCCGCGACAGCACGTTGGCGGCGAAGAAGGGATCCCGGTTGTCGATGGCGAACACCTCGGCCGCCGCGTTCGGGCGAAACAGGGCGATCTGGCGCCCCTCGATCAGAGCGCAGACACCGGTTCCCGGCAGGATGTCGTTGAGTTGGCAGGCTAATTTCATCATTTGGTTTCCACCTCGATCTGGTAGACGGGGATGCGCTCGGCCGGGGTCGCCGGTCGGTGCTGGTCGCGCTCGGCGACGAACTGGACGTCCGGGTCGCGCTTGTCGCTGTTGATGAAGTGGCTGAATCGCTTGAGCGCCTCCTCTTCATTAAGGGTGCGCGACCATTCGCACTCGTAGCTGTCGATCAGGGTCTGGATATCGCGCTCCAGCGTCTCGGCCAGCCCCAGCTTGTCGTCGACGATCACTTCGCGCAGGTAGTCGACGCCCCCTTCCAGATTGCCGAGCCAGACCGAGGTGCGCTGCAGTTTGTCGGCGCTGGTGACGTAGAACATCATAAAGCGGTCGATCAGCTTGATGAGGGTCTCGCGGTCGAGGTCGGACGCCAGCAGGTCGGCGTGGCGCGGCTTCATGCCGCCGTTGCCGCCCACATAGAGGTTCCAGCCCGCGTCGGTGGCGATGATGCCAACGTCCTTGCCCTGCGCTTCAGCACATTCACGGGTACAGCCGGAGACGCCGAACTTCATCTTGTGCGGGGTGCGAATCCCCTTGTAGCGGTTCTCGAGGAAGACCCCGAGGCCAACGCTGTCCTGCACGCCGAAGCGGCACCAGGTGCTGCCGACGCAGGTCTTGGCCATGCGCAGCGCCTTGGCGTAGGCCTGACCGGTCTCGAATCCGGCCGCCAGCAGCTTGCGCCAGATGGCCGGCAGATCATCCTTCTGGGCCCCGAACAGGCCGATGCGCTGGGCGCCGGTGATCTTGGTGTAGAGCTTGTAGTCGCGGGCCACTTCGGCCACCGCCAGCAGCCCTTCCGGAGTCACTTCGCCACCGGCCATGCGCGGGATGACGGAGTAGCTGCCGTCCTTCTGCATGTTGCCGAGGAAGATGTCGTTGGTGTCCTGCAGCGGGATGTTGCGCGGGCTCAGCACATGCTCGTTCCAGCAGGAGGCGAGGATGGAGCCGACGGTCGGTTTGCACACCTCGCAGCCATAGCCCTGACCGTGCTTGGCCAGCAGCTCGTCGAAGCTCTTGATCCCCTCCACCTTGACCAGATGGAACAGCTCCTGACGGGAGTGGGGGAAGTGGGCGCAGAGGTGGTTGTTGACCTCGATGCCCTGCTTAACCAGCTCGGCGTTGAGCACCTGACTGATGAGCGGCACGCAGCCGCCGCAGCCGGTACCGGCCTTGGTCTGCTGCTTGATGGCGGCAAGGGTGGTGTGACCCTCGGCCACCGCCTTGGCGATGTCGCCCTTGGAGACGTCGAAGCAGGAGCAGATCTGGGCGCTTTCCGGCAGGGCATCCACCCCCAGCGTCGGCTTGGCACCGGCGTAGGCGGGCAGGATCAGGGTGTCCGGGTGGCTCGGTAGCGGCAGGGCGTTGAGCATCATCTGCAGCAGGTTGCCGTAATCTTCCACGTCACCCACCAGCACGGCGCCGAGCAATCGGCTGTTGTCTTCGCTCACCACGATCTTCTTGTAGACGCCGGCCTGATCGTCCTGAAACACATAGCTGTGGCTGCCCGGGGTGCGGCCGTGGGCATCGCCGATGGAGCCGACGGAGACGCCGAGCAGCTTGAGCTTGGCGCTCATGTCCGCCCCCTCAAAGCGGCTGTCGCCGCCGAGCAGGTGGTCGACGGTGATCTGGGCCATCTTGTAGCCCGGCGCTACCAGCCCGAAGAAGCGGCCCTGCCAGGCGGCGCACTCGCCGATGGCGTAGATGTCGGGGTCGGAGGTGAGGCAGTGATCGTCGATGACGATGCCGCCGCGCTCGGCGATAGCGAGATCACCGTAACGGCCCAGAGTATCTTGCGGGCGAATGCCGGTGGAGAAGACCACCACATCCACTTCCAGCTGGCTGCCGTCGGCAAAGGCGAGGCGGTGTTTCGCCTGCTCGCCGCCATGCATCAGGATCTCGCTGGTGCTCTTGCTGGTGTGTACCTGCACCCCCATGGATTCAATCTTGCGGCGCAGCAGCTGGCCGCCCTGACCGTCGAGCTGCTCGGCCATCAGCACCGGAGCAAACTCCACAACGTGGGTCTCGAGACCCAGCGCCTTGAGGGCACCTGCCGCTTCAAGGCCAAGCAGACCGCCCCCGATCACCACCCCGCTCTTGCCGCTCTTGGCGGCGCTGCGGATGGCTTTCAGATCCTCGATGGTGCGGTAGACGAAGCACTCGTGGTGCTGACTGCCCGCAATGGGCGGCACCCAGGGGTAGGAGCCGGTGGCCAGCACCAGCTTGTCGTACCCGACCACAGTGCCCTTGTTGGAGTGCACTTCGCGGTTGGCCCTGTCGATTTTTTTCACCGCTTCGCCGAGCAGCAGGCGGATGCCGTGCTTGTCGTAGAAACCGGGTTTGACGAGGGAGAGATCTTCACTGGTGTGATGGGAGAAGTAGGAGGAGAGATGGACGCGATCGTAGGCGGGACGGGGTTCTGCACCGAAGACGGTGATCTCGTAGCGGCCCGGCTCGGCCCGCTCGATCAACTCTTCGATGAAGCGGTGCCCCACCATGCCGTTGCCCACAACGACCAGTCTGACTTTGCTCATGATTGCCTCTAGTTTGGAGTAATAAAACATCATTCTGGGGCTAGGCTACCCAGTCAGTCGGGGCGGGCAATTGATGCAAATCAAGTGTCTATTTATATATCTCGTCAGGGGTAATTCGATAAAATTCAAAGATATATAAAAATAGGTATACCAGTTGATGATTTCTGGGCTGGCTCGGGGTGAGGAGTGGTGGAGGGAAAGCCCGATTTACCCACGGCCGGGGAGTGAAAACTTCTGTCGGAAAAAGGCCGGCCTCGCACTGGGCGAGACCGGCATCAAAGGGCATCAGCTGAGCAAGGCGGCGCGTCAGGCGATATGGCGGCGGAACATGGCGAGCGCCAGCGACAGGGTGACGCCGGCGATGGCGAGCAGCGGCCAGAGCAGGGGCCAGGCGGCCGACCAGTCAAACCCCTTGAGGAAGACCCCCTTGAGCAGCACGATGAAGTGGGTGAGGGGGTCGATGGCCGCCAGCCACTGGAACACCTGCGGCATGTTCTCTACCGGCGAGATGTAGCCCGAGAGGATCACCGCCGGTACGGTGAAGGAGAAGACTCCGAGAAAGGCCTGCTGCTGGGTCGAGCAGAACGACGAGATGAAGAGCCCGATCCCGGCCAGTGCCAGCCCGTAGCAGACCATGCCCGCCATCAGCAGGCTGAGGCTGCCGGCAAAGGGAAGGTGAAAGACAAAACGGGCGGCCAGCGCGACTATGCACCCTTGTCCCACTGCCACCATGATGCCGGGCACCGCCTTGCCCGCCATGATCCAGCCCGCGGTGAGGGGGGAGACCAGCAGCTGATCGAAGGTGCCCTCCTCCCGCTCCCGCGCGACCGAGAGGGCGGTGACAATCAGACAGCCGGTGGTGGTGATGATGGCGACCAGCGCCGGCAGGATATGCCAGTGAAACTCGACGTTGGGGTTGTAGAGGTTGCGCACCGCCAGCTCGGGTTGGCCCTTGCCCTCACTTTGCCAGCGGGCAATCACCTGACTGATGTAGCCCGCCGCCACCTGACCACCGTTGGAGCGGCGGCCATCGATAATCAGCTGCACCTTGGCCGGTTCGCCCCGCGCCAGCCGGCGCGAGAAATCCCCCGGAATAATCAGTCCGAGCAGCGCCTGCTGCCCGGTGATGGCCTCGGTCATGCCCGCCTCGCCCTGCACCGGGATGATGGTTGTGAAGGCGGGCATATGGGTGAGGCGCTCCAGCAGCTCGCGGCTCTGGGCTCCGTCATCCTGGTTGTAGATGGCCAGCGTGTTGCCGGTCACCTCCAGAGTGGCGGCGAACGGGAAGAGGGCGGTCTGCAACAGCACCGGCATGATGAGCAGAAAGCGCCCCTGAGTATTGCCCATCAGGGCCTGCAGCTCTTTTCGGATCAGCCACCAGAGTCGGATCAGCATGGGTTACTCCAGAGTGCGCCGCGTCTTGCGGGCGGTCAGGGCCAGCCAGAAACCGGCCAGCAGCAGCAGACAGAAACCGTTGACCAGCAGGATCGAGAAGACGCTGCCCGCCTGATAGAGGGTCTGCAGGGAGCTCGCGAAGTAGCGGGCCGGAATGAGGTGGGTGATGGCCCGCAGCAGTGGTGGCATGCTGGCGATCTCGAACACGAAGCCCGACAGCATCACCGCGGGCAGAAACGCAGCGATCAGCGCCGCCTGCGCGGCGTTGAACTGGCTGCGCATCACGGTGGAGAGAAACAGCCCGAGCCCGAGGGCGCTGCCGAGAAAGACGCTGGTGACCAGAAAGAGCAGCAGCAAGGAGCCGCGCCATGGCACGCCCATCACCGCCACCGAGAAGAGCAGGCAGATCAGCATGGCGATGATGCCAAGGCCATAGTAGGGCAGCAGTTTGGAGAGCAGCAGCTCCCCCTTGGGGACCGGGGTGGCGAGCAGCGCCTCCATGGTGCCGCGCTCCCACTCCCGCGCCACCACCAGCGAGGTGAGCAGGGCGCCTATGATGGTCATCACCACCGCAATGGAGCCCGGTACCAGAAAGTTGCGGCTCACCAGCGCCGGATTGAACCAGGCGCGGCTCTCTATCGACACCGGCATGGCGACCCCCTCGCCAGCGAGCCACCCCTGCCAGATCCCCTGCACATAGTTGGTGACGAAGTTGGCAGTGTTGGGCTCGGAGCCGTCGGTTAGCAGCAGCGCCTGCGGCGTACCATTGCCCTGACCGGCCATGGCGCGGGAGAAGCCGTCATCGATCACCAGCAGGCCGCGGATCTCGCCACGGGCCAGACTGGCGAGCAGGGACTCCTTGCTCGGGCCGCTGTGGATCTCCAGCGCGGTAGAGCCGCGCAGGGCCTGCTCCAGCCGCACCGCCGGGGCGCCGCTGTCGGTGCGCCAGATGCCGAGGCGCAGGTGGTCCACATCCAGATTGATGGCGTAACCCATTACCACCAGCAGTACCACCGGCATGATGAAGGCAATCAGGATGCTGCTCGGGTCACGGACGATTTGCAGCGTCTCCTTGCGGCAGAGGGCCAGCAGTCGCCGACGGTTGATGCTCATGCGTCCTCCTTGCTGGCCCGCTCGACCAGGGTGATAAAGGCCTCTTCCATTGTTGGCAAAGAACAGGTCGGCAAGGAGCCGGTTGGCAAAGAGGTCGCCGCCTCTTTGGTGGCCAGCCCCTTGAGATCGTCCGGGGTGCCGAGTGCCAGCAGCTTGCCGCGATAGATGAGGGCGATGCGGTCGCAATACTCCGCCTCATCCATAAAGTGGGTGGTGACCAGCACGGTGACGCCGTGGTCGGCCAGCGCGTTGATGTGCGACCAGAACTCGCGCCGGGTCACCGGATCGACCCCGGAGGTGGGCTCGTCGAGAAACAGCAGCGGCGGCTCGTGCAGCAGGGCGCAGGCCAGCGATAAGCGCTGGCGCAGGCCGAGCGGCAGGGATTCCGCCTTCTGATCGAGCCAGGGGGCGAGGGCAAAGGCAGTCACCATGGCGTCGATCCGCGTCTGCTGGTGGCGGCCGAACAGGCCGTAGATACCGGCGAAGAAGGAGAGGTTCTGCGCCACGGTGAGCTGCTTGTAGAGGGAGAACTTCTGCGCCATGTAGCCGAGGCGCTGGCGTGCCGCCGAGGGGCTGTGAGCCAGATCGATGCCGGTCACCAGCGCCTGCCCCTCGCTCGGGCGCAGCAGGCCGCACTCCATCTTGAAGGTGGTGGACTTGCCCGCCCCGTTGGGGCCGAGCAGGCCGAAGATCTCGCCGCGGCGCACCGCAAAGCTGACGTCATCGGTGGCGGCAAAATCGCCGAAGCGCTTGGTGAGGTGGCGCGCCTCGATCACCGCCTCGGGGGGTACCCCCTGCGGCAGTTCGGCTTCCCGCATCCCGGTTGCCAGACTCGACTCCCCGCCGGGGCCGCCGCCGAGCAGGTCGATAAAGGCATCCTCCAGCCGGGGCTGGGCCGGTTGAAAGGCGCCGTTGGCGAGATGCAGCTCCGCCAGCGGCGGAGGCGCCATGCCCGGGTGCAGCAGCAGGCGAACCCGCTCCCCCGCCACCGCGCCATCCATCACCGCCGGGTGAGCCAGTGCCCGGCGCAGCAGGGCGCGCCGCTCGCGGCCATCCAGTTGCCCCGCCTCCAGCAGCCAGCAGCGGCTGGCCATGGCCCCCATCAGATCGGCCGGCGTGCCGCTGGTGCGCACCTCGCTATTCGCCATCAGCAGCACGTGGTCGCACAGCTCCGCCTCGTCGAGATAGGCGGTGCTCCAGAGCACCGTCATCCCCCCTTTTGCCAGCTCGCGCACCATCTGCCAGAGGGCGCGGCGGGAGATGGGATCGACCCCGACCCCCGGTTCGTCCAGCAGCAGCACATCCGGGGTGCCGAGCAGGGCGCAGGCCAGCCCGAGCTTCTGCTTCATTCCGCCAGAGAGCTTGCCTGCCGGCCTTGCGGTGAAGCGGGCAAGATCGGTGAAGGCGAGCAGCCGCGCGAAGGTGGGCGTGCGTTCGGGCTCCAGTACGCCGCGCAAGTCAGCGTAGAGGGTGAGGTTCTCCAGCACGCTGAGATCCTCGTAGAGGCCAAACTGCTGGGGCATGTAGCCGAGGCGCTGACGCAGCAGATCCCCCTCGCTCACCGGATCCAGCCCCAGCACCCGGATGGTGCCCGCTTCGGGGATCAGCAGACCGGCCAGCAGGCGCAGCAAAGTGCTCTTGCCCGCGCCGTCGGGGCCGACCAGCCCGGTGATGCCGCCAGTCGGAATGGTGGCCGAGATGGCGTTGAGGGCGACCCGCTCGCCAAAGCGTTTGGTGAGCCCCTCGAGGGAGATAGCGCAGCTCATGGGGCCAGCCTGACGGTGACCGGCATCCCCTGTCGCAGGGCCGGGTCGGGATCCTGCACCACGATGCGCAGCCGGTAGACGAGGTGAGTGCGCAGGTCCGGCGTCTCCACCGATTTCGGGGTGAACTCGGAGTTCGGCGAGACAAAGCCCACCACCCCGTGATAGGGCTTATCCGGCCGCGAGTCGGTGGTGAGCGTCACTTTGGCGCCGCTCGGGAAGTGGCCGAGCCAGGGCTCCTCCACATAGGCGCGCACCCAGACCGGCGCGGTCAGGGAGAGGTTGAAGGCGGTCGCTCCGCTCTGCACCATGCTGCCGTTCTCGACGGCGCGGCTGATGATGATGCCGTCGCTGGGGGCGGTCAGGCTGGCATCTGCCAGCGCCAGTTCGGCACTGGCGAGCGCCGCTTTGGCCCCTTCCAGCTGGGCATCGGACTGGGCAATTTCCTCCGGGCGGTAGCCGGTTTCGAGCTGGGCGAGCTGTTCGCGTGCGGAGCGCACCTGCGCCTGGGTCTGATCCCGCTGGGAGCGGGCGGTATCGAGCTGACCGCGTGAGATGGCGCCGGTGGCGGCCAATGCACTCTGGCGGCGCCACTGCTGGTCGGCCTCCAGCGCAGCGGCTTCGGCGGCGGCCAGTGCGGCCCGGGCACGGTCGGTCTCTTCGCTGCGATAGCCTTTGTGGATCAAGGCGTTGGCGGCAGTGAGCGCGGCCAGATTGGCGCGGGCGCTGTCGCGGCTGTGGGTGAGGGGAACCGGATCGAGGCGGGCCAGCAGTTGACCGGCTTTTACCCTATCCCCCTCATCGACCAGCACCTGATCGACGCGGCCGCCGACCCGAAAGGCCAAATTGACGTCGCGAATATCAACGTTGCCGTAGAGGATGGAGCCGTCGGCGGGTCGCCCCTGCCACCAGAGGTAGCCACCGATAACGGTTAGCAGCAGGGCTATGATTGCAATGCGTTGCTTCATACCGCTTCTCCTTGAGGATGGCGCTGCAACCAGAGGTAACCACTGGGAACCGCCAGCAGCAGAGCTACCATCGCGATGCGTTGTTTCATGCCGCTTCTCCTTCCTTCATGTCGGTGGGGCGCAGGCCGCGTAGGGCCCATACCAGCCGCTGTCTGGCGGCCTCGGGGCTGTCTATCTGGCTGAGAAAGGGGCCGGCCTGTTCGGGCAGCCAGCCGAGCTGACGACCGCTGCCGGCGATCACCAGTGGCAGGCCGACCGACCCCATGATGAAGATCATCAGCTGGAGCGGGTGACCCGCGACCAGCGACCCTTCCGCCTGTGCCATCCGTACCTGTTCGATCAGCAGCAGGGGATGACGGCGCGGCAGGCTGAGCAGAAAGCGTTGGGCCGCCCCTTCACCCGCCAGCGCATCGCCAAACAGGTGATTGATAAAGCCGCGCTGGCGCGCCACCAGCCCGATCAGCGCCTCCATGGTCGCCTCGAACATGGCGATGGCGGAGGGGTAGGAGCCTTTGGCTGCCACCGCCTTGAGCTCGTCATAGAGGGGGGCGTACCAGAGCTCCACCAGCTCGTCGATAAAGGCGTCGCGGTTGCCGAAGTGGTAGACGAAAGAGCCGAGGTTCACCTCGGCCGCCGCCGCCAGTTCGCGTACCGTCAGGCCACGCAGCCCCTTTTCGGTGGCGATGGCGAGGCCGGTATCGAGCAGTTTCTGCCGGGTTGGATTCATCTTTCTGGTTCCTGCTGCACAGATTTCGATCTGATTTATACATATGTATAAATCAACCCCACAGAAGTAGACAGATCTTTTTATGAGCAAATTTCAGCAGAGATGAAAAACGGCGGGCGTTCGAAAGAGATGGTTTGAAAACGTCTTTGGATTAAATGGGTTGTCGCAGATAAGGGTCAGAATTCGGGCGATGGGGGTGAGATGGAGGAGGCGATTGAGAAATAAAAACGCCTCCGCGAAGGGAGGCGTTTTATCGGGAGGGGCGCGTTTACAGAATAAAGCGGCTCAGATCCTCATCCTCGACAAGCGCACCGAGGTGGGCGTTGACGTAGTCGGTGTCGATGACAAAGGTCTCGCCGGACTTCTCGGAGGCGTCATAGGAGATATCTTCCATCAGGCGCTCCATCACTGTGTGCAGACGACGGGCACCGATGTTCTCGGTACGCTCGTTGACCTGCCAGGCCGCTTCGGCCAGACGGCGGATGCCATCCTGGGTGAACTCGATATTGACCCCTTCGGTGGCCATCAGCGCCTTGTACTGATCGGTCAGCGAGGCGTTCGGTTCGGTCAGGATGCGCTCGAAGTCATCGGTGGTCAGGGCTGTCAGCTCGACCCGGATCGGCAGACGGCCCTGCAGCTCGGGGATGAGGTCGGACGGCTTGGCGATCTGGAAGGCGCCGGAGGCGACAAACAGGATGTGGTCTGTCTTGACCATGCCGTGCTTGGTGTTGACGGTGCAGCCCTCGACCAGCGGCAGCAGGTCGCGCTGTACCCCTTCACGGGAGACATCGGGGCCCGAGCTCTCGCCGCGCTTGCAGATCTTGTCGATCTCGTCGAGGAAGACGATGCCGTTGTTCTCGACCGCGGCGATTGCCTTCTGCTTCAGCTCTTCCGGATTGACCAGACGGGCCGCTTCCTCTTCGATCAGCGCCTTCATGGCCTCTTTGACCTTGATCTTGCGCTTCTTCTTCTGGTTCTGGCCCAGGTTCTGGAACAGTCCCTGCAGCTGGTTGGCCATCTCTTCCATGCCCGGCGGGGTCATGATTTCGACGCCCATCGGGGAGGCGGAGAGTTCCAGCTCGATCTCCTTGTCATCCAGCTGACCTTCGCGCAGTTTCTTGCGGAAGATCTGGCGGGTGTTGGAGTTGTCGGCTTTCTCTTCCTCACCCCAGGTGTTGCGCGGGTTGGGCAGCAGGGCGTCGAGGATGCGCTCTTCGGCGGCTTCCTCGGCGCGATATTTCATCTTCTCCATCTCGGTTTCGCGCACCAGCTTGATGGCGGCATCGGTCAGATCGCGGATGATGCTGTCCACTTCCTTGCCGACATAGCCCACTTCGGTGAACTTGGTCGCTTCCACCTTGATGAAGGGGGCGTTGGCCAGCTTGGCCAGACGACGGGCGATCTCGGTCTTGCCGACACCGGTCGGGCCGATCATCAGGATGTTTTTCGGGGTCACTTCATGGCGCATCTCTTCGTTGAGCTGCATCCGGCGCCAGCGGTTGCGCAGGGCAACGGCAACGGCGCGCTTGGCATCGGCCTGACCAATGATGTGACGATCCAGCTCGTGGACGATTTCTCTCGGGGTCATCTCGGACATGATGGTGTTCCTGTATCCGGGGCGGGCAGTGCCCACCCCTTGGGAAATTGGGTTGGCTGGCGCCTTATTTGGCAACGTAGTCCAGCACTTCGATGGTGTGGTTGCCGTTGGTGAAGACGCAGATGTCGCCCGCAATCTTGAGGGACTTCTCGACAATGCTCCTGGCATCCAGCTCGGTGTTTTCCAGCAGCGCGATGGCGGCGGACTGGGCGAAGTTGCCACCGCTGCCGATGGCGATGAGATCGTGCTCCGGCTGCACCACGTCACCGTTGCCGGTGATGATGAAGGATTTGTGTTCGTCGGCCACGGCCAGCAGTGCTTCGAGGCGGCGCAGGGCGCGATCGGTGCGCCAATCTTTGGCCAGCGCCACGGCGGCGCGCTCCAGATTACCCTGATGGGCCTGCAGTTTTGCTTCGAAACGTTCGAGCAGGGTGAAGGCGTCGGCGGTACCGCCAGCGAAACCTGCCAGCACCTTGCCGTTATAGAGGCGATGAACCTTGCGGGCGTTGCCCTTCATGACGGTGTTGCCAAGAGAGACCTGGCCATCGCCACCGATGACGACCTGACCGTTGCGGCGAACTGAAACTATGGTAGTCACTTTACTTACCTCGCTTGAGCCGAATGACGGCCTGACTGTGCATGG
>NZ_JAAKRF010000047.1:0-22473 GCF_049173005.1 Aeromonas sp. 602658 | reverse complement strand
GCCATGTGCGCCGTGCTGTCCGCCGATCTGCAATGTGATTTGAACCGGGTGAACGTCAAGGCGACCACCACCGAACAGCTTGGGTTTACGGGGCGCAAGGAAGGGATCGCCACCGAAGCCGTCGTCCTACTGGTGAAACAATAATGCTGGAACAACTTGCCTATCTGCACGGGGCGCCCACTGCCCGCGGTATCCTCAAGGCCGAGGCCGCCGACTTCGTGGTCAATGAAGATCTCGGGTTTGAGCCTTGCGGTGAAGGGGAACACATCTTCGTCCGGGTGCGCAAAACCGGCGAGAACACCGCCTGGGTGGCGGGTCTGCTGGCCGATGCGGCCGGGGTCAACCGCAATGCGGTGACCTGGGCGGGCCTGAAAGATCGTCACGCGGTGACCGAGCAGTGGTTTGGTATTCACCTGCCAGGCAAGGCCGAACCGGACTTGTCGGTTATCGAGAGCGACAGCATCCAGATCCTGCAAGCCAGGCGTCACAACCGCAAATTGCGGGTTGGCTACCTCAAGGGCAACCACTTCACCCTGCGTCTCACCGGTCTGGAACAGGCCGACGGGCTGGAAGCGCGCCTGCAGGCCATCGCCACTCAGGGCGTACCCAATTACTATGGTGAACAGCGTTTTGGCCGCGATGGCAACAACCTGGAAGCTGCCAAGGCGATGTTTGCCGGCAAGCGGATCAAGGATCGCAACAAGCGCTCCCTCTACCTCTCTGCCGCCCGCAGCATGCTGTTCAACGCCATTGTCAGCGCCCGTATCGAGCAGGGGCTGGCTCATCAGCTGCTGGCCGGTGATTGCGTGATGCTCAAGGGCAGCCACTCCATCTTCAGCGAAGAGAGCGTGACCCCCGAGCTGGAAGCGCGTCTCGCCTCCGGCGACGTGCAGCTCACCGCGCCCCAGTGGGGCCGTGGCCGCTTGGCCAGTCAGGGCGCCGCTGCCGAGTTCGAACAGGGCGTGCTGGCTCCTTACAGCGATTGGTGTGACGGGCTGGAGAAAGCCGGGCTGGATCAGGACAGGCGCCCGCTGCTGCTCAAGCCGGAGCAGATGAGCTGGCAGCTGGACGGCGAGGCGCTGACCCTCTCCTTCTTCCTGCCGGCGGGCGCGTTTGCCACCAGCGTGGTGCGCGAGTTAATGCAGGCCGAAGAGGCCGATCACGGTTTCAGGAATCAGACCGATGCGAATTCTGGTCAGTAATGATGATGGTGTGCATGCCGAGGGCATTCGTGCCCTCAGCGAGGCGCTGCGCGCCTGCGGCGAGGTCATTGTGGTGGCGCCGGATCGCAACCGCAGCGGCGCGAGTCACTCCCTGACGCTGGAAGTACCGCTGCGGGTTACCCGCATTGCAGAAAACGGCTTTAATGGGTGCGAGAGCTATGCGGTGAAGGGGACGCCGACCGACTGCGTGCATCTGGCGGTCAACGAACTGGTGCGCCCTGAACCCGACATGGTGGTGGCCGGCATCAACCACGGTGCCAACCTGGGGGATGATGTCATCTATTCGGGCACAGTCGCCGCGGCCACCGAGGGGCGCCATCTTGGCTACCCCTCCATCGCCATCTCGCTGGTGGGCAAGACCCACTTCGCCACGGCGGCCCACTATGCGGCCCTGCTGGTGAAGGGGCTGATGAAACACCCCCTGCCTGCCGATCAGATCCTCAACGTCAACGTGCCGGACTTGCCCCTCGAGCAGATCAAGGGGATCAAGACCACCCGCCTTGGCAATCGCCACCGGGCGGAGTCGGTGATCTGCACCGAGGATCCCCGTGGCCAGCCCATCTACTGGATCGGCCCCCCCGGTAGCCAGCAGGATGCCGGTGACGGTACCGATTTTGCCGCCATCGAGCAGGGCTATGTCTCGATTACCCCCCTGACCATCGATATGACTGCCTATGACAGTCTCGCCGGTCTGGGGGCCTGGTTAGATCTGCAGGGATGAGGGTGGTGTGATAGTACAGCGCCTGTTAAATCAGCTCATTGCGCAGGATATTCGCGATTTTCGCGTGCTGGCGACCATCGCGAAAGTGCCGCGCCAGCTGTTCGTGGACGAGGCCATGGCGCACAAGGCGTGGGACAACACCGCCCTGCCCATTGGCCACGGCCAGACCATTTCGCAGCCCTATATGGTGGCGCGAATGACCGAGTTGCTGATGCAAAACAATCCGGCCCATGTGCTGGAGATTGGCACTGGCTCGGGCTACCAGACGGCGATCCTCGCCCATCTGGTGGAGCATGTGTATACCGTGGAGCGGATCAAGTCGCTGCAGTTCCAGGCCAGACGCCGACTGCGCCAGCTCGATCTGCACAATGTCTCGGCCAAGCACGGCAACGGCTGGCTGGGGTGGCCCAACAAGGGGCCTTATGACGCCATTCTGGTGACGGCCGCGGCGAGCGAGATCCCGACGGCGCTCACCGATCAGCTGGCCGAAGGGGGCCGACTGGTGTTGCCCGTGGGTGACAGCCAGCAAACCCTGCAACTGATCGAACGATCCGGATCCCAGCTGACCAGCCGTATTCTTGAGCCGGTACGTTTTGTTCCCCTGATTGACGGAGATGTTGAGTGAAGTTGTTTTCCCGTTTGTACGTACTGGTGATGCAGTGGGCTCGCCACAAGCATGCCCCCTGGTATCTCTCCATCACCGCTTTCATCGAGTCGGTGTTCTGGCCGATCCCGGTGGACGTGATGCTGGCACCGATGGCGCTTGCCAAGCCCCACAAGGCGTGGCACTACGCCACGCAGGCTACCGTCTTCTCTGTGCTGGGCGCCCTGTTTGGCTATGCCCTTGGCTATGCCCTGTGGGATCCGGTCGTGCTGCCACTGGTGGAGTCTGTGGGCTATCAGGACAAGATCGAGATCGCTCGCAACTGGTTTGAGCAGTGGGGGATCTGGGTCATTTTCATTGCCAGCTTCACCCCTATCCCCTACAAGGTGTTTACCGTGACGGCAGGGTTGTTGCAAATGGCTCTGCTGCCCTTCATCATCACCTCCCTCATCGGTCGTGGCATGCGCTTTTTCCTGGTTGCGGGCCTGATGCGTTGGGGTGGCGAGAAGATGGAACGCAAACTGATGCACTACGTAGATGTGCTCGGTTGGCTCTGTATTGGTCTGGCCGTGGTGGCCTATTTCTGGTTTAGTCGTTAAGGATCCATTATGCGTTCGCGTATTTGGCAAGGAAGCAGTGTCGTGGTGTTGTCATGGCTGCTGCTTGCCTGCTCCTCCAGTAAAAATGCAGCTCCGGTGGATGGGGTCGGTGATGATCAGTTCGTCTCGACCATTCCGGCTCGCCAGAGTGGTGCCCAGGTCAGCGCCCCTATTCAGGGCGGCAGCTATGTGGTGAAGAAGGGGGATACTCTCTACTCCATCGCTTTTAACTCCGGTAATGATGTGCCCTCACTGGCCAGCCTCAACAATATCAGCCCGCCCTACAACATCTATCCGGGGCAGCGGCTGCGCCTCGATGGCTCCAGTGCCAGTGTTGGCAGCAGCCGCAGTACGGGGACCTATCAGGTACGTCGCGGCGATACCCTGAGCAGCATCGGTCGCCAGTTTGGCATGAGTGCGCAGGCGCTGGCCCAGAGCAATAACCTGAGCGCCCCTTATGCGCTGCAACCGGGTCAGGTGCTCAATGTACAGTCCGGTGGCAACACAACCCAGATGGTGGCAGTGACTCGTCCGACAACCGTGACGCCGGTGGCCGTGAGCCGTCCGAGCAGCGACCCGCGTCCGTTGGCCGAGCCTAACGGATCTGGTCAGACCACGCCGTTCATCTCTCAGAAATCCGTTGCTCCGGCAGCACCGAAGGAATACGCTCAGGTCAAAGAACAAAAAACAAACAACTCCCAGTCGAGACTTGCTTGGCACTGGCCCGCAAAAGGTCGGATTGTCGAGGGGTTCTCTGTTGCAGAACAGGGTAACAAGGGGATCGACATAGCCGGCCAGAAGGGGCAACCCGTCTACGCCGCCAGCAGCGGTAAAGTGGTATACGCTGGCAGTGCTTTAAGGGGGTATGGCAAGCTGATTATCCTCAAGCATGATGATGACTATCTCTCCGCCTACGCACACAACGACGAGTTGCGGGTGAAGGAAGGGGACAGCGTCAAGGGGGGCTCGGTCATTGCCAACATGGGTAGCACGGACGCGCCGGATGTGCGATTGCATTTCGAGATCCGGTACAGAGGCAAGTCGATCAATCCGATGAGCTATTTGCCAAAGCGTTAACCCCAGAGAGACCGTCTTACTCTGGTAACGTCAGGGAGACACACCATGAGCCAAGAACAACTGGTAATGCAGGATGCAGAGTTAGAGTTTGACGCTGAACCCGAATCTCACGAGGTAGAAGAGTTGCAGGAGGTAGCCGCCGAGGCGGACGAGACTATCTCCGATGAGTTGCTGGCACCTGAGCTGAACAAGGTGATGGATGCCACGCAACTCTATCTGGGGGAGATAGGTTTCTCCCCGCTGCTCACTGCCGAAGAGGAAGTCTACTACGCCCGTCGTGCCTTGCGAGGTGACAAAGCCGCCCGCAAGCGCATGATCGAGTCCAACCTGCGACTGGTGGTGAAAATCGCCCGTCGTTACAATAACCGCGGCCTGGTGCTGCTGGATCTTATCGAAGAGGGCAACCTCGGTCTTATCCGTGCGGTCGAGAAGTTCGACCCAGAGCGCGGTTTCCGTTTCTCCACCTACGCCACCTGGTGGATCCGCCAGACCATCGAGCGGGCCATCATGAACCAGACCCGTACCATCCGTCTGCCCATTCATGTGGTCAAAGAGTTAAACGTTTACCTGCGCACTGCGCGCGAACTCTCTCACCGCCTCGATCATGAACCGACCGCCGAGGATATCGCCTTCGCGCTCGATCGTTCGGTGGATGATGTGAACCGCATGCTCAAGCTCAACGAGAAGATCACCTCGGTGGACACCCCCATCGGCGGCGATCGCGACAAGGCGCTGCTGGATGTGCTCTCCGACGAGCGCGGCATGGGGCCTGAGCTGGAGTCACAGGAAGATGATATGCGCAGCAGCATTGTCCACTGGCTGGAGGAGCTCAATCCCAAGCAGCGGGAAGTGCTGGCACGCCGGTTTGGTCTGCTGGGTTATGAGCCCGCTACCCTCGAGGATGTGGGGGCCGAGATTGGCCTGACCCGCGAGCGGGTACGCCAGATCCAGGTGGAGGGGCTGCGCCGTCTGCGGGAGATCCTGCTGAGCCAGGGGCTCTCCATCGAGGCGCTATTTCGTACCAATTAAGCATCCGCACCAACGGAATGCGGCATCAGCCAGATAGCACGAGGGGAGCAACAGCTCCCCTCGTTTTTTATTGCCTGTCGTCTGGCGATGGCTTCGTGGTTATACCAGCTCAGCCAGCATGGTGTCGGCGTAGGGCACCAGCGCTTCTCCCTTCTTCACCTTGGTGAGGTAGTCCGGGTTGGCGATAAGCGGACGGCCGATGGCCACCAGATCGAAGCGGTTAGCCTCGATGGCCGCAGCGGCGCGCTCGGCGTCGTAGTTGCCCACCCCGACCAGATTGCCCTTGTAGTGGGCGCGCAGATAGTCGGAGGCGCGGCCACCCAGATAATCGAAGGTGAGGTTGTCATCGAAGATGCCGAGGTGGATATAAGCCAGCGGGCGATCGTTGAGCTTGCCCAGCAGGTAGTCGAACACGGCGCGATCTTCCGGGCTGCCCGCCAGATGGACATAGGCACCCGGGGAGAGGCGAATGCCAACCCGATCACCGCCGATGCGGGCGCTGATGGCATCGACCACTTCCAGCGCGAAGCGGCTCATCTTTTCCGGGCTGCCACCGTAGTTGTCGATGCGCAGGTTGGTGGAGTGGTGCAGGAACTGGTCGATCAGGTAGCCGTTGGCACCGTGGATCTCCACCCCGTCAAAGCCCGCCTCGATGGCGTTGGCAGCAGCTTGGGCGTAATCCAGCACCAGCTGGGCGATTTCCGCCTCGGTCAGGGTACGCGGCACCTGATAGGTTAGCTCGCGCATGCGGGGCACAGTGCCCTCGTGCGCCACGGCAGAGGGGGCCAGCACTTCAGCCTGATGGAAGAAGGGGTGGGAGAGGCGACCGACGTGCCACAGCTGGGCGAAGATCTTGCCGCCTTTGGCGTGCACGGCGCTGGTGACTTTCTTCCAGCCATCGATCTGCGCCTGGGTGAAGAGGCCCGGGGTATTGGGGTAGCCCTGCGCGTCGGGGCGGATGATGACGGCCTCTGAAACAATCAGGCCGATGTCGGCGCGGCGGCCGTAATAGGCTGCCATCTGCTCGGTCGGCACCAGACCTGGGCCTGCCATGCAGCGGGTGAGCGGGGCCATCATGAAACGGTTGGCCAGGGTCAGAGTGTCATTGAGTCGATACGGCTGAAACAGGGTATTCATGATAGGTTGTCCTGAACGGGTTATTCTTGAACGTGCATTCAAGACGTTTTTTGCGTCGGGCGCAAGCATTTTTTTGAATGCGCGTTCAAGAAGGTTGGCCCGAGCGGGCGGCTGGGGTAAACTTGCCGCCCTTTCCAGCCACTCTTTATCGGCGGGCTCTGTTGCCCCTTGCCGGTGAACCATTTCCCACGGGAGGAACCATGCGCATAGCCGAGTTTAATCGGGACGAGGTACTGCGAAATGCCATGGAAGCGTTTCGCGCCAAGGGATATGCCAAGACCACCATGCAGGAGCTGGTGGCTGCCACCGGCCTGCACCCGGGCAGCATTTACGGCGCCTTTGGCAACAAGCGCGGACTGCTGCTGGCGGCGGTGGATCACTATGTTGAGGGTAAACGCACCCTGCGCCGCTCTCTGCTCGACAATCCGAGCCCGCTGGCGGGTCTTGCTGCCTATCTCGATCAGGTGGTGACCGAGGCGCTCTGCGGCTCCTGTCTGGTGACCCGCACCATGATGGAGTTGAGCGAGCAGGATGAGGAGCTGACCCAGCGGGTCAAGGGGATCTATGGCGAGCTGGAGCAGGATCTGGCCGAGTTGCTGACACAGGCGCAGGCCAAGGGTGAACTGGCCCCGGATAGCAATATCCACACCCTCACCGCCCTGCTGCTGATCAACCTGCAAGGGCTGGTCACCTTCGCCCAGTGCCGCCCCGATCGCCCCCTGCTCGACGACGTAGTCGCCCAGCTGATGCGGGCCCTGCGGGTGTAAGTTAGGTTTCCCCTTCTCCGTTTTTGCTTTTTGAATTGAGGGGAAGGGGTCAATCGGATTGACGTAATGAGAACAGGATAAAATCCAGCACGGAGTTGAGCCTGCCCAGTACATCGTTATTCCACACTCGGATCACCCGAAATCCCTGCTGATTGAGATAGGTTGTCCGAGCCTCATCATGCATCTGGTTCGCTAGTGTTCCATGTTGCGAACCATCCACTTCGATAACCAATCCCTGTTTAAGGCAAATGAAATCCACCACATAGGGGCCGATGGGCATTTGGCGGCGAAATTTCAGCCCCGCCAGACGGCGATTGCGCAACTGTTGCCACAGTTTCTGCTCTGCCTGTGTGGCATCTCGTCTCAGTCGCTTGGCAACACGGTTGCTCTCCATTAATTGCTCCCACTCTGTATCGCCTTATAGATATAGCCAGCTGCCCATCCGTTTACCGGTTGGGTATTGCGTCCCCTCACCCTAGCCCTCTCCCAATGGGAGAGGGCTAGGTCGAGTTGTGGTTGGGATTTGGTTGATCAGCACTGTGTCTATTGCCTTATTCGAGCTGGGGAAGCTGGATTGGGTGATAGCAGATGGCGATAACTTTTCGAATGTATTGGGAATCGCCTAGCTGGCAGACTGGCAGACTGGCTGAATGGTTGTCAGCGATGCTGCAAGTGGTAGCGTAACTGCTCCCTTCTCCCCTTGCGGGAGAAGGGTTGGGGATGAGGGGAAAGAAGCCCCCTCACCCTAACCCTCTCCCGGAGGGAGAGGGAATTGATCGCGGTTCGGTTTGGGCATCGTGGTCGGTCAACAAGCTCCTTCATCAAATCCTTGAGCCACATCTGCGCCGGTTATTGTGTATGCGCCGATGGGGTATGCCAGACGCCGCGGTCTTACCTCGGCCCCACCAGCTCCTTCATCAAATCCTTCAGCCATACCAGCGCGGGTTGCTGGGCATGCACGGGGTGCCAGACGCAATTGAGGTGATAATCCGGCACGTCTGCGGGCAGCGGCAGGCTTTTCAGCGGCCAGTGGGTGGCGAGCAGCTCGGCTACCATGCTGGGCAGCACCAAGAGGTGATCGCTCTGACTGACGATGGCGGCGGCGGACATATAACTCTGGCTGTTGACCGAGATGGTGCGGCTAAAGCCCTGACTCTTCAGATAGCGGTCGAGGCTTGCCTCCGAGGTACCCAGCGGCGAGTGGAACACATGGGGCATGGCGATAAGCTGCTGCAGGGTGATGCGCTCCTGCCACTGGGAGGGGTCATCCTCGGCCCCGGCGGGGGCCGATTTGGCAATCGGCAGATCGGCGCGTACCAGCCCGGCCAGCGGCTCGGTGAGCCAGGTCTCTTTACCCAGATACCCCGGCACCTGCATGTACTCGTCAAAGCCCAGCACCAGATCGATCTCGCCGCTTGCCAGCTCGGCTTCGGGCAGGGTGTCGCGCAGGATGCGGATCTCGATGGTGACCCCCGGCGCCAGCCGTCTGAGCCGCTGAATAAGCGGCGGGATCAGCACGCACTCCACGTAATCTGTGGTGCAGAGCACGAAGCGCCGCTTCGACTGGCTCGGCTCGAACTCCTCCTCCTCGGTGAGCTGCTGCTCCAGCAGCCGCAGCGCCTGCTGTACCCCGAGGTGCAGCCGCTGGGCGCGCGGGGTCGGCAGCATCCCCTGCGGGGTGCGCACCAAAAGCGGGTCGCCGAGAAAGGTGCGCAGCCGGTTAAGCGAATGGCTCATGGCGGGCTGGCTGATAAAGAGCGCCTCGGCGGCGCGGGTGACGCTGCCCTGCGTCATCAGGGCGTCAAACGCGAGCAGCAGATTGAGGTCGAGCTGGTGCAGTTTCATGGGGGGATTATTCGCCGTGTTTATGGGACAATCCATCCTATTCATTTGATGGATGGGGGCGCAACGTCTTAATCTGCGACCCACTCTTATTTTTCCGGGTTCCCGCGCCGCATCGGGCGTAAACGGGGGCCTCAATCCATGCAAGGAGCCTTGCGATGAGCATTAAGACCATTAACTCCACGCCGGCCGCCGACGGCTTCACCATGCCCGCCGAGTGGGCACACCAGCAGGCCGTCTGGATGATCTGGCCGTTTCGCCCGGACAACTGGCGCGTAGCCGGTCGCTTCGCGCAAGAGACCTTCGCCAAGGTGGCCGATGCCATCGGTGGCGCCACCCCGGTCTTTATGGGGGTGCCAGCCCAGTTTATGGAGCAGGCCCGCGCCATCATGCCCGCTCACGTCACCCTGGTCGAGATGAACAGCGATGACTGCTGGGCTCGCGATACCGGCCCGACCATCGTCACCAACGCTGCCGGCGAGTGCCGTGGGGTGGATTGGGGCTTCAACGCCTGGGGCGGTCACAAGGGCGGTCTCTACTACCCGTGGAATCAGGATGAAGAGGTCGCTGCCCAGATGCTGGCCCAGCACGGCATGGCTCGCTACGACGCGCCGCTGATTCTGGAAGGGGGCTCCATCCACGTCGATGGCGAAGGTACCTGCCTGACCACCGCCGAGTGCCTGCTCAACGAAAACCGCAACCCGCACCTGACCAAAGAGCAGATCGAAGCCTACCTGCGCGACTATCTGGGGGTCACCAGCTTTATCTGGCTGGACGAAGGCGTCTACATGGATGAAACCGACGGCCACATCGACAACATGTGCTGCTTCGTGCGTCCGGGTGAAGTGGCCCTGCACTGGACTGACGATCAGAACGATCCCCAGTTCGCCCGCTCCGTGGCCGCCCTCAAGGTGCTGGAAGCGGCGGTCGATGCCAAGGGGCGCAAGCTGAAAGTGTGGAAGCTGCCCCAGCCGGGCCCGCTGTTCTGCACTGAAGAGGAGTCTGCCGGCGTCGAGAGCGGCACCGGTGTGCCGCGCGAGGCAGAAGGCCGTCTGGCCGGTTCCTATGTGAACTTCCTCATCACCAACGATCGCATCGTCTATCCGCTGCTGGATGCCGCCACCGATGGCGAAGCACAGCGCATTCTGGAAGAGATCTTCCCGGATCACACCGTGGTCGGCGTACCGGCCCGCGAGATCCTGCTGGGCGGTGGCAATATTCACTGCATTACCCAGCAGATCCCCTCCGGCAAATAAGAACCGGTTCCGGTGAGTATTAAAAACCCCACGCCGTGGGGTTTTATCTCTTGATGGTGTGATGGTCGCCGGCGCTGATGCGGCGATCATCATGACAAACAGTCACCCTTTTACAGGAGATCCCCATGATCGAAGTGACCGAGGTTTCCATTGCCGAGCTGCGTGCCGCGCTCGAATCAGGCCGCACCACAGCGGTCGAACTGGTCAAGGCCTATCTGGCCCGTATCGAGGCCTACAACGGCCCCGAGACTGCCACCAAACTCAACGCCGTGGTGGTCGCCAATCCCGATGCGCTGAAAGAAGCCGAAGCTTCCGATGCCCGCCGCGCCCGTGGCGAGACCCTGAGCCCGCTCGACGGCATCCCCTACACCGCCAAAGACAGCTATCTGGTCAAGGGGCTGACTGCCGCCTCCGGCAGCCCGGCTTTCAAGGATCTGGTGGCCCAGCGCGATGCCTTTACCGTTGAGCGCCTGCGCGCCGCCGGTGCCATCTGCCTTGGCAAAACCAATATGCCGCCGATGGCCAATGGCGGTATGCAGCGCGGCGTCTATGGCCGTGCCGAGAGCCCCTACAACGCCGACTACCTGACCGCGCCGTTTGCTTCCGGCTCCTCCAACGGCGCCGGTACTGCCACCGCCGCCAGCTTCTCCGCCTTCGGCCTTGCCGAAGAGACCTGGTCGAGCGGCCGTGGCCCTGCCTCCAACAATGGTCTGTGTGCCTACACCCCGTCCCGTGGCGTCATCTCGGTGCGCGGCAACTGGCCGCTGACTCCGACCATGGATGTGGTGGTGCCCTATGCCCGCACCATGAACGACCTCTTGGAAGTGCTGGATGTGGTAGTGGCTGACGATGCCGACACCCGTGGCGATCTGTGGCGCATGCAGCCCTGGGTGCAGCTGCCCAAGGCTTCCGAGGTGCGTCCGGCCTCCTATCTGGAGCTGGCAGCCAAAGCCGATGCCCTCAAGGGCAAGCGCCTCGGCGTGCCGCGCATGTTTATCAACAAGGATGAACTGGCTGGCACCAGCGAAAACCCCGGTATCGGCGGCCCGACCGGTCAGCGCATCCATACCCGCGACTCCGTGATTGCGCTGTGGGAGCAGGCCCGTCAGGCGCTGGAAGCCGCTGGCGCTGAAGTTATTGAAGTGGACTTCCCGCTGGTCTCCAACTGCGAAGGGGACCGACCCGGCGCGCCGACCGTGTTCAATCGAGGCATCGTGAGCCCGGAGTTTCTCAACGACGAGCTGTGGGAACTCTCCGGCTGGGCGTTCGACGACTTCCTGCGCGCCAACGGCGATCCCAAGTTGAACAAGCTTGAGGATGTCGACGGGCCGAAGATCTTCCCCCACGATCCGGGCACCCTGCCGAATCGCGAGGGCGATCTGGCGGCTGGCATGGACGAGTACGTCAATATGGCCAAGCGCGGCCTGAAATCCTGGGACGAGATCGCCACAGTGCCGGACGGCCTGCGTGGTCTGGAGAAGACCCGTAAGCTGGATCTGGAAGACTGGATGGACGGGCTCAAGCTCGACGCCGTGCTGTTCCCCACCGTCGCCGACGTCGCCCCGGCTGATGCGGATGTGAATCCGGCATCTGCCGATATCGCCTGGAGCAACGGCATCTGGGTTGCCAACGGCAACCTCGCCATTCGCCATCTCGGCGTGCCGACCGTTACCGTCCCCATGGGGGTGATGGCCGATATCGGTATGCCGGTGGGGCTGACCTTCGCCGGTCGCGCTTATGACGACAACAACCTGCTGCGCTTCGCCTCGGCCTTCGAGTCTACCGGCAGCAAGCGTATGGTGCCACCGCGCACCCCGCCGTTGGGATGAGTGGTGTTGGGATTAATATCCCGTGCTAATTAGGTGATAAAATAAAAACCACCTGCGAAATGCAGGTGGTTTTTTTGTTTGCGGTGCTTTGCCTTGCCTAACAGCGCTACGCTAGCAAGAGATGTCGGTCATTTTTTATAATGAAATTATGTAACGACAGATTATTCATTATTTATAAATTCCCCAAACACCTCTATGCCTGATTGCGCTGTAATTGGAAATGTATTCCCCCACTCGCCATAATCGTCATAGGTTTGTTTTATTAATTTTTCATTATTAGGTAGTCTTACCATTTCATAATATTTAATTTCTGGTTTTCTACCATCCAACATTCTAATTATTGCATGCCTTACTTCATAAGGGCATCGGAGGCCGAAAGTTATTTCCTCTAACATTAGAGGAGAGTCATGAAGGCCGATACTACTTATCAGTCGGTATTCTTTCTCATATTTCCATGCGCTGCTTTTCTTTAAGAGGATTTCATTTTCAATGATTGTTTTTTCATCTCTATTGTTTTTAACGAATGCGTTGTAAAGTGATGATGTTTTTATCACCCCATGTTTACCATATATAACTGGCTTGATATCAGGGATAGGCTTTCTATCCTTGCTATATCCGATGCAGATGCCTTTATGTTCATCACCATAGTGACTCCACATCAGCATATTTTTCCCATCTTTAGAAAAGCAGGAAACACCTCTACTGTAATGTTCGCTTAACTCTGAGAGTATATTTGAAGTTAATATTCCAGTCTCAGCATCTTCAGGTGTACAGGTATATTCTGGATCGGTTGAGTTGTAACTCATTCTATTTAAGTCATCTATTACTATAGATTTGGCCATTTCTTCTAGTAAGGGCTTTATTTTTTCTTTAACGTCTTTGCCTCTAATGTTTTTTCTGCATTTTTGAGTGCTCTAGGAAATTTTAGCCACGCATATATTTTTCTTAGTTGTTCAATTGATGAGTCATTCTCAATAGAGAACATTTTGCAGTCAAGTGGGTCATTAAAGGTTGCGGGTGAAGCATAAAATATTTTATCCCAACAAAGAGATTCTATTAGATTAGTATTCATTGCCCTGTATTTGTAGAAAATTTCTTTCTTCATTACCGTGCCTGCACGTTTTAGTGAGTGATTCCATACATCATAATATAATTTCCTATTTGTTTTCTAATCTATTGTCGGGATAGATTGAGCATTGTTTAGGGCTGTAGGTTCGAATAGCGAAGCGTATTCGGACGATCGCGAACAGGTCGTGGCCGATAAGCAGGTGATATTCAGAGTTTCCTGTTGGCCTTGCCATGACTCGATGCGCGGCGGTATGCGGACGATTACGCTGCGCTAATCGTCCCTACATAATGGGACGTATTGTTACCCCCCCCTCATTCCCAGCCCTTCTCCCCTTGTCTGTGATCAAGAGTGGGAGAAGGGGGCAAATATGCTCCGCTGGCTGTGTGTTGGCTCTGTGGTGCGGGTGAATATGTGTGGCTTGGAATTGGCACGGGCCATCCCCTCTCCCTCGGGAGAGGGCTAGGGTGAGGGGCTGCTATCTGTGTTGTAGGTTCGAATGGCGAAGCGTATTCGGACGATCGCGAACAGGAGGTCGCCGCTGATTTTTCCGGACTTTCCCCTGACTTCCCCCAGACTTCACCTTCTCTTCACACAGCCTCATTTTCCCCTCACAAATCCCCCGTATCTTCTGCCCACTGCTTAAAAGGCCCGGCTTGCCACAGGGGTGGCGAGGGGGCGGTTGGTTCGAGGGAGCAAGATGATGAAAGGTTGGATGAAGTGCGGCTTGGCCGGGGCCGTGGTGCTGATGGCGAGTTTCTGGGGTGGCAGCGTGCGGGCGGCGGGGATCTCCCTCAAGCAGGTGAGCGGCCCTGTCTATGTGGTGGAGGATAACTACTACGTCAAAGAGAACTCCATGGTCTATTTCGGGGCCAAGGGGGTGACGGTAGTGGGGGCGACCTGGACGCCGGATACTGCCCGCGAGCTGCACAAGCTCATTAAACGGGTCAGCAGCAAGCCAGTGCTGGAGGTGATCAACACCAATTACCACACCGATCGGGCGGGCGGTAACGCCTACTGGAAGTCCATCGGGGCCAAGGTGGTGGCGACGCGCCAGACCCGGGATCTGATGAAGAGCGACTGGCCCGAGATTGTTGCCTTTACCCGCAAGGGGCTGCCGGAGTACCCGGATCTGCCGCTGGTGCTGCCCAACGTGGTGCACGATGGCGACTTCAAGCTGCAAGATGGCAAGGTGCGCGCCTTCTACGCGGGCCCGGCCCATACGCCGGACGGCATCTTTGTCTACTTCCCCGACGAGCAGGTGCTCTATGGCAACTGCATCCTCAAGGAGAAGCTGGGCAACCTGAGCTTTGCCAATGTGAAGGAGTATCCGCAGACTATCGAGCGACTCAAGGCGATGAAGCTGCCAATCAAGACGGTGATTGGCGGGCACGACTCGCCGCTGCACGGCCCCGAGCTGATTGATCACTATGAAGAGCTGATCAAGGCGGTGCCGCAGTCATAACGGCACACCACAAAACGCCCGCTTTCAGGAAATAAGCGGGGGTTTTGCATTGGCGGCTTTTTTGGGGGCGGTGAGTGCGCCGAGATTAAGGCTGTTCAAGGGGGGTGGGCTTTCATAAGATGGCCCTCTCTCTTTTCCCTGAAAGTTATCCATTTTCGTTATGCAATACGCCTCTCTCGCCCGCCTCAAGCAGGCCTTTATCACCGGGATGTGGGCCTCGCTGGTCAGCATCGTTATCGGCTTCGCCTTCAAGGTGTGGTTGGCGCAGTGGGTTGCCAAGGGGGAGCTGGCGTTGTTCAACAGCGTGGTGGATTTGATCTCCCTCTCCTTTATCCTGATGACAGGTTTTCGCTCCTCCATGGTGGTGAGCTACTCCCAGACCAAAAACGATCGGGACATCATCAATATCTTCCGCTACTTCCTCATCGGCATCGTGCTGCTCACCTGGGGGGCGGTGATCCCCTATATCAAGCACGGGCTCCATATCCGGGTGGAGTATCTGCAGCTGGTGGGGGTCATCTTCGGGCTGGGGCTCAAGGTCTACTTCACCAATCTGGTGGCTATGTACCGGATGTATGCACTCTCCAACCGGGTCACCTGGCTGGAGCCGCTGGCCAACGGCCTTTTGTTTATGGCCTGCTACTTTGGGCTCGGGATGGATGCGCTCCCTTCGCTCTTCTACGGGCTGACCTTCTCGTCGCTCGCCATCGCCGGTTATATGTATGTTTCGCGTCGTCGGGCCATCGCCACCAAGCCGCTCGCCAAGGTGGCGCTCGGCCCCGAGATGGTGAGCTATGTGAAGAAGAGCTTTACCGCATCCCTGGAGGCGGGGGCCAGCATCCTGATGATCTACATCACTGTGCTGCTCACCATCCGCCACTTCAGCATCGACGAGCTGGGGGATTTTCAGGTGGTGGTGCGCCCCATCTTCACCTATATGACCACCCTGTTTGTCTTCCCCATCTACCGCTTTGTGCTGCCTGAGCTGGCGGTCAATCTGCGCAATGGCGATCACCGCCAGATAAGGCTTATTCGCCGCTGGATCTTTCGTCTCTCCGCCATCGTCAGCCTGATCTTCTTTGGCTTGATGCTGCTGGCGGGCAAGCCGCTGGTGCTGTTGTTCTTCCCTGCCGACTACGTGGGGGCGGTGCCGGTGCTGTTCCACTTCTCCATCTTCTTTATCTTTATGATGCTCAACGGCTATCAGCTCGCCTATATCAAGGCTCACGGTCACTTTACCCAGAGTTTGTTGATCCGGTTGGCGGGCATAGTGGCGCTGGTCGCCGCCTACTATCTGGTGGCCGAATTCACTGCCAATGTGGTGGCGATTATCGTGGCGCTGGGGCTCGGTTATATGGTGATGTTTATTCTCTCGACCCTGGCGGAGCGGCAAATTTTGCGATCCCTGCCACTGGTGCTGGCGACCCGCTAGGGGGTCACTCGCCAAGAGCTGGCCCCTGTCAGATAAAAAAAAACGCCCGTGCGGGCGTTTTTTATTGGCGGCGCAGGGCAGGCTTAACGCTTGCCCTTGCCACTCTTGTTGCCAGCGAGCGCCTGCTTTCTGGCGCGCTGCTTCTGAGCCGCCTTGCTGTTGCGACGCGGCTCGGGTTCGAAGCGGGTGAGATCCGGCTCAAAACCGGGAAACCACTGCTGGGGCAAGCGGGTGTCGAGCACCGCTTCCACCTTCTCCAGCAGCGGCGCATCTTCCGGGCTGAACAGGGTAATGGCGAGCCCCTTGTTGCCGGCGCGGCCGGTGCGACCGATACGGTGGACGTAATCCTCCGCCACAAACGGGAACTCGAGGTTAATCACGTAGTTGAGATCGCTGATATCGAGGCCGCGAGCCGCCACGTCGGTGGCAACCAGCGCTTGTAGGGTGCCGGCGCGAAACTCCAGCAGCACTTTTTCACGCGCGCTTTGCGACAGATCGCCGTGGAAGGCCAGCGCATTAATGCTCGCCTTGCCGAGCTGCTGGGCCAGCTTGTCAGCACCTTGGCGGGTGCGGCTGAAGATAAGCGCCGGTGCCCACCCTTTCACTTTCAGCATGTGTTCGACCAGCGCCAGCTTGCGATCGCTGTCCACGGTATAAACCCGCTGCTCCACCTCGGCCGCCGTGGTGTTGCGCGGCGCTACTTCAATCAGCTCGGGGTCGCGCAGCAGCACCTTGCAGAGGGCAAACAGGGTGTCGTCGCAGGTGGCGGAGAAGAGCAGGGTCTGGCGATCCGCCGGGATCTGTTTGAGCAGCGCCTTGATCTCGTCCATAAAGCCCATGTCGAGCATGCGATCCGCCTCGTCAAACACCAGATGGCGCAGGCTATCAAGGCTCAATGCCCCCTGACGCAGATGGTCGAGCAGACGGCCCGGGGTGGCGATCAAGATATCCACCCCGGCTTGAAGCGCCTCCACCTGCGCCGCAATACTCACCCCGCCGTAGACCAGCGTGCTGGTGAGACCTGTCCCCTGGCCGTAGCGCGCCACGCTCTCGGCGACCTGCACCGCCAGCTCGCGGGTCGGCACCAGCACCAGCGCGCGGATCGGGCGGGGCTCTGCTTGTGGCTGTTGTAGCAACTGCTCCAGCAGCGGCAGCACAAAGGCGGCGGTCTTGCCGGTGCCGGTCTGGGCGCCTGCCATCAGATCCCGCCCCGCCAGAATGACCGGGATGGCGCGAGTCTGAATGGGGGTGGGGGCGGCATAGCCCAGTTCGCTCAGGGTCTGCTGCAGACGGGGGGAGAGGGCCAGTTCGGCAAAGGAGGCTGTGGACATAGGGGCACCAGTCGGGGTTATCGCGGCCTGCGGCCACGATGCAATGAGTGATCGTGGCCGCGATGGTAACAGAAGCAGGGGGCGCGGCAGAAGGCGATGATGAGCAAGGGTGCATAGCTCCCGGTTTTGCATGCCGCGCATGGCGGTGGCGCAGGGCCTCGTCGCCGCGCTTCTGTTTTACCGCGAGTCTGCAGTGCAAGGGGCATCAGCCATGACACTACTCCACGATCAGCACGCTCTCGCTGGCCAGATGGTGCAGCCACTCCCTGACGATCAGCAGCACGGCGGCAAAGTGCTCGTCACGGGGTAGCTGGTTGGCGGCGAGGGGATCCCCTTCCGCCATCGCGGCCAGCTGGCCAAAGGCCTGCTCTATCTGCTCCCGCTCCAGCGGATTGTCGCCCAGCACGTCGGTGAGCGAGGGCTCCGCACGGAGTGTGAGAGGCAGGCCCGCAGGAATGGCCGGAGCAAGGCGCATGAGTTCGTCTTCCACCACCATGATGGCCCGCTCCAGTTCAAGCGGGGTGGGTGGTGAGTGGCGAAATGGCCCGGGCTGAATAGCATCGCAGCCGAAGGCGAGAAGATATTCGAGGGTAGTGCCATCGGGCTGGCCGAGCCAGACCCGGCTGCTGGTTTTGCCTATTTCAAGCACTAGTATGCTCTGCTGCGGGATTCGCTGGATCATCGCGAAGGCTCCTTTGCACCTGTGGGTCTGCCTCCCTATCTTGCGCTCGGCACGGAGGATTTGACGAGCCATTTGTGGGGCAGGGTGGATTACCCCTTGCAATTATTGTTATTGATGGCAGTCTAGATGGCTAAATGCTGTGGCATTTGTCATTTCCGTTCCGCTTCAGGAGTTTAGATATGGATATTCGCACCGCACCCCGCGCCATCGCGCTCGCCCTCATGCTGGCAAGCGGCATCGCCGCCGCCAACGAAGCGCTGGTGATCCAGACCGATTTCGGCCTCAAAGATGGCGCCGTGTCGGCCATGAAGGGGGTCGCCTTCGGGGTGGATCGCACCCTGCCGCTCTATGACCTGACCCACGAGATCCCGGCTTACAACATCTGGGAAGCCTCCTACCGCCTCTACCAGACCCTGCAGTATTGGCCCAAGGGCACCGTATTTGTCAGCGTGGTGGATCCCGGTGTCGGCACCGAGCGCAAGTCTGTGGTGCTCAAGACCAGGAGCGGTCACTACATCGTGACTCCGGACAACGGCACCCTGACCCTGGTGGCCGAGCACTTCGGCATCGAGGCGGTGCGCCAGATCGACGAGAAACTCAACCGCCTCAAGGGTTCCGAGAAGTCCTACACCTTCCATGGCCGCGATGTGTACGCCTATACCGGCGCACGGCTCGCCTCCGGCGCCATCAGTTATGAGCAGGTGGGCCCGCTGCTGCCTGCCGAAGTGGTTAAGATCCCCTATCAGCCTGCAGTAGCCGAGAAAGATGGCACCCTCAAGGGCACCATCCCGATCCTCGATGTGCAGTACGGCAATGTCTGGACCAATATCGACGATGCCCTGCTGACCAAGGCGGGGATCAACAAGGGGGATTACGCCTGCATCAAGATCCGTGAAGGGGATGTGGTCAAATATGACGGCAAGGCCCCTTACGTCAGCAGCTTCGGTGATGTGCCGGAAGGTCAGCCGCTGGTCTACCTCAACAGTCTGCTGCAGGTGTCGGTGGCGCTGAACATGGACAGCTTCGCTGCCAAGCATCAGGTGCAATCCGGCGCCAACTGGCATATCAGCCTGAAGAAGTGCTCCTGACCAGCACATATATAAGTAGAGATAGAAACAACAACGGGCGCCTCGGCGCCCGTTTTGTTCTCTGGTAATAAAGAAAGGGATCAGAACTCGTTGGAGAGCGCCTTGTACCCTTTGACCAGATCGATATTGGTATGGGCCACGTCCTCGGAGAACTCGGCGGCATCCACCGAAACCCGCGGGATATGGGTCAGATCGCTCTGCTGGTTGATGCGGGTGGTGGAGGGGACGTAGAACTCCGGCGGCAGATCGCAGCCATCGATCACCGAGTTGTGACGCACCACGGCACCATCGCCGATATGGCAGTTGAACAGCACGCTGTTGAAGCCGATAAAGACCCGGTTCCCCACTTCGCACGGCCCGTGGACGATGGAGCGGTGGGCGATGGAGGTGTACTCGCCGATAGTGACGGCGGCACCGGATTTGGAGTGGATCACCACGCCATCCTGAATATTGGAGTTGGCGCCGATGACGATGGGTTCCATCTCGCCGTTGGCATCCACTTCGTCGGCGCGGATCACCGCATAGGGGCCGACAAAGACATTCTCTTTGATGATCACCTTGCCGCAGATGATGGCGGTCTTGTCGATATAGGCGGATTCGTCGATGACAGGCAGATGGCCGGAGGGATTCTTGCGGATCATGTTACATCCTGTGGTTGCCAAGAGGGATTATCTGGTGGTGGACGAGGAGCCTACCGGTCGGTCAGCTTACCCCTGCTCGCCCTCTGGTGAAACCCCTGACTGGTCTGACCCTTGTCGTGCGGCGTTTCGGCATGGCTGTTTCCCGCCGCCAGAATATGGGAGCATGGCTGTCATCCAGAGTCGCGTAAGGTGGACATATAAAGATGAAGAAGATGATTGCCCTGTTGGCGGGTGGTTTGTTGCTTTCCTCGGCCGTGCAGGCCAAAGGGGAGGCGGGGGAGTTTGACTATTACGCCATGGCGCTCTCCTGGTCGCCCGAGCATTGTTCCGTCAAACCGGCGGATCGGGACCAGTGTTCCCGCAAGCTGGGCTTTGTGCTGCACGGTCTTTGGCCTCAGTACGAGCGCGGTTATCCCAGCAACTGCACCCGCGAACGGCTCAATCCCGATATGGAGAGCGAGTTTGCCGACCTCTACCCCAGCCGTTTTCTCTATCGCCATGAGTGGGAGAAGCACGGCACCTGCTCCGGCTTGAGCCAGCAGGCCTTCCATCAGCTGGCTAGCGATCTGCGCCAGAAGGTGAAGATCCCGGCGGCCTATCAATCCCCGGAAGAGCCGCTGCGCAAAACCAGCTTCCAGCTCAAGGCCGATCTGGCGAGCGCCAACGAGTGGCTGGCCCCCGACAACATCACGGTGGCCTGCGCCGATGGTGGCCGCTTCCTGCGGGAGATCTACATCTGCGTCAATAAAGAGGGGACAGATGCGGTCACCTGCTCCGCCGAGATGCAAAAGCGCGAGCGCCGCTCCTGCGGTCAGCCGGATTTCCTGCTGCGCAGCGTGCGTTAAGCCTTCACTCTCTTCATCAGGCCCCTTGCAGGCCTGATGTGTAACCACGGTTATCAGAAAGGAGTCTGACAGATGGATGGCAACAACCGGTTTGGCCCGACAGAGCGGGCAATGCTGCTTGGGGTGAAAGGGGTGGGGCCGATCGTTATCGGGCGGCTCGAACAGCTTGGCTACCATACTCTGGCCGGATTGGTCGAGGCCGACACAACCCATATCGTCCAGCGGGTGGCCAGCATGCTGGGCTCGACCTGTTGGCAGAACAGCCCGCAGGCGCGCAGTGCCATCGACGGTGCCATCGCACTGGCCCGCGCACATCTAGCGGCGGATGCGACAAACGGGGTGAATGGATGAGCCTCTTTACCGAACTGGGGATGCGTTATCCCATTATTCAGGCGCCGATGGCCGGTGTGCAGGGAAGCGATCTGGCGCTGGCCGTGACCCGTGCGGGCGGCTTGGGCTCCTTGCCTGCCGCCATGCTCACATCAGCGGAGCTGCGCAACGAACTGGAGCGTCTTGCCCAAAGTGGTCTTGGGCCATTTAACATCAACTTCTTCTGCCATCGGCAACGGGAACCGGATCCCGTTGCTCTGGCCCGCTGGCAGCAGCGCCTTGCTCCCTACTATGCCGAGTTCGGCATACTTCCCCCAGCCGTTACGACAGCGCCAAGTCGTGCGCCATTCAATGGGGAACATGCCGCCATGTTGGCCGAGTTCAGACCGGCTGTGGTCAGCTTCCACTTCGGCTTGCCCGCACCCGAGCTGCTTGCCCGGGTGAAAGCTGCGGGGGCCAAGGTATTTGCCAGTGCCACCACGGTGGCGGAGGCTATTTGGCTTGCTCAGCACGGTGCCGACGCCATCATCGCCCAGGGATTGGAGGCGGGTGGTCATCGCGGTCATTTCCTCTCTGAGGATCTTGCCTTGCAGCAGAGCACCTTGACCCTGCTGGCGCAAATCCTCGCGGTGACCGATCTGCCGGTGATCGCCGCTGGCGGTATCGTCGATGGCAAGGGGATCGCCAACGCGCTGACGCTGGGGGCGAGTGCCGTGCAGATGGGGACCTCCTTTCTCTGCTGCCATGAAGCGACCACCTCGGTGCTGCATCGAGCCACCCTTCACTCACCCCAAGGCCAGCAGACGGCACTGACCAATCTGTTCAGTGGCCGCCCGGCGCGGGGGATCGTCAACCGTCTTATGAAAGAGCTGGGCCCGCTCTCGGATCTTGCCCCTCACTTCCCCTATGCCAGTGGCGCACTGGCACCACTGCGCGTCGCCGCCGAGAAGGCGGGGGACAGTGGCTTCTCTCCGCTCTGGGCTGGGCAGGATGTATCGGGCTGCCGGGATCTTCCCGCTGGCGAGCTGATGGCGTGCTGGGTCAAAGAGGCTGGATTGGGATAAGCGCTTCTATATATGCCTCATAGGCCTTCTTATATAGAAGATGTCGAGGGCGCTGCGCGTTAGACGCGACAGTGCGGCAATGGTGGATGAGTGCCAGGCCAGTACCCTTGTAAGGCATTTATCCGGTGTAAAACGTCCTCACTTCACCCTTGGTTGTGGGTAAGTCTGTATAAAGGCTGTGTGTTGATATGAATAACCAAGAAATTGCACTTTTTTGCAATTTTATTGCGGTAAAGCCTTGCCAATGTGAGCTGGATCTCTATAATGCGCCACATCGACAGGGCAAGCGGCAACGCAGAAAGCCAAGTCGATAACCTCGAAAGCCTTCGAAAATAAGGCTTGACTCGAGAAGGCGGTTGAGTAGAATCCCACTCCCGCAGCAACACACTGTTGCGTCGCTCTTTAACAATTTGAATCAAGCAATCTGTGTGGGCACTCACAGCAT
>NZ_JAAKRF010000046.1:0-23981 GCF_049173005.1 Aeromonas sp. 602658 | reverse complement strand
CCGATGCGGTACATAGGGGGTTCTGAGTAGAGAAATGCTAGTTGAAAATGTGTAAACCTATTTCAGGACTAGACATGGCGATTCGGATCAGGGGCGCTGATCCAGCTCGCGCTCCAGCTCCATGGCCTTCTGACGGGCCGGATGGGTATTGAGGCGCTGCCAGTAGGCTTGCAGGTGCGGGAAGTGGGCCAGCTGACCACTTTGCGCCAGCAGATCCACCAGGAAGGAGTTCATGATGTCGGCGCCGGAGAGGCGATCCCCCACCAGATAGTGGCGATTCGCCAGTACCTCATTGAGGTAGCCCAGCACCTTGGCACACTCCGCCTTGGCGTAGTCCGGCAGGAAGCGCATCGGGCTGCCATCCTTGCGCACGAACATGTCGAGCAGCAGCGGCAGAATGCCGGAGCTCTCGGCAAAGTGGAGCCACTGCAGGTATTCGGGATAGTCGGGGCTATCTGGTGCCGGAGCCAGCCGCTCGGCGGCGTAGCGGGCGATCAGGTACTCGGTGATGGCGCCCGATTCCGCCAGCACCCGGCCGTCTAACTCGATGACCGGCGACTTGCCGAGAGGGTGGATGGCTTTCAGCTCGGGCGGTGCCAGAAAGGTCGCGGCATCGCGCTGATACGCCTTGATCTCATAGGGTTGGCCCAGCTCTTCGAGCAGCCAGATGATGCGCTGGGAGCGTGATTTGTTCAGGTGGTGCAGGACTATCATAACGACCTCGATTCGGTGGCAGGATGGGGTATACGAGCGGGTGAGGAGGGCGGTTCACCGGCAGTAAAAAAAGAGCGGGCTGATGCCCGCTCGCTCAACACCAGACTCAGGCCTCCAGCGCCTGATCCAGATCTGCCAGAATGTCCTCGATCGCCTCGATCCCTACCGAGAGCCGGATCATCTCAGGTTTGACTCCTGCCTTGGCCTGCTCCTCCTCGCTCAACTGGCGATGGGTGGTGGAGGCGGGGTGGCAGGCCAGCGACTTGGCATCGCCGATGTTGACCAACCGCTTGAAGATCTTGAGCGCATCGTAGAAGCGCACGCCCGCCTCGTAACCATCCTTCAGACCGAACGAGAGGATGGCCGAGGGGCGACCGGCCATGTACTTCTCTGCCAGCAGATAGTGGGGATGACCCGGCAGACCGGCGTAGCTGACCCAGGCCACCTTGGGGTGATGCTTGAGGTGATTGGCAACCCGCAGGGCGTTGTCGACGTGGCGTTCCATGCGCAGGCTCAGGGTCTCCAGCCCCTGCAGCAGCAGGAAGGCGTTCATTGGCGCCAGCGCTGCGCCGGTATTGCGCAGTGGCACTGTGCGTACCCGCCCGATAAAGGCGGCCGGGCCAAAGGCCTCGGTGTAGACCACCCCGTGGTAGGAGGGCTCGGGTTTGGTCAGCTGTGGGAAGCGCTCGGCGTGATCTGCCCAGGGGAACTTGCCCGAGTCGACGATGACGCCACCCAGCGAGTTGCCATGGCCGCCGACATATTTGGTGAGGCTGTGGACGACTATGTCAGCGCCATGTTCGATGGGTTTACAGAGCACCGGGGTGGCGACCGTGTTGTCGACGATGAGCGGCACGCCACGGGCATGGGCTGCCTTGGCCAGCGCGGCCAGATCGACGATGTTGCCCGCCGGGTTGCCGATGCTCTCGCAGTAGACCGCCTTGGTCTTGTCGTCGATGAGGGCGGCGATGGCTTCGGCGCTGTCATCCTTGGCGAAGCGCACCTCGACCCCGAAACTCGGCAGCATGTGGGCGAACAAGGTGTAGGTGCCGCCATAGAGCTGGGGCGTGGAGACAATGTTGTCACCGGCGGCGGTCAGCGCCTGAATGGCGTAGGTGATGGCGGCGGAACCTGCCGAGACCACCAGCGCGGCAATCCCTCCTTCCAGCGCGGCCATCCGCTGCTCCAGCACATCGTTGGTGGGGTTCATGATGCGGGTGTAGATGTTGCCCGGCACCGCCAGATTGAACAGATCCGCCCCGTGCTGGGCGCTCTCGAACTCGTAGGCCACCGTCTGGTAGATGGGCACGGCGACCGCCTTGGTGGTGGGGTCGCTGGAAAAGCCGTGGTGCAGGGCCAGGGTCGCATCTTTCATCACACACTCCTTGTTGGATGTTGCTTATGGCAGTTATAGATGGATAGACGTCCAATCTATCAGGCCCGTGGCCGATGTAAACAGCAAGATCCGGCAAAGCAATGTCGCCCGCAGGGGATGCGCGTCCCGAGTGGCGGGCAGGCCTGCCGTGCTCAGAGGCGACGGCGATACTCCTTGTCATCGATCTGGTTCATATCCCACTGCATCAGGCGGTTGAGCTGCTGCATGGGATCCTCGATGAGCGCCAGCGGGCGTGGCAGGATCCGCTTGAAGTAACGGCGCAAGGTCTGCTGGATCCGGTTCGGTTTGAGGGGGTTGGCGTGGCTCATGATGGTGCTCCTCTGCTGTGGTTCTCACGTTCATCAGCAGTATTGAGCTAAAATGCGGAAGTAAAAACTGATGACTTACAGCAACAGGATTTCCTCTTTTATGCCGACCGGTCGCCTTTACCAGCAATTTCAACGACTCGCCCAGCTGCTTGGCAGCGACGAGCGGGAGATCAGTCTCGCCGAGGTGGCGGATCTGCTCTGCTGCACCCCGCGCAACGCTCGCCTGCTGCTGCGGCGGATGCAGGATCAGGGCTGGCTCAGCTGGTCGGCGGAAGCGGGGCGGGGGCGGCGCTCCCGGCTCACCTTGCTCGACAGTCAGGAGAGCCTGACCCGGCGCCGCTTGCGGGATCTGCTCAGTCAGGGCCAGCTGGCGCAGGCGGTGCGGCTGGCCGAGGATCGCCTCGATTTGCTCACTCCGTTGTTGATCGAACAGCTCGGTCAGGCCACCCGCGAGGGGCGCCAGATCCTGCGGGTGCCCTACTATCGGCCGCTGCCGCAATTGCTGCCCACCGGCCCGATGCGCCGCTCCGAAATTCACCTGAGCCGCCAGATCTTCAACGGCCTCACCCGGCGAAATGAGGAAAATGGGGAAATTGAAGGGGATCTCGCCCACCACTGGGAGTGTCTGGGCCCCTGTCACTGGCGTTTCTACCTGCGCCCGGCGGTGCGTTTTCACCACGGTCGCGAGCTGGTGGTGGAAGATGTGATGGAGAGCCTGCTGGCCCTGCGGGATCGCCCGCTGTTTGCACATCTGGCTCGGCTGGAGAGCCCCTGGCCGCGCACCCTGGATCTCTATCTCGACAGTCCGGATCCTTGGCTGCCCCACCTGCTGGCGGAGCCGGTGGCGACCATTTTGCCGCGGGAGCTCAAGGGGGAGGCGGGCTTTGCCCTGCAACCTGTGGGCACCGGTCCTTACCGGGTGGCTGTGAACGATCCCCTGCATCTTTGCCTTGCGGCGTTTGACGACTACTTCGGCCTGCGTGCCCTGCTCGACGAGATCGATATCTGGATGCTGCCGGAGCTGGCGGAGCGGCTGGAGACCCACCTGCAGCTGGGGCGTGACAGCCCTGAGCTCGGCACCATGCGCGGCGAATCGGAGCTGGAGTCGGGCTGCTACTTCCTGCTGCAGGACGATCGTTCCGGATCCTTGCAGGATCCCGCCCTGCGCCAGTGGCTCGGCCAACTGCTCAATCCGGTGGCTCTGATGGGGCGGGTCGCCCCCGAGTTGCAACGGGGCTGGACCAGCGCCCTCGGCCTGCTGCCCCACTGGCGCGAAGCGCTGCCCGCGCCCTTGCCCACACCGGCGCAGTTGCCGGGAAGACTGGTGCTCGCCTGCTTCAACCAGCATCTGGAATTCAACGAGTGCGCCAACGCCATGAGCAGCCTGCTGGCCGAACAGGGGATCAGGCTCGAGGTGCGCACCCTCGATTACGGTCGCTGGGTGAGCGGCGAGGATGAGGATGTGGATCTCTGGCTCGGCACCCTCAACCTCGAACATGCCGGCCCCTTTGCCCCCTACGCCTGGTTGCAGGGCACCCCGTTGCTGCGCAAGGTGTGGAGCAGTCAGCATGAGTTGTGGCAAGGGTTGATGCAGTGGCGCGCCAGCGGTGAGGAGCCTGGCCCCCGCGCCCTGCTGGCAACTGTGCAGCAGCAGAGCTGGTTTGTGCCGCTGTTCCACCACTGGCTGGAGCTGGAGAGCCGGGTCGGCGTGCACGGGGTGCGGATGACGGCGCTCGGCTGGTTCGATTTTCGCAGCGCCTGGTTGCGGCCGGAACTGGCTGTCAGCACTTGGGATAAGACGGGGAGGCTTGAGTCCTGATGCGGGGCGCGTTAGCCTGATCGCGGTTCAATGACAAGGAGTCAACCCATGCTGGAAATGCAGATCCAACCCCGCTTTCAGGAGACGGATGCCCTCGGCCATATCAACAATACGGTGCCGGCGGTCTGGTTCGAATCGGCGCGGGATCCCCTGTTCCGGATCTTTTCCCCCGATCTGGATGTGCATAACTGGCATCTGATCATCGCGGGCTATACGGTGCAGTTCAAACGGGAGCTGTTCTACGGCCAGCCGGTCACCATCAAGACCGGCGTGCGCCGCATCGGCACCAGCTCATTTACGGTCTGGCAGGAGGCCTGGCAGGGCGGCGAACTGGCCGTCACCGCCGAAACGACCCTGATCCATTTTGACTACCGGACCCGCCAATCCCTGCCCCTGAGCGATGTTCACCGGGAAGGGCTGCGGGCCTGGCTGACAGAGAGTTAACCACGGGCCGGATGGCCCATCACAGGAGTGTTATGTACAACTCAATGCGCAACACAGCGATCGCGCTGACCCTGGGATTCTGCTCCCTCCCTTCTCTGGCCGCTTCTCTCGCCGAGCAGTTTACCCTGATGGAGAAGGGGGCCGAGAGCGCCCTCGATATCCGTCAATTCAGCCATGACGGCGTCGATATCAAGGCCTGGATCGATGGCGCCCCCGTCATCATCGCCGTGCCCATCATGAACGAGCTGGGCAAGCTGGAAGGGGAGAGCCGCTACTACTTCAAGGGCGGCAAGCTGTTCGGGGTCAAAGAGCCCGCCGCCCAGTTCGCCTTTGACGACAGCGGCAAGCTGACCCAATGGCTGGACGAGAAGGGCCAGCCCGCCGAGTTTGTCAGCAAGATGAGCATGCAGCAGCGTCAGGAGTGGCTCACCAAGCGGGCCGCCGAGCTGAGCAAGCTGTTCGCGCCGAGCGCGGCCGAGCAGAGGGCGGCCAAGGGTGGCGTCAAGCTGAAGGGGGCGGATCTCGCTCACTGGCTCTGCAACGGCAAACTGATGGATCTTGCCCATGGCGACAAGGTGATCTTCGAGCAGGATAAGCTGAAGATTGGCGAGCAGGGGATCGAGGGGGAGGTCTCCCTGCGTCAGGATAAGGGGTGGCAGGAGTTGAGCCTCAAGTGCGAGGTGCAGGGCACTCAGGTGACCCGCCTCACCTGGCAATCTTTACCGGCAACCAACAAGCCGCAATAAGTGCACCACAGCAAGGGGCCCATCGTGGGCTCCTTGTCATTGGCTCATTGTTCCCCCAGCTTGAGCCGGGTGAGCGCCTCGACCCGGCGCCACTGTCCGGGTTCGAACCAGCGGGCCAGCAGCTCCTGTTGCTGTTCGGCCCGGGCCTCGTTCGGCAGTTGCCTGAGTTCGGCCAGAAAGCCGCTGAGCTGCTCCTCGAACCCTTGCCGGTTCTGCTCCAGCTGGCGCATCCGATCCACTGCTTCCGGCCCCCCCGTCTCCAGCAGCAGGGCATCCCGTTTGGCTGGCTCCATCTGTGCCAGCTCTTGCAACTCTTCAAGCAGGCGGCTGTTGGCCTCCGCCTCGCGAAACCAGCCCGGTTGCTCCGCCAGCCAGAGATCCAGCTCGCTGGCCAGCTGCGACTTGTCGCTGTCTCTTGCTTCCGCCAGCGCCCTGCGGCGCAGGGTCAGCTGCTCCATCAGTCGATCCTCGGCAAACAGCTGGGCCTGCTCGGCCGGGGTAAAACTCTGCTGGCGCAGCTGCTCCCGCTCGTCAAACAGGATCTGCAGGCTGGCGAGGGAGATTTCGGTGGGCACCGTCAGGCTGCTCTGGGCGGAGACAAAGGTGCGATAGCGCGCCTGCAGGGCATCGGCGGCCTCCTGCTCGGGATCGTGCGGGTGGCTCTGTGCATGCTGATTGGTTTGAGCCTGTGATGAGTCTGCCGTCGGTGCTGTGGGCCAGAGCAACACCCCGCCAAGCAGCAGGGTGATGGCGCAGGGCACGACGAGCAGGGTGGCGATCTTCATAGTCCCAGCTCCTTGAGACGGTTGGCATGCTGGCGATAGAGGGTGACCGGATCGGTCTCGAACAGATGGTGGATGCCGAATGACTGGTTCACTTCGTCCAGATGGTTCATCCGGTAGTCGGTGCCGATCACCTTGCCGAGGTGACTGCTGCAGACTCCGACCAGCCCGTCATTGGGCTCCTTGAAGAAGGCGCCGGTCAGCGCCAGCGCAGGATCCACCGGATCCAGCAGATTGGTCAGGTTGCCGCGCCCGCTCCAGGAGAAGTAGTAGACGCCGTTGCTGGCCTGCATCGGCCCCTCGCCGCAATAGCGGCTGGGCAGCCCCTCCGGGTAGCGCTGGTTGAACTGGCTGGCCCCCTTGCTGGTGAGGGCATCGAGGGCGGCGACCGGATCTTGCGGCAGCTGGCTCCCGCCCGAGAGCAGCGAAATCATGTCGGAGAGGGCGTGGGCTGCGGCGGCCGCCAGCTTCTCAGCGGCCGAGCCGGGCGCCGCATTGGCCCGCACCAGATCGGCAATCTCGGAGCCGTAGTTGACCCCGCCGACGCTGGTGGCGGAGGCGACCAGCTCGGGGGCGACCGAAGCGACATAGCGGATGGTCGGGCCGCCGTGGGAGTGGCCGATCAGGTTGACCTTCTCGGCGCCGGTGGCGGCCAGCAGCAGTTCAATCTGGGCGAGCAACTGCTCCCCCCGCTGCTCGGAGCTGGCGGTAGCAGATACCTGAGCCACGTAGACCTTGGCGCCATCGCGGCTCAGGGCTTGCGGAATGCCGTAGAAGTAATCGACCCCGAGCAGCTTGTCGAAGCCGAACAGGCCGTGCACCAGCACTATGGGGTAGCGGGTCTGGGTGTATCCGCTGGCGTGTGCCAGCATGGGCAGGGTGCAGAGCAGCACCAGAAGCCATCTCTTCATCATCAGCATCCTTGTTGATTCGTGAGGAACAGATTGTGTGGCGTACTCCATGTTCGCCGGTGCCAGTATGGTGGCTGCTGACGGGAGAGGCTGTGAGGGGGATCGCAACTCGGGAGTCAAAAGGGATTCAGGGGGCGGGCAGGGAGGCTGTGCTCCCCGCCCTGCGGCTTATTGCCACGCCACCAAGTGATACTGCTTTTTGCCCCGGCGCAGCAGCAGGTAGCGGCCAAACAGCCGATCAGTGGCACTCAGCTGATCATCCTGCTTGAGCACACCATTGAGGCTGATAGCGCCCGCCGCCAGCAGCTCGCGGGCGATGCGTTTGGAGTTCGCCAGACCGCAGCTGACCAGCAGGCTGACCAGATCCGTCTCGCCGCTGACGGTGCTGCACGGCATGCCATCCTGCGCCAGCTGGGCCAGATCGCTCTCGCCGAGGCGGGCCACATCGCCGCTAAACAGTAACTCGCTGATGCGCTGCACCGCCGCCAGCGCCGCCTTGCCGTGTACCAGCTCGGTCAGCTCGTTCGCCAACACCTGCTGGGCCTGCTTTCGCCCCTGCCGCTTGGTATCTTCCGCCTCCAGTGCATCAATCTCGCTCAGCGACATAAAGCTGTAGTAGCGCAGGAAGCGGTAGACATCCTCATCTGCGGTGCCGAGCCAGAACTGGTAGAAAGCGTAAGGGGAGGTGAGCGCCGGATCGAGCCAGACCGCGCCCCCTTCGGTTTTGCCGAACTTGGTGCCGTCTGCCTTGGTGATAAGGGGCAGGGTCATGCCGTGTACCTGCGCCTGATGGAGGCGACGGGTCAGATCCATGCCGCTGGTGATATTGCCCCACTGGTCGTTGCCGCCAATCTGCAGGGTGCAGCCGAGCCGCTGGTGCAGCACTGCAAAATCGTAGGATTGCAGCAGAGCGTAGGAGAACTCGGTGAACGAGATGCCCTGATCCGGGCGGGCCAGCCGCTGGCGTACCGATTCCCGCGCCAGCATGGCATTGACCGAGAAGTGCTTGCCGATATCCCGCAGAAAATCGAGGGCGGACATCTGCCCCATCCAGTCGCCATTGTTGACCAGTTGCGGGGCCGACAGGCCCTCATCGGCGGGCAGCAGCGCCCTGATTTGGGCAGACAGGCTGGCGACCCAACCCTGCACGGTATCGGCACTGTTGAGGCTGCGTTCGGTCGCCTTGAAGCTGGGATCGCCGATAAGGCCGGTTGCCCCGCCCACCAGTGCCACCGGGGTGTGGCCCGCCAACTGGAAGCGGCGCAGCATCAAGAGCGGCACCAGATGACCGATATGCAGGCTGCCGGCGGTGGGATCGAACCCGCAATAGACGGTGCGCGGGGTGGCAAGATGATCGGCCAGGGCCGCGGGGTCGGAATTCTGGGCCACAAGGCCGCGCTCGGTCAGCTCATCGAGCAGGTGGGGGTTGATCATGTGTGCTCCAACAACAGGGGAAAAGCCGTCATCCTCGCCGTTCTGGCTGGTGGCGGATATGTCCCCTGAGGGACATTTCTGCCACTCTCGTGCTAGCATTCAGCCATAGCGGAGAATCGCTCCCCGTCACCGGAAACGTGCCACCATGACCCAGCCATTCACCACAGATGCCTTGACCCGCAGCATGACCGAGGTGGTCGATGCCCTGCACAGCAGCGCCTTTCCGGCGGCGCTGGTGCGGCTGATCCAGCAGCAGGTGGCGTTTGATTGCGCCCTGCTGCTCGGGGTGGGGCAGCGGCCCGTCTACCTCTACGACAACCTCAACCATCAGCGGGCTCTGCTGTTTGATCGCTACCTCACCAGCCACTTCAGTCAGGATCCCTTTATGCAGGCGCTGGAGCAGGGCTTGCCTGCCGGCGTCTGGACCCTGGCGCAGGTCTCCCAAGGGCGGCTCGATCCCGAATATCGCCACCACTTCTATCAGGCCACCGGCTGGCAGGAGGAGGTGGGGCTGATCCTGCCGGTGCGGGACGGACTGACGCTGATGCTGTTTCTCGGGCGACTCGACAAGCGCAGTACCCTCAGCCGTGACGAGCTGGTAAGGCTGGAGCAGCTGTTCCCGCTGGTACATTCGCTCTGTCGTCAGCAGTGGCGGCAGAGCCAGCCGCTGTTGGCCCAGAGCACGGTGCTGCCAGACAGCGCCAGCCTCCGGAGTGCGGTGGAGCAGGCGATGGCGAGTGTGGGGGGCGATAGGCTTACCCGGCGCGAGCGGCAGGTGGCGGAGTTGCTGCTGCAGGGACTGGATACGGAGGCGATTGCCGCAGCGCTCGGGATTGGCAGCGGCACGGTGAAGAATCACCGCAAGCATCTCTATGGCAAGCTGCGGCTCGGCTCGCGGGCCGAGCTGTTTCATCTCTTCCTCAACCATCTGATCACCACAGAGGGAAGAGGATGAACCGGGGTTACTCGATCTTCGGTAGCGGCTTATCGCTTTGGGGAAGGTTACTGAGTCGCTGGTAGCGTTCCATCAACTGCCGGTATTCGCTACCGAGACGAACCTGATCGAGGGCTTGTTGCAACCGGGCGACCTGCTGCCGATCCGCCCGCGGGTTGAAAGCAAAGCAGTTGTCCTGTTCCTCCAGCACTGCGACAGAGATGAAATCTTCCGCGGCAAATCCCAGAGCTTTCAGTTGATGGAATAACATCACCTCGTTGCCTGCTACCAGATCTGTACGGGCCATGATGAGCTGGCGTACCACCTGCTCCATGCGCTCCACCGCCATCATGTTGCCCGGGCTGATGCCGCGGTTGAGCAGTAACTGCTCCCCCACGTCAGCCTGCATTACCCCTACCTGCAGTTTGGCCAGATCCCCCTTGCCGGTCACTCTGGGGGCATCCTGTTTTCGTCCGACCAGCGTCACTCGCGAGTGGCTGATGGGGCAAACCCATAGGAAATGGGGATCACGCTCTTTGGTTCTGGCGGTGGTAAAAAGAACGGCCTCCGGTTGCTGGGTCAGCAGATACCAACCGCGGGCCCATGGCAGAAATTGGATCGGTTGCTCCGGCTCCCCCAGCTCGCGCCACATCAGCCGCAGCAGCTCAACTGCCAGCCCGATGGGCTTGCCCTCCTTGTCCAGCCCGTTGAGGGGCATGTTCTGCTCCGAGTAATAGATAAAGGCGGACCGTGCGGGGAAGCTGGTCAGCAGGAGCAGGGCGATAAGGGCCGCGAGCAGGGATCGCATGGCGCACTCCTTGTGCAGGGAATTACCTATCAGTCTATGTGTCCTTGGCCGGAAGTTCATAGTCGGGTCGCGGATACCGCGACAGGTCACCTTGCGGTGACCTGTCGGTTTATTTTAGCAGGGCCTCCATCTCCGCCTCTGCCTTGGCGCGAGCCTCGGCTTCTGCTGCTATGGCGGCATCGGTGGCGCTCTCTCCGGCCGTATGGGGGGCGGCACTGACGGCCTGTTTGGCTGGCGCGGCAACAGCCTTGGTGGCTTCCTGTGTCACAGTAGCTGCGGCGATGCTGACTGCCTGTTTGGCAGGAACGACAACAGCCTTGGTGGCCTCTTGCGTCGCGGTCGCAGCGGCGCTGCTGACGGCTTGCTTGGCAGGAGCGGCAACGGCCTTGGTGGCTTCTTGCGTCGCGGTCGCAGCTGCGCTGCTGACGGCTTGTTTGGCAGGAACGGCAACGGCCTTGGTCGCTTCCTGCGTCACGGTCGCAGCGGCGCTGCTGACGGCCTGCTTGGCAGGAGCGGCAACTGCCTTGGTGGCTTCTTGCGTCACGGTTGCGGCGGCGGTGCTGACGGCTTGTTTGGCAGGAGTGGCAACGGCCTTGGTGGCTTCTTGCGTTGCGGTCGCAGCGGTGCTGCTCACCGCCTGTTTGGCGGGTGCAGTGACTGCGGTGGTTGCACTACGGGTCAGATCGGTCGCGCTTTGGCTTACCGCTTGGGTGGCCTGCCCTGTGGCGTTGGCGGCTGCGCCGCTGATAGCCTGACTTGCACTGTTGGTCAGCGAGCCGGTGACGCCGCGGGTCACTGTGCCCAGAGCGCTGCCAAGGGAGAAGGGGGAGGCGCCACTCTGACTGGTCGCCGCCCCGGTCAGGGCATTGGCCGCCGGGGTGAGCTGGCTGGTGGGGGTCTGCCAGCCCTGCATGGCGGTTGGCCATGTCGGTGCCGTGTCCGCCAGATTTTCGCCGAAGGTCAGGGTGGTGCCATCCCCTTTTTGCAGCAATACAGACATCTGGTTGGTTTGCGAGTTCCACACCATCCCCGCCTGCTTGGCGATATCCGGCACGGGCGCATACTCGGAGACCACATAGAAAAGCGGCCCCTCCTGCTGTACCTTGTCGGCAGTCTTGAGCAACTGCATGGTGCTGTCGTAATTGGGGCCAAGGATGGCGGTCATCCGATCCTTGATCAGGGGTTGTTCGAACAGATTGACCTCGTTCGGGTCAAAGCCGACCAGCGGCTTGAGCAGGGCCCACATCAGCTGGCTGGTGGGGCTCATCATCAGCAATGGGGCAACGCAGGCGGACAACATCAGGCTCAGGCAGGCAGCCTTGAGCAACGGCATGATACGCATTGGGATAATATCCAAATAACGATTTGATAAATAAGGTTATATTTTGTCAGGACGTGACAAATTCACCGGGAGTTTACGCGTGGCAGCGAGAGACTGCCCGCAGGCGCTGGCAGGCTACCATATTGGTTCCACAATGCCAGCAGGCTGTATGATTATCCGTCAAGTAAACTCGGGGCCGGGTTGATTTCTGGAGTGGGCCTGAGAGTCTGGCTTTCCCCTGCGATGGTGCTGCCAGTGGCCACATGGCAGCAAAACCAGAAGAGGATTTCAGGGGGCCAGTGAGGCTTTTCTTGATCCAGCTAAAGACATGGACGTGATCCCTGTCGCATAATGCAGCTCCTTTCTACTCTTGGCTGGAACCTAAGAAATGGCTCGTCGCTCTTCCAATGCACAACGTCGTCGCAGTAGCTGGTGGTACAAACGCCTGTTGGCAAGGGAGCGGCAAGAGCGCGAAGCGCGTTCCGTCCGGGATTGATAAAGCATTGAAAAACGGAGCATTTGCTCCGTTTTTTTTTCACCTATGAAACTGGCTGAATGGCTCAGTGTGCAGCCCTGTCTGCCGACAATAAATCACTCTGACCGTGCCGGTTGTATGGACTGATGCGATGGATGATGCATGATGGACGTTTCGAGAAGGAGCCTCATATGCAGATTACCATCCGTCATGCCGAATCCGCCGATGCCCCCGCCTTGCGGGATCTCTATGCCATGCCCAATGCCCAGGCGGGCACCTTGCAACTACCCTATCCGGCACTGGGTGTGTGGCAACAACGGTTGGAGCAGAGTGGTGTGGTGGCGCTGGTCGCCGAGGTAGAGGGGCTGCTGGTTGGCCAGATCGCATTGCGTGTGGAGTCTAATCCGAGACGCAAGCATGTGGCCGGGATTGGCATGGGGGTACGGGATGACTGGGCCGGCAAGGGGGTTGGATCTGCCCTGATGGCTGCGGCGCTTGATCTGGCCGATAACTGGCTCAACCTGCACCGGATTGAGCTGACGGTTTTTGTCGATAACGAAGCGGCGCGGGCGCTCTATCACAAGTTCGGCTTTGTGGAGGAGGGTCGGGCCCGCGACTATGCCTTCCGGCAAGGGCGCTATGTGGATGTGTTCTATATGGCCAGAGTTGCGGGGGGGCGTCAGTCGCTAACGGCATGGTCGATTATCAGGCCAGATTGCGCCCGGTGATCCGGGCGCTGGAGCAGAATCCCGAGCTCTGCCTCAGTGAGGCGGCCAGTCTTGCGGCGCTCTCCAGCTATCACTTTCATCGGGTCTTTACCGCCATCACCGGTGAAACCCCGGCCGAGATGCAGCGCCGCCTGCGGTTGGAGCGGGCTGCTCGCTCTCTCTGCTACAGTCGCGACCCGATCACCGAGATTGCCTTCTCGGCCGGTTTTGCCAGCTCACAGGCCTTTGCCAAGGCGTTTCGCAAGCAGTTTGCCATGGCACCGGGGATGTTGCGCCGCCAGCCGTCACTCTTGCAACTGAGCAAGAATGGACACGCGGCTGCCCGGGTCTCTGATTATGCTGAAGGCCGTTCCAGTGAAAGGAGGCTAAAGATGAAAACCGAACAGATGGCTGCGCGCACTCTGGCCTATATCCGGGTCACCGGCCCTTACGGCATAGGCTATGAGCCGGTGTGTGACCAGCTCTATCAATGGGCTGTCGGGTTGGGCTTGGCCGAAGGGGAGTGGATCTTCATCTACCACGACAACCCCGAAGTGACGGCTCCCCAGCAGTGCCGCACCGATATTTGCGTCACCGTGCCGGCGGGCACCAGGGGAAGTGGCAATGTGGAGATCCAGCAGCTGGCGGGCGGCCGCTATGGCCAGTCACGTTTTACCGTGACCGACCCGGCCCAGTACCCCGCACTCTGGCAGCAACATATCGGTGAGGTGGTAGCGGCCGGTTTCGAATTTGATGATCGACCCTGTTTCGAGCTCTATCACAGCTTCGATCCGCTGACCAAGGTTGCGGATGTGAGCTTTTGCTCCAGCCTAAAGGGTTAGGGCACAACAAGACGTAAGGGATGGTACAGAGCATCGCGCAGAAATTAGAGAGCCGGACAGTGTCCGGCTCTTTTGCATCTGGCGGTTGGGCGGCGGTTAGCGCTGGAACCCCTTCTGGGCGAACTTGGGGCGGGCATTCATGATCTGCTCTACCTGCTCGTCGCTCATCTTGCCACGCGACAACCCGAGCACCTTGTAGGTGAGCAGCGGCCGGGCGGGCAGGGCGATCATCAGGGCACGGATCTGGTTCTCGTCATCCTTCTCCCGGGTCGGCTTGCCGTAGGCATAGGTGAGGACGCCGGCATCCATCAGGTTTTTGACGGCGGGCTCGGTGATCGGCAAGTTTATGACGCTTTTACGCTGCAGCACGAACTCGCGCAGCACCGCCTTCTCGTTGAAGTCGAGGAAGCCGATCATCTGGGCCAGCTGGTCCTGCTGACGGCGCGCCTGCCACTCTTCGCACGCCCACTCCCAGGCGATCAGGAAGCCTTGACTGCAGAAGTAGGAGATGGCGATCAGCATGCCGACCCCCAGCCAGGCCGCATGATCCGCAGCCCACTGGCTGACGGCCCCTTTCATCAGCCCGGCCGGAAACAGCAAAATGATGCTGCAACAGAGCAACAACCAGACCATTAGCCAATTGAGGCGGCTGAGTTGATAGAAATGTTGGATCCACCGTTTCATTGTTCATCCTTCCCAAACTGTTGTGGATAGTGAACTACCTACAGCAATCGGTGTGCCAACAGCGTAATGGCGCCGGGGAGGGGAGGCTGGCGATACATTTCCTTACAACTTATTGGATGAGTTATCAGTAATTTGCCTTGTGAGGCGGCGGTCGAGTTGCTAAAACGTCCCCTCAGTCATTGGGGAGTAGCAACCCGCCCGCATTCCGGGCCGGGCCCATGTCAACACTCTTGGATCCTCGTATCCATGGCATGGGCGGCGATAGGCACTATCGCTCTGCAAGACCTTTGGCCTCGATATGCACGCCAGCCGGGCGAGCCATGTCGGGTCCATTGGTTACTCTGCTCGCCTGGCGGTATCTATTATGTTGATTACCCTGCTGTTATTTCTCGTCTCTGCGGTCACCATCTACCTTGCCTGCGAATACTTCGTCAACGGCATCGAGTGGACCGGCCACCACTTCAAACTCTCCCAAAGCGCTACCGGCTCCCTGCTGGCTGCACTGGGTACGGCGCTGCCCGAGTGTATCGTGACCCTGACAGCTCTGCTGATGGGCAACACAACCGCCCAGCAGGAGATCGGCATTGGCGCCGCCCTTGGCGGGCCGCTGGTGTTGGCGACCATCGGCTATGCGGCAGTCGGCCTCACCCTGCTGCTTTGCATGGGGCGTACCGAACGGGCCATCGATGGCGAGGTGCAGCGCGAGATTGGGCGGGATCAGCGCTGGTTTATGGGGATCTTTCTGGTGGCGACCGCGCTGGGGCTGGTCGCCTTCACCGGCAAGAGCTGGCTGGCCCCGCTCTTCGTGCTGGTCTACCTCGTCTATGTAAGGCGCGAGCTGAAACAGAGTGACAGCCATGAGGTCGAGCTGCCGGAGCCCCTCAAGCTGGCTCCAAATGCCGGGATCCCGCCCCTTGGCAAGGTGCTGCTGCAGACACTGGCTGCACTGGTGGTGGTGGCGCTGGCGGCCCAGCTGTTTGTCCATCAGCTGGAGAGCATGGGCGAGCTTTTTGGCCTCTCGCCGGTGCTGGCGGCCCTGCTGTTGAGTCCGGTGGCGACCGAGATGCCGGAGCTGATGAACGTGCTGATCTGGGTGCGGCAGGGCAAGAACCGGCTGGCACTGGCCAATATCTCCGGGGCCATGATGATCCAGGGCACTATCCCCAAGGCGTTCTGCTTGCTCTTTACCCCTTGGTTGCTGGATGGCGCAATGATGGCCTCCTCGCTGGTGACGCTGTTGGCGGTGGGGTTGCTCTGGTGGGGGTTCAGAAAGGGAACCATGACCGCCGGACGGCTGGCGCTGGTCGGTCTGCTCTATCTCGGTTTTTGCAGTTGGCTGCTGGTGAGCTGAAACGGGAAGCGCGGATATGAAAAAGCCCCCTTGGCAGGGGGCTTTGTTGTATCGGTTGGGGCGGTGCTTACAGCGCGGCGATTTCGGCCTGCTGGGCTTCCAGCTTGGTCAGCTGGAGACGGTAATCTTCCAGCTTCTCACGCTCTTTGGCGATGACCGCTTCCGGCGCCTTGGCGACGAAGGCTTCGTTGCCAAGCTTGCCTTCGATACGGCCGCACTCGCCCACCAGGCGGGCAACCTCTTTGGCCAAACGGGCCAGCTCGGCATCCTTGTCGATGAGACCAGCCATCGGGATCATCAGCTCGGTGGCACCGATCAGCTTCTTCACTGACAGCGGGGCGGTTTCACCGTCCGCCAGTACGCGGATGGACTCCAGACGGGCCAGCGACTTGAGGAAAGCCTCGTTGTCAGCGGCGCGCTGGGCATCCTTGGCATCGCACTGGAGCAGCACGTTGAGGGGCACGCTCGGTGCCACGTTCATCTCGGCGCGGATGTTGCGGATGCTGACGATGAACTCCTTCACCCACTCCTGATCCGCCATCGCGGCTTCGTCCACCTTGGCGGCATCGAACTCCGGGAAGGCCTGAATCATGATGGTGTCGGCGTGTACGCCAGCCAGCGGGGCGACCGATTTCCAGATGGTCTCGGTGATGAACGGGATGATCGGGTGCGCCAGACGCAACAGGGTTTCCAGCACGGTCACGAGGGTGTGGCGGGCAGCGCGCTGCTCGGCCTCGGAACCCTTGGTCAGTACCGGCTTGGTCAGCTCCAGATACCAGTCACAGAACTGGTTCCAGATAAATTCGTACAGCACGCCAGCCGCGATGTCGAAGCGGTAGGTATCGAGGGCGGTACGGAAGTCACGGATGGCCACTTGCAGCTGGGACTGGATCCAGCGATCCGCCAGACTGAACTGCATCTCGCCACCGGCAAAACCGCAGTCCTGATCTTCGGTGTTCATCAGCACATAGCGGGAGGCGTTCCACAGCTTGTTGCAGAAGTTGTTGTAGCCGTCCAGGCGCTTCATGTCCCAGTTGATGTCACGACCGGTAGAGGCCAGCGCCGCCAGCGTGAAGCGCAGGGCGTCGGTGCCGTGGGCATCGATCCCTTCCGGGAACTGCTTGGCGGTACGCTTGGCGATCTTCTCGGCCATCTGCGGCTGCATCATGTTGCCGGTGCGCTTCTCCAGCAGATCTTCCAGCGAGATACCGTCGATCATGTCGAGCGGGTCCAGCACGTTGCCCTTGGACTTGGACATCTTCTGGCCCTCTTCGTCACGGATAAGACCGGTGATGTAGACGGTCTTGAACGGGACTTGCGGCTGGCCGTTTTCGTCCTTGATGAAGTGCATGGTCATCATGATCATCCGGGCAATCCAGAAGAAGATGATGTCGAAGCCGCTCATCAGCACGTCGGTCGGGTGGAAGGTCTTGAGTGTCTCGGTGTTGTTCGGCCAGCCCAGGGTGGAGAAGGTCCACAGGGCGGAGCTGAACCAGGTGTCGAGCACGTCTTCGTCCTGACGCAGTACGGTTACGGCCGGGATGCTGTGCTTGGCGCGCACTTCATCTTCGCTGCGGCCAACGTAGACGTTGCCGGCATCGTCATACCATGCCGGGATGCGGTGACCCCACCACAGCTGACGGGAGACGCACCAGTCCTGAATGTCGCGCATCCAGGAGAAGTACATGTTTTCGTACTGCTTCGGCACGAACTGGATGCGGCCATCTTCCACCGCTTCGATAGCTGTCTTGGCCATCGGTGCCACGCGCACGTACCACTGGTCGGTCAGCATCGGCTCGATGGGCACGCCACCGCGATCGCCGTAAGGCTGTTGCAGCACGTGATCCTTGATCTCGTCCAGCAGACCCAGCTCTTCCAGCTTGGCCAGAATCGCTTTACGGGCGGCGAAGCGCTCCAGGCCAGCGAACTCTGCCGGCAGGGCTGCGTCATAGGCGGTGCTCGGGTTGCCGTTGGTATCGACCACTTCGGCCTCGGCACGCACGTGGGCATCCAGGGTGAAGATGTTGATCATCGGCAGGCTGTGGCGCTTGCCCACTTCGTTATCGTTGAAGTCGTGGGCCGGGGTGATCTTCACGCAACCGGTGCCCTTCTCCATGTCGGCGTGTTCATCGGCAACGATGGGGATCAGACGGTTCACCAGCGGCAGCAGGATGTGCTGGCCGATCAGCGCCTTGTAGCGCGGGTCTTCCGGGTTCACGGCCACGGCGGTATCGCCCAGCATGGTCTCCGGACGGGTGGTGGCGACGATCAGGTAATCCTTGCCTTCGGCAGTCTTGGCACCGTTGGCCAGCGGATAGCGCAGGTGCCACATGTGGCCCTTGATCTCGCGGTTCTCCACTTCCAGATCGGAGATGGCAGTGTTGAGTTTCGGATCCCAGTTCACCAGACGCTTGCCGCGGTACATCAGGCCATCTTCGTAGAGACGGACAAATACTTCCTGCACGGCGGCGGAGAGACCCTCATCCATGGTGAAGCGCTCGCGCTCCCAATCCACGGAGTCGCCCAGACGGCGCATCTGGCGGGTGATGGTGCCACCGGACTCTTCCTTCCACTGCCAAATCTTGTCGATGAAGGCATCACGGCCGTAATCGTGGCGAGTCTTGCCCTCTTCTGCGGCGATCTTGCGCTCAACCACCATCTGGGTGGCGATACCGGCGTGGTCGGTACCTGCCTGCCACAGGGTGTTTTTGCCCTGCATGCGGTTGTAGCGGATCAGGGTATCCATCAGGGTTTGCTGGAAGGCGTGACCCATGTGCAGGCTGCCGGTGACGTTCGGCGGCGGGATCATGATGCAGAAGGAGTCTTTGCTGGTGTCGCCGTGGGGCTTGAAGTAACCCTGGGCTTCCCAGTGCTGATAGAGCGCCTGTTCGATGGCGTTGTGATTAAAAGTCTTTTCCATGGTCTCGCCGTAATCTGGATGGATGGAGTCTGGTGTTGATTCTTTATGGATCAATTGGTTGCAGTCAGGGCTGCGCCGGATCCGGTGCGGCAAGGACGGGCTGGTCCCTCATTTCGAGGGTATGGCCTGCCTGGCGATAGTGCTTGTAGCGCTCGCGGGCTTGCTGCTTTTGTGTTTCGTCAGTGGGGACAAAATCTACCACTTGAGCGAAGTGTCCTGCAAACAAAGGTGTCGCAGTGGCCAGATTGATGAGGCGGGCGTAGCGCCGTTTCGGTGGCTGATAGCCGATCTCCACCGGGGCCATGCCGCTTTCGCCTTGCAGCTGGTGCGGCACGAAGCGCTCCGGCGGCAGCTGCCACAACAGCTCGTCCAGGCGCAGGGCCTGGGCCTCATCGTCGCAGAACAGGTAGATATGGCCCGCGCCCCACGACTCGGCCGCAAGAGTGCAGGCCAGTCGCTCGACCGCAGAGGCCTGCGCGTCATCCTGTTCGCTCATCAGATAAAAGATCACTTGGCTCATCAGGTTGATCCCGTTTTGCGGTGACGGACTGTTGACCGCCTCATGAGGCTGACGGGGCGTTTCCCGTCCGCAGCTCACTGATTCAAGAATGAAACAAGGAAGAGGCGGGCCTCTTCCTTGTGGTTCAGGGTAACGCCAACCCTTCCGATGCAGCCATCGGCAGGGGCCGGAGAGTTACTCTTTCTCTTCGATATCCACGCCAGCCCGGTTCAGCAGGAACTGGGTCAGCAGGGGCACCGGACGACCGGTGGAGCCTTTATCCTTGCCACTCTTCCAGGCAGTCCCGGCGATATCCAGGTGGGCCCAGTTGTACTTCTTGGTGAAGCGTGACAGGAAGGCGGCCGCGGTGATGGTACCGGCCGGACGACCGCCGATGTTGGCCATGTCGGCAAACGGGCTGTCGATCTGCTCCTGATACTCGTCAAACAGCGGCAGACGCCATGCGCGATCACCCGCCTGTTCGGAGGCGTTGAGCAGCTCGTGCGCCAGCGGGTTGTGGTTGGCCAGCAGACCCGAGGTGTGGTGACCCAGCGCGATGACGCAGGCACCGGTCAGGGTCGCCACGTCGATGACGGTTTCCGGATCGAAGCGGTCCACATAGGTCAGCGCATCACACAGCACCAGACGACCTTCCGCATCGGTGTTGAGCACTTCGATGGTCTGGCCTGACATGGAGGTGAGGATGTCACCCGGGCGATAGGCGTTGCCACCCGGCATATTCTCGCAGCCTGCCAGCACTCCGATGACGTTGATCGGCAGTTGCAGCTGGGCCAGCGCATGCATGGTACCGAGCACGGAGGCGGCGCCACCCATGTCGTACTTCATCTCGTCCATGCCGTCGGCCGGCTTGATGGAGATGCCGCCGGAGTCGAAGGTCAGTCCCTTGCCGACCAGCACGATGGGCTTGGCATCCGGATGACCCTTGTATTCGATGATGGCCATCATGGCTTCGTTGTCGGAGCCGCGCGCCACCGCCAGATAGGAGTTCATGCCGAGCTCGGCCATCTCCTGCTCGCCCACCACCTTGGTGGTGATGTTGTCGTAGGCATCGGCCAGACGACGGGCCTGGGAGGCCAGATAGGCTGGGTTGCAGACGTTGGGCGGCATGTTCGCCACGTCGCGGCAGACCCGCACACCCTTGGCCACGGCCAGACCGTGAGCGATGGCTTTTTCACCAATGGTCAGTTCCCGACGCGTCGGCACGTTGAATACCAGCTTGCGCAGCGGGCGACGTGGCTCGGCCTTGTTGGTCTTGAACTGATCAAAGCTGTAGAGGCCCGCCTTGGTGGTTTCTACCGCCTGGCGCACCTTCCAATAGGTATCCCGACCCTTGACGTGCAGCTCGGTGAGGAAGCAGACCGCCTCCATGGAGCCGGTTTCGTTCAGGGTGGTGATGGTCTTGTTGATGATCTGCTTGTACTGGCGTTCGTCGAGTTCCCGCTCCTTGCCGCATCCGACCAGCAGTACGCGCTCGCTGAGCACGCCCGGTACTTGATGCAGCAGCAGCATCTGGCCTGGTTTCCCTTCCAGGTCGCCACGGCGCAGCAGCGAACTGATATAGCCATCGCTGATCTTGTCCAGTTGTTCGGCAACCGGAGAGAGGCGACGAGGCTCAAATACGCCGACTACGACGCAGGCGCTCCGTTGCTTCTCTGGACTGCCACTCTTTACACTGAACTCCATGGAATCTCCTACATCCTAAAGACAAAAGGCACCTTTTATTGAATAATGCGGTGCTTGTTGGGGTATCAGAGGCGGAGCGAACAGCCACAGGCTCCGCAGTTCAAACTGGTAAAAATCCAATATACGGCCCTATTTTTCAGGCATTCGACTAAAAACACAAGTTTACTTGGGAATGACTGTGATCGTTTTCCGATATTTGTTCAGGGAAACCCTGAAAACCCAGCTGGCAGTGTTATTCGTATTGCTGCTTATCTTTGTCAGCCAACAATTTATCAAGATCATCGGTGATGCCGCCGATGGCGAGGTGCCGACACGTCTGGTCTCCACCCTGCTGCTGCTCAACTTGCCCAATATGGCGTTGTTGATGCTGCCTATCAGTCTCTTTTTAGCCATTTTGTTTGCCCATGGTCGCCTCTACGCCGAAAGCGAGATGACGGTGATGCATGCGGTCGGTTTCAGCCACCGTTTCGTGATGCGCAGCGCCATGTTGCTGGCCTTGCTGACGGCGGTGGTTGCGGCGTTCAACACTGGCTGGATCGCCCCGCAGGCCAAGGAGCGCGAGTATCAGGTGATCGACGAGTTCAAGTCGGATCCGGGTATCTCCTTCCTGCAGGCTGGCCGCTTTATGGAGCTCGACAAGGGGCGTCTGGTTGCCTATATCCAGGATTTGAACGACAACGGCTCAAAACTGCAAAAGGTCTTCGTGCTGCAGCGGGCGGAGGGGAACAATCCTCCCTCGGTGGTGGTGGCGACCGAAGGGGTGGTGACGGTCGATGAGAACGGCCTGCAGTGGCTGACCCTGATGGATGGCTCCCGCTACGAGGGGAACTTCTCCGGCAAGCAGTTCCAGATCTCCGATTTTCGCGAATATGGTCTGGTGATCCGCCAGCAGGAGATGGAGCGTTCCAACCGCAAGGCGGCGGCCAAGCCGACCATGGAACTGTTCGGTACCCAGGACAACGCCATGATGGCGGAATTGCAGTGGCGTATCTCGCTGCCCCTCTCCATTCCGGTGCTCACCCTGCTGGTGGTGCCGCTGGCGCGGGTCAATCCCCGTCAGGGGCGCTACGCCAAGCTGTTGCCGGCCATCATGCTGTATCTCTCCTACTTCCTGCTGCTCAGCGCCGCCCGTTCGGCCATTGACAGCGGTCGGCTGCCCTACTGGCCGGGGATGTTCCTGGTGCCGCTCGGTTACCTGCTGTTTATCGGCCTGCCCCTCAATCTGCAGGGCACCAGCTGGTGGAACGGGGTGAAAGGGCGCTATTTCAACAGAAAATCAGCATGATGCTGCAACATAGGAACTTCTGCTGATGTTTGGCATTCTCGATAGGTATATCGGTCGGGTCATCTTTATGTCGATCCTGCTGTGTGAAATCACGCTGGTTGGTCTGGCGGGGCTCATCAAGTATGTGGAGCAGCTCAAGTCGGTCGGTGACGGCAACTACGACATGATCAACGCCCTCTACTATGTGCTGCTCTCCATGCCCAAGGAGGCGGTGCTCTTCTTCCCGCTGGCCGCGCTGCTGGGTGGCCTGATTGGTCTGGGTCAGCTGGCGACCAGCTCCGAGCTGGTGGTGATGCAGGCGGCGGGTCGCTCCAAGATCAGTATCGTGATGGCGGCGCTCAAGACGGCGATCCCGCTGATGATCATGGTGGGGTTGATGGGGGAATATGTGGCCCCTGTCGCCAAACGGATGGCGGATGATATCCGTGCCGGTGCCATGTCGGAAGGGCGGCTTACCGTCTCGGCCTACGGGGTGTGGGCACGGGATGGCAACAACTTCGTCAATATCAACGGGGTGCGTAATGATGGCGCCCTCACCGGCATCACCCTCTATCGCTTCACCCCCGAGCGCAAGCTGATCGACGTGGTGCAGGCGCAGGAGGGGGTGTTCGAGCGCCACCACTGGCTGCTCAAGCAGACCCAGGTTACCCGCTTCGACGACCCGGCGCAGATCCGCAGCGAACAGCATGACAAGATGGAGTGGAGCTCGGAGTTGACGCCCAAACAGCTGGGGGTGGTGAGTATCGACCCCGAGAACCTCTCGGTCTCCGGTCTGCTCGACTACATCGGCTATCTCGATGCCAACAAGCAGGATGCCGGTCGCTACAAGCTGGAGATGTGGCGCAAACTGCTGTCACCGCTCTCGGTGGTGGCGATGATCCTGCTGGCCTCCTCCTTCATCTTCGGGCCGCTACGCTCGGTGAGCATGGGGGCTCGGATGCTGATGGGGATCATGACCGGCTTTGCCGTCTATGTGAGCGATCGGGTGTTTGGCCCCATCAGTCTGGTCTATGCGGTACCGCCGATTCTGGCGGCTATCGCGCCCAGTCTGCTGTTTGGCGGCATCTCCTTCTACATCCTCAGCCGCAAGCAGTAATCCGCACGAGGTTATGAGGAAATGCAAAGAGGGCACCTGTTGGTGCCCTCTTTCGTTGCTGCATTGATCCGGGATTACTTGTTAAGCAATTCCAGATTTTCCTGCTTGCTCAGCACGATCACTTCGCACTCGGCCCAGATATCCTGAAACGCCCGCGGACGCTGGCGGTTGAACAGGCACATCAGGTTGCCCAGACCAAAGGCGGCGGTGGCGAGACGGATCAGCGCCTGGGTAACGCGGATGTGGCTGCCATCCTCGTTCTGAATGCGCAGCCGCCAGGCGCGCATGCCGACGGTCTGGCCAGCACGGGTCCAGAACCAGGTGTAGAAACCACAGATGACGAAGGCGAGCCACAGGGTGTAGATCAGGCTCAGGGGGTGGCGGGTCAGCAACCAGACGGTATCTTCACCCGCCGGTACGCTGGCCATGCCGGTGACCAGCAGCAGCTTGGCGACCCCCATGCCGATAAAGCCGGCGATGATCAGCAGCGAAGTCACCACCAGCGCATCATAGATCAGGGCGCCGAGGCGACGCAGCAGACCTGCTGACGGGTATGGCTGAGTGGCGGGAGAGGGGGATTTTTGTTGGACTTTTTTAGGCTTGGCCATCGTTTTTATTCCATTAAGATGATGGCGGCATTCTATGTAACTGGCCCCGCATCAGCAAGGCGTTGAATAAATGAACAAACGGGAGTGTTCAATCGAAAAACACCTTGCATGGCATCGCGCCATTCGTATAATCCCTCGCAGTTGCCCGGGTGGCGAAATCGGTAGACGCAGCGGATTCAAAATCCGCCGGTGA
>NZ_JAAKRF010000045.1:0-26386 GCF_049173005.1 Aeromonas sp. 602658 | reverse complement strand
CAGTTTAAAAGTCAGCGAGTAATCGCGCTGTGTCCGTTTCACACCTTGTCCCATCGGGTTCTCCATTTATTGGGGGGGAAAGGTGTAAACCATATTCAGGACGGGACAGCAGAGACAGAAAAGGCGCCCGAGGCGCCTTTTCAGATCAACTGCGTAGCGGGAGCTTATTCCTGCTCCAGCTCACCACAGAAACGGTAGCCTTCGCCGTGGATGGTGGCGATGATCTCCGGAGTATCGTTAACGCTTTCGAAGTGCTTGCGAATGCGACGGATGGTCACGTCGACGGTACGGTCGTGGGGCTTGAGCTCACGGCCGGTCATCTTCTTCAGCAGCTCGGCACGGGTCTGGATCTGGCCCGGGTTTTCGCAGAAGTGCAGCATGGCGCGGAACTCGGAGCGCGGCAGCTTGAACATGTCGCCAGTGGGGCTGACCAGAGCGCGGCTGTTGATATCCAGCGCCCAGCCGTTGAACAGATAACGTTCAACCAGCTTCTTCTCTTCGCCACCGGCAGCCACGTTCATGGTGCGGCTCAGCAGGTTGCGGGCACGGATGGTCAGCTCACGGGGGTTGAACGGCTTGGTGATGTAATCATCGGCGCCGATCTCCAGACCCAGGATCTTGTCCACTTCGTTGTCACGACCGGTCAGGAACATCAGGGCGATGTTGTCGTTCTCACGCAGCTCACGGGCCAGCAGCAGGCCGTTCTTGCCCGGCAGGTTGATGTCCATGATCACCAGATTGATGGTGTGGGAAGTGAGGGCCTGGTGCATCTCGTCGCCGTTGTTGGCTTCGAGCACGATGTAGCCTTCGGCTTCAAAAATGCTTTTCAGGGTATTGCGTGTGACCAACTCGTCTTCGACGATCAGAATGTGTGGTGTTTGCATGAGTATTCCCAGATTCTTATCAGTTAATTATCTTAAATTTAACACTCTTTGGCGTTTCAAACCGATTTCCTGACTGATCCTGAAAATTTATTACGTCATCCTGGGTATGAGAGTCAGGTCGGAATATCGCGAATTAGGCATCAGTACCGGCAAGTATCCCTGTGCCACTTATAGGTTCCCGACAAGTCTGGTCGAGCAGAGCCTGGAAAGGTCGTCCATTACGAAAGTGGCCGCATTTTATCAGTTAACAGGAGCATAACAACACTCTTTGCCGTCAGATAGCAACTTTTTAACTCTGATTTGATATAGGTCAAACCCTGGTACAGCTGCATCATACTTGGCCTGAACCGGGTTTTCGCCCCTACAGAATGTAATGGAATGTAACATGTGATTGACATGAATTTGTGGGAAAACTACAAGAAAATCTGCTTTATCGCGCCATTTGAGCCACCAGAGTGGTCTGCTTTTGCCATCATCACAGCCTGGAATCCGGCCAGTCAGTGGGTCACAGAACGACGCAATATGCGGCGGGAACGGGCGATGTGGCGCCATTTGACAGTGGATTTGCAGGTGCCCGTGGAGGGGCCGTTTTGGGGATCAGACCCGGACGAATGCTGGCAGGAGTCATCGCTGGCGGTGGCGCTATCCCTGCCACAAGCCCGTCAGCTGGCTGCCCGTTTTGGCCAGAATGCTCTCTACTGGGTGGAGGATGGCCAGCTCTGGCTGGTGCCGGTATTGACGGATAAATCAGCAGTTTGTCTGGGCAATATTGAATCCTTCTGGATTGCCAGAAATCTTGCCTGATGAAAGAATGAACACCTTCATGTATCTGAAAGGAATCAAATCATGCTGGATCTCCTGCCCGACCTCTGCGATCAACATGGCGACTTGCTGCAAGTGGCCGACCCGGTGTTTCAGGATTTTGGCGGCAAGGCCATCTTCTATGGTCGCGCCGTAACGCTCTCCTGTTATGAAGACAACAGTCTGGTGCGGGATCTGGTGACCCGCCCCGGTCACGGCAAGGTGATGGTGATCGACGGCGGCGGCTCGCTGCGCCGTGCGCTGCTTGGCGATCAACTGGCGGTCAAGGCGGTGGAGCAGGGGTGGGAGGGGCTCCTGATCCACGGCGCGGCGCGGGATGTGGGCACTCTGGCGACACTGGCGCTCGGGGTCAAGGCGCTGGCCGCCTGTCCGGTCAAAACCGAGAAGCGGGGATTGGGTGAGCTGGGGGCCGTGGTCAGCTTTGCCGGTGTGACCATCCACGAAGGGGATTATGTCTATGCGGATCGCAACGGCGTGGTGGTGAGCGCCACGCCGCTGTTGTGATCATCAGAAGTTGAAGCCGACCCCCAGGCTCAGTGCCTGATCGGCAGTGATGGCGCTGACGCCGTAGTTGGCGGTGAGGGAGAGTCTGGGGGTCAGCAGCAGGCTGGAGTTGAGCTCCAGCAGGGTGCTGGCCTTGTTGAGATCGAGATGTTTGATCTGGCTGCCGATATTGAATGCCGGAGAGAGCTGGTAGCGTACCCCCGAACTCATATTGAAACCGGATGTGCGATTCTGATCCGCCACCGCCGGGCCCGCTTCCATAAAGAGGGTCACATCATCCACCACCGGATATTGATAGCCGCTATTGACCAGCCAGAGATCAAAACTGTCGCTGTGATGGCTATGGCCATTGAGCAGCACACCCGAGTAACTTTTGACATAGAGAGACGGATTGGATTGCGGCTGAACCACTGCCCAGTCGGCGGCCTGTGCTGCCATGCTGGCGCAGGTTGCAAGCAGTGTGATGATGAGCGATTTGACCATTCGTTTCCCCTCCCTGGGTCCGGAACTGAGCCTAAGCATGGCACATGCCAGCTGGTAGTAAAGTGAAGGGAGATCACAATAAAATCCTTTGGCATGGGCGCCAGCCATGTTAAACAGGCTGCCGTATTGATGGCTCTAATCATTAAGAGGTGAATCCATGAACAAGAAACTGACTCTGCTGGCCGCGCTGGCGCTGGGAGGCTGCGCAATGGCAACAGGTTCCAGCATGGCTCAACTGCAAGCATCCAGCTGGCAGCTGCAAGGCGCCACCGGCGATACCTTCACCCTGCAAGTGGTCGACGGCAAGGTGGCGGGCAAGGGCGGCTGCAACCGCTATTTTGGCGGTATCACCAAACAGGGTGACGGTGTCTTGACGCTGGGCGCCATGGGCTCCACTCGCATGATGTGCATCGGCGACGCCATGAACAAAGAGACCGAGTTCCTGCAAAAGCTGGAGAAGGTGGCAACCTACTCCATCAACGGCAACCAGCTGACTCTGAGCGATGCCAACAAGGCGGCCCTGCTCACCTTCAACGCTGTGCCAGCTGCCAAATAAGGCACGCGTTCGTCTGATTGCCCCGACAGCTCTGACTGTCTGATACACGCCCTCCCTCTGGAGGGCGTCTGTTTATCTGCGACGAACCCTGTGTGGTCGTCCGCTACTGTTGTTCACTCGTCGATTCTCCAGTCAGCCCGGTTTGATACCAGAATCTCGTATCTTCGCTTTGGTACGTATCTTGATCATTTCAATAATTCTTGTATAGTTGAAATGAAAAGTCGCACCAAGGGGAGTGAAGATGAACAAAGAGATGGCCACCAAGGTCTTTGAATCGCTGGCATCCGGCATCCGGCTCGATGTATGGCGGCTGCTGGTGAAGGCCGGGCTGGAGGGGCGGGTCGCCGGTGAACTGGCCAGCGAGCTCGATATTGCCCCCAACACCCTCTCGTTTCACCTCAAGGCTATGCTCAACACCGGTCTGCTGTCGGTGGAGCAGGAGGGGCGCTTTCTGCGCTACCGCGCCAATATTCCCCTGATGCTGGATGTGATCGCCTACCTCACCGAGGAGTGCTGTGCCGGTCATCCCGAGGCGTGCGGCGTGATGCGTGCCGAGTCAGCCTGCTCCCCCCATGTTCTGCCTGCGCAGCCCTGCTGCAACAAGGAGTAATGCCATGTCCTCCATTCAGATTTTTGATCCCGCCCTCTGCTGCTCCAGCGGTGTCTGTGGTACCGAGGTTGATCAGGCACTGGTCACCTTCGCAGCCGACCTTGCCTGGGCCAAGGAGCAGGGGGTGGCCATCGAGCGTTTCAATCTGGCCCAGCAGCCGATGCAGTTTGCCGAGACTCCTGCCGTCAGCGCTTTTCTGACCCACGCCGGGGAGGAGGGGTTGCCACTGGTGCTGGTGGAGGGGCAGGTGGTGTTGACCGGCCGTTATCCGAGCCGCAGCGAGCTGGCCCGTTATGCCGGGCTGCCTGCGCCGCAAGCTGCTATCAAGGGGATCGTCAAGGGCGGTTGCTGCTCTGGCAGCGGTTGTTGCTGAGTCGTGACGCACCATTCGGGAGAGGCTATGTACCATTTTCTGACCAATCCACCGCCGTTTCTCTTCTTCACCGGCAAGGGCGGAGTAGGCAAGACCTCGCTGGCCTGCGCCAGTGCGGTGGCGCTGTGTGATATTGGCAAGCGGGTGCTGCTGGTCAGCACAGATCCTGCCTCCAACGTGGGGCAGGTGTTTGCCACCGAGATCGGTAATCGCGTCACCACCATCGCCGCTGTGCCCGGTTTGTCGGCGCTGGAGATAGATCCCCCGGCGGCGGCCAAAGCCTATCGGGAGCGGATCGTCGGGCCGGTGCGCGGCAAGTTGCCCGAGAGCGTGGTGCGCAGCATCGAGGAGCAGCTCTCCGGCGCCTGCACCACCGAGATCGCCGCTTTTGACGAATTCACCGCCCTGCTGACCGACCAAACACTGCTGGCCGAGTATGACCACATCGTCTTTGATACGGCCCCAACCGGCCACACCATCCGGCTGCTGCAACTGCCGGGCGCCTGGAGCGAATTTCTGGAACAGGGCAAGGGGGATGCCTCCTGCCTCGGCCCGCTGGCGGGGCTGGAGAAACAGCGCAGCCAGTATGCAGAGGCGGTCGCCGCCCTGGCTGATGCTGCCCGCACTCGTCTGGTGCTGGTGGCGCGGGCCCAGCAATCCACTCTGCGGGAAGTGGCCCGCACCCACGAGGAGCTGGCCGCCATCGGCTTGTTGAACCAGCAACTAGTGATCAATGGCCTCTTCCCCGAAGGCGCCATTGCCGGAGATCCGCTGGCAATGGCGCTCTGGCAGCGCGAGCAACAGGCTCTCGCTCAGATGCCGCAGGGGATAAAGGGGCTGGCGCAGGATCATATCCCGCTGCTGGCCACCAATCTGGTGGGGGTCGACAGTTTGCGCCAGCTGCTGCAATCAGAGGGAAGCGCCGCCCAATCTCCGGCAGTACAGTCCACTGTCAAGCCAGCCCAGCCCGAGTTGAGTTCGTTGGTGGACGAGCTGGCCGCCGAAGGTCACGGCCTTATCATGCTGATGGGCAAGGGCGGGGTGGGCAAAACCACGCTGGCGGCCGCCGTTGCGGTGGAGCTGGCTAGCCGCGGCTTGCCGGTGCACCTCACCACCTCGGATCCCGCCGCGCACCTGAGCGAGACGCTGGCAGCTAGTCTGCCCCATCTTGAGGTGAGCCGCATCGACCCCCACGCCGAGACCGAGCATTACCGCGCTCAGGTGCTGGCCAGCAAGGGGGCGGCCCTGGACGAGCAGGGGCGAGCACTGCTGGAGGAGGATTTGCGCTCCCCCTGTACCGAGGAGATTGCCGTGTTTCAGGCCTTCTCGCGCATCATTCGCGAGGCGGGCAAGCGTTTCGTGGTGATGGATACCGCCCCTACCGGCCACACCCTGCTGCTGCTCGACGCTACTGGCGCCTACCACAGGGAGATCGCTCGCCAGATGGGAAACAAGGGGCTGCACTTCACCACCCCCATGATGCAGTTGCAGGACCCCAAGCAGACCAAGGTGCTGATTGTGACGCTGCCCGAGCCGACGCCAGTGCAGGAGGCGGCCAATCTGCAGGCCGATCTGCGCCGGGCTGGCATCGAGCCCTGGGGCTGGCTCATCAACCACAGCTTGCAGCAAGCTGCGGTCAGCTCACCGCTGCTGCAACTGCGGGCCGAGCGCCAGTTGCCCCATATCGAAGCGGTCGAGCAGCAACACGCCAGCCGCTACGCCGTGGTGCCGCTGCTCGCCGAGGAGCCGGTAGGGCCCGATGCCCTGCGCCGCCTCTGCCAGCACCATTGAGTCGCCACCCCGGCCCGCTGCCGGGGCGGCTTGAATATGCCATTACTTGTTATAAACCCGTGTGTTGAACCAATAGAAGATGCGGGATTGCGCCGCATCGGGAGCTGTGATGTCTGCAACATGTGATGCCAAGGCCGTGCCTGCCATCGGCTTTTTTGAACGTTATCTGACCGCCTGGGTCGCCCTCTGCATTCTGGTGGGGATTGGGCTCGGGCAGGGTTTGCCGGATCTCTTCAAGGCGATCGGTGCCATGGAGGTAGCCAAGGTCAACCTGCCTGTGGGGCTGCTGATCTGGGTGATGATCATCCCCATGCTGCTCAAGATCGATTTTGGCGCCCTGCATCAGGTGAAGGGGCACATGAAGGGCATTGGGGTCACCCTCTTTATCAACTGGCTGGTCAAGCCCTTCTCCATGGCCTTCCTCGGTTGGCTCTTTATCCGCGTGCTGTTTGCCGACTGGCTGCCGGCTGATCAGCTCGACAGTTACGTAGCGGGCCTGATCCTGCTGGCGGCGGCCCCCTGCACCGCCATGGTGTTTGTCTGGAGCCGCCTCACCAACGGCGATCCCTACTTCACCCTGTCGCAGGTGGCGGTGAACGACCTCATCATGGTGTTTGCCTTCGCCCCGCTGGTGGCGCTGCTGCTCGGAGTCTCCAGCATCATAGTGCCGTGGGATACCCTGCTCACCTCTGTGGTGCTCTATATCGTCATCCCGGTGATCATCGCCCAACTGCTGCGCAAGGCTTTGCTGAAAAAGGGAGAGGCCCATTTTGACGGCGTTATGACCCGCATCCAGCCTTGGTCGGTGGCGGCCCTGCTGCTCACTCTGGTGCTGCTGTTTGCCTTTCAGGGCAACGCCATCATCGAGCAGCCGCTGGTTATCGCCCTCTTGGCGGTGCCGATCCTGATCCAGGTGCTGTTCAACTCGGGATTGGCTTACTGGCTTAACCGCAAGGTGGGGGAGAAGCACTCGGTCGCCTGTCCTTCCGCCCTGATCGGTGCCTCCAACTTCTTCGAGCTGGCGGTGGCCGCCGCCATCAGCCTGTTCGGCTTTCACTCCGGCGCGGCGCTCGCCACCGTGGTTGGCGTGCTGATCGAGGTGCCGATCATGCTGCTGGTGGTGCGGGTGGTTAACGCCAGCAAACCCTGGTACGAAGCGGGGCTGAGCCGTTAACTGATGGCCGCGAACTAGATGCTATCCATTTTCTATTCACTTGATTAATGAGAGACAGGCAAATGAGTGCAATCACCATCTATCACAACCCGGAATGTGGTACCTCCCGTAACACCCTGGAGCTGATCCGCAACAGCGGCGTCGAGCCCACCGTGATCCACTATCTGGAGACGCCCCCCTCCCGCGACCAGCTGGTGGCGCTGATCGCCGCCATGGCCATGCCGGTGCGGGATCTGCTGCGCAAGAACGTGCCCCCCTACGAGGCGCTCGGTCTGGCGGAAGATCGTTTCAGCGATGATGAACTGATCGATGCCATGCTGGCTCACCCCATCCTCATCAACCGTCCCATCGTCGTGACGCCTCTTGGCACCAAGCTGTGCCGTCCGTCGGAAGTGGTGCTCGATATATTGCCCGATCAGCAAAAAGGGGCCTTCGCCAAGGAGGATGGCGAGCAGGTGGTGGATGCGAGCGGCAAGCGCCTCAAGTAATCATCTGAACGCTCAAGTACGGATTGAAACAGGGCCAGCGTCACGCTGGCCCTGTTTCGTTGTGTGAACAAGTTGAAAAAGTTATTCCGGCCAATCGTTTTACCGCTTTTTCTGTGACGATGATCACTGTACCATCGCCGCCCGACCTGCCACCCGGCCGCATCTCCCCCTGCGACGGCGCTGGCGTCACCCGATACATGCTGTCACCCGGAACGTGAATGACCCCAGGATGGGACCCGCCACTAACCTGTAGGTTTGTGGTCTGCGTGTCGCGTGGGTCGGCACCTCTCCCGCCGGATCTCCCGCGACGCCTGTCTGCAGACTTGCCATATGAAACTCCTCTCTTCATAGGTGCAAGATGACACTGTTATTGAGTCTGGTCGGTATGCTGGCCCTGATGTTTATCGCCTGGCTGGCGAGTGAAAACCGCCGAGCCATCCGCTGGCGAACCGTGCTGGGTGCGCTCACCCTGCAAACCGGTTTTGCTGCGCTGGTGCTCTATTTCCCCCCCGGACAAATCATGCTCGGTGCCATGAGCAATGGCGTCTCCGCCCTGCTCGGCTTTGCCGACAGCGGCATCCGTTTTGTGTTTGGCGATCTCGCCAGCAACGGCTTTATCTTCGCCGTGCGGGTGCTGCCGCTGGTGATCTTTATCAGCGCGCTGATCGCCGTGCTCTACCACTTCGGCATCATGCAGTGGGTGATCCGTGTATTGGGTGGCGCCGTGCACCGCCTGCTCGGCACCAGCCGCGCCGAGTCGCTGGTGGCTACCGGCAATATCTTCCTGTCGCAAGGGGAGTCGCCGCTGCTTATTCGTCCCTTCCTCGCCGGTATGACCCGCTCCGAGCTCTTTGCGGTGATGACCTGTGGCATGGCCTCGGTGGCGGGCTCGGTGCTGGGCGGTTACGCCGGTCTGGGTGTGGATCTTAAATACCTCATTGCCGCCTCCTTTATGGCGGCGCCCGGTGGCCTGCTGATGGCCAAACTGCTGGTGCCGGAGCAGCAGCAGGTGAGCGATCAGACCGAGATCACCCTCGACAAGAGCGACTACAGCAACGCCATCGACGCGCTGGCGGGCGGCGCCATGGGCGGCATGAAGATCGCCGTGGCCATCGGCACCATCCTGCTCGCCTTTGTCAGCGTCATCACCATGATCAACGCTGGCCTCACCACCGTAGGCGAGTGGTTCGGCTGGGCCGATCTCTCCCTGCAGCAGCTGCTGGGCTATCTGTTTGCTCCGGTGGCCTGGCTGATTGGCGTGCCCACCAGCGAGATGATGGCGGCAGGCTCCCTGATTGGTCAGAAGGTGATCATGAACGAGTTCGTTGCCTATCTGGACTTTGCCAATATCAAGGCAGATCTGAGCGCCCACACCCAGATCATCATCACTTTCGCCCTCTGTGGTTTCGCCAATCTGGGCTCTATTGCGGTGCAGCTCGGCTCCATCGGCACCATGGCACCGGAGCGCCGCCACGATGTGGCCAATATGGGCTTCAAGGCGGTACTGGCGGCGACCCTCGCCAACCTGATGAGTGCCACCCTGGCCGGGATCTTTGTCTCGCTGGCCTGATAGCGTGAGGCAATAGCCGGCTAGCCGGCGGCTCAAACAAAAGACCCCCTCTTACCGCTGGGCAATAGGGGGTCTTTTTATTGGTTTCGCCGGTTGGGCAACTGCGCTGCCTGCCTTTGAAAATGGTAGTAGCACTGCTTAACGCCATTTCGGCGCAGTGCCAGATAATCCGGTTCGGCGATGAGATCTGCTCCAGCATGGGACTACGCCAAACCGGGTTACTGCGTATGCCTTTATCACCTTTTTGGCGGGGGACGTGGGCCTCGTTGCGTTTCGCGTAACGGGGCGGCAGCCGCTGCTACAGCGTGTCACCGTGCAGAATGAATAGTTTTTTAGATTGAATGTTGCATATTCAATCGATTATTTAGTTGGGCGTTTGGGGGATGAGTGGTGTCTGAATAGGGGAGCAGGTTGGCCAATGCGCCGTCAGCCAGTCTTTAAGCGGTCATACAAAGGAGACACTCTGATGGAAACACTTGACCTTAACATCGACACCATGCGCGAAGAGTTCCAGCTTCAGGAGCGCAAAAAAGCCCAAGAGAAGTGGCAAGCCCGAGTCGATGAGCTGCAACAGTTGCGGGGTGGGGAGAGACAACCGGAGGAGCAGGAAGAGTAGTGCTCGTTCCCGGGCGAAAGTTGAGGTAGCGAACGCTTTGTATCGGCTACCCGTGATCTGCCACCGATAAAAAAACCACCGACCTTTTGCAGGTAGGTGGTTTTTTTATGGATTGCGGTCGATTGGATGGCCTGACTTCCGGGCCGATCAATGGGAGCAAATCCAGGGGCGTAGGGATGCGACTAATTCGAATGGGTGACGGGCTCTTCGGAGAGCAACTCGTTGACGAGTCCAACGGCTAGATGAATATTCGACTCCATCTTGTCGCCGTCCACTGCGTTCGCTTTCCATGATTCGGGGGCTTCGGGGTGTGGCCCGGAAACCGCCACCTTGCCTTTGCCATATGAGCTGATCAACGCGGCAATATGATGGTTTTGAAAATGGGCGATAACCTTGACCTGCTCGGGGCTTGGCACCGGCGTAAATTGCGGGCCGCCCTGGTAATACATCTGGCGCGCTTCACCAAGCCAGCTGATAGGGAAGATCCTGGCGCTAAAGTCGCCGTCATAATCATCGGATGTCGCAGGAACAAGGCCCAGCGCCGGCACAAAGCCCTCATCTTCAGACCAGCCGGTGGATGCCACAAATGCCCCCCCACAGATCCCGAGGTAGCGGCCACCATTCTGCAAATAGGTTTTTAATGCCGAACGAGCGTCCGCGGTGAAGGCGTTGAGGAGCGGCTCAACATCGTCCTCTGTGCCGCCAACGATAAACACCCTGGCATTATCGAGCTCTGCAGGCAGCGCCTCGATATTGGAGAGATACCTGACTGGCAGCCCCAGCTGCCTGACCACATCCGCAATCGCTTTGGTGCTATCCCCATCAGAAACCGGCCCGTTATAGATCAGCGCGTACGGCTCTTGCTGCGGCTGTGCAGAGGCGGCCTCTGCCATGCATCCAGTCACTAACCAAAGGCTGATAACGTTCGCAATCCGCACGACGCTTTTTGGTACATTCATCGTTGCCACTATCCCTGTGATGTGAACCGAAGAGACTACTTATCACGATCCCGTTCTGCATGTCAGCCGCTGCTAAATGAACATTTCAAGTTAACGCGCCAAAGCGGATTGGGCCTGCGTTCGACACACAACGAACGAGCCAATACAGAGGGACAAACCACAGGATTTCGGCCCCTGCTTCGGAGCGCGTGCAACAACCGTCTCACTTCTTCCTGTGTGACGCCTCTTATGGCTGATGGATAAGGATTCGAGGGGGAAACCAGCAACATAAGAGGGGGCACTTCACCTTCACTTCACCGAGCGGGGATAAGGTAGGCTCACGTTTTCAGTTGGAGCTTTACCATATGCCCACCATAGTCACCCACGCCGCCGTGCCTCTCTGCCTTGGGCTCGGGCTTGGCAGCCGGATTATCCCGCCGCGCCTGCTGCTGGCAGGGGTTGCCATCGCCATGCTGCCCGATGCCGATGTGCTCGCCTTTAAACTGGGGGTCGCCTACGGCCATGTCTTTGGCCACCGCGGCTTTACCCACTCATTGCTGTTCGCCTTTGCCCTGCCCACTCTGGCCATGCTGTTTCACCGCCAGTTAAGGGCCAGCGCCGCCACCGTCTGGTCGTTTCTGCTGGTCTCTCTGTTCTCCCACAGCCTGCTCGATTCCTTCACTACCGGCGGCAAAGGGGTTGGCTGGCTCTGGCCGTGGCGGGATGAGCGTTTCTTCGCCCCCTGGCAGGTGATCCGGGTCGCCCCCTTCAAGCTGGAAGCCTATCTCACCGCCCGAGGTGAAGCGGTGATCCTCTCCGAGCTCTACTGGGTCTGGCTGCCGGGGGTTGTATTGATGCTGGTATTGATGGGATGGCGGGTGTCGAGAAAGGAGAGGTAGTGGTGGGATTGGAAAGGGGGATATATCGTGGCGGAGCAAAAGAATAACAACTTGGACACCCATCTTTTGGGTTCTGGCGATGTAACGTCTCGCTCAGAAAGGTGGGTGTCCCAATTTTCAGTGCTTGTTGGACTGCGTACTTATCTGTTTACACCAAACGTAGTTACATCCAAAGGGGCGACAGTGAATACCTCCACGCTGTAGACCCTGTCAATGTATGTTTGGAAAAACCAGAAACTCATTGCCAGAATTGCAAGCCCTATTACAGAGCTGTTGATTTCAAAGCTGCCGGCGCCTATTTTAAAGCTAAATGAAGATTTTCCACCTTGTTTTGCATCTTCTCTAAATTGTAGGAAGCTTAGGAAGAGACCCATTGAAACCATAATAAATACCATTATAGCAATGGCGTTCGTCTGCAACTGTTGCTGCTTTAGTTTGTGCTCCATATCACGCATTACTTCGGCTTGGTGTTGCGTAATTCGTTGCAAGTATTCTAGCTGAAGATCGTAAGTTTTCGTACGGTATTCAACATATGGGTTTAGCTCTTCAGCTCGTACTACATTTGCAGCAACCATGCTGAACCAAAGAATGGTAATAACAAGCTTTGTAAGTTTCATTGCTGCCCCCCGTTTTCGGTAATTATACTGTCATATAAAGCGGCCTTATTTATGAGTTTATCGTATTCAATTTTGGTGATCGTAACTGTAGAGATAAATCCACCTATGCTTTCACCCCCAATTGTAAACAGTGGAGTGTCAGTTCCGCCAGTGTTTCCACCGAAAATAGGTCCACCGCCAATGGTTACTCCTGTAGAACATGCTGGACATGTCCGCTTGAGCTCTGATAATAATGAAAGAATTCTTGTTCGGTCGTCCCCGGTGTATTGATTAGGTACTTTTAGATCCAATTTGGAAATGTCCACCTGAAAATTATGCAACTTAAAAATTTGGTTTGCCCCACCAACTTCTAATTGTTTGAAATCCTGCATTTGTATCTGAGGAAGTTTATTTTCTAGATTTTTAGCACTAGCTAAATTTGTTAATGCAAGCGCTGCAACCATTAGCTTATATTTTGACATATAATTTACCTATAGGATTTTATTAGAGGATCCAACATTGGGGATACCCAGCGTTCTTTAGCCCATTAAGTTGAGCACCTTGTTATATTCTAAATGTTAACTTTCTATGCTTACCAATAAATCAGCGATTTCGTCTAATTGTTTGTCAAACACTTCTGAATTTCTAATACCGGCATCCCTCAATCTCTCAAGATTCTCTCTTGTTGCATTATCTAGCGCCGGATCAGCTCCATACAGTTCTGGCTGAATTCTAAAGTATTTAGCATTTGGTACAGTCGATGCAATTTGCTTCAAATAATACTCTGTCATTTGTGGGCCGCCTTCAAGTGCAATGTCAATTACTGGCTTTGCCCAACCAAGTGGCCCCCAGTCTTTTACGTCTGAATATGAATAGCTTTTTAATTTTTTCCCTGTGCCAATCGAAAGGATAATCATATCTTTAATACCGCTGACGCCCATGTTGACGGCTTCTGAATAAGCACATAGAGCTGGGTCGTTTGCTACCACACCACCATCAACTAGAACAAACTTTTGTTTTAACGGAGATATGGAATATATACGTGCCGCCTCGAAGTATGTTGGCGCTGCAGTGCTGCCTCGTAATAACTCTCTCACTAAAAAATCTTTTTGGTTTTTTATGGCAGTGTGTTGTTTGAAAATCCTAGGTTCTCGTCTGTCAACGTCATAGGAAACAAAACAAGTTGGTTTTAATAACTCACTAAGCTTTGTTTCTCCAAATGCTTCCATCAATACTCTCTCAAGCTCTTTTGCAGAGTATTTCTCGTCGCTTGCTCCTCCTAATGTGCCAATGGAACGCCAAAATTTAACATCGAATATTTCGTCGCCATCTTCAAGGTAAAAACTTACTGCCTCTTTAGCAGAATACTTTGGTCGTCCTTTTTCATTGGGACAAACATATGCTGCACTCAGAATTGCACCTGTGCTTGTCCCAGCAACCAAATCAAAATAGTCTCCAATTCGTGCGCTTGTATTATGCGATTTGATTTTTAATTTTTCCTCAAGCGATATTAGTATTTGGCCAGGTAGTATTCCTCTGATTCCGCCCCCATCAATAGACAGTATTCTAAATGCCATTTTCTAGTCTCCTTTGTGATGTAAAAACATAAAGTTTGGTTAAGACCTGAACCCGTTGGTATGTCTCACCTGTACTGTGCATTTTTGAAAAAAAAGCCTGATAACAAGATAGATAATAGGCCAGATAAATACAAAGATGGCAGTGATTATGATGTAGGAAGCCACGGCACTAACTGGCTTGTTGCGCGACGGCACCGCACACTGCTGGATGAACAATTCCACATCAAAGGGAGAGCGACCTGGTATGAGTCGGTAGAGCAGATGCAGACAGATCTGAACAGCTACCTAGAGCACTACAACAACCAGCGACCACATCAGGGCAGGATGATGGAGGGACAGACCCCTACAGCAGGTTCAAGAAGGGTCTGAAATTGATACCGAAGGAAGTGAATGCGTAGATGCCTTCACCCCAGCCCTCTCCCAAGGAGAGAGGGAGCATATCTGCTGTTAGACGGGGCAGTGGGTTGGCACGGTGTTGATCCCCCTCTTATTCGCTGAGGCGAGTCTTCTTGTCCAGGCCGCGAGGCAGGACGCCGAGCGAGCGGCGATGGGCTATGGGCAAAATCGGGAAAGGGCGAGCACCGCTCGACCCGATTTGGCGCGAGAACACGGATGTTCGAAGCGGGCTTTGGGCGAAGCCATGGATGGCTGAGGCCAAAGGCCCATCGGCGCGTGCCGTTTGACAAGAGGGTGAGCCGAAGATACTCGACGTCAGTCGGGCGAATAAGCGGGGAGAAGACCTTTGGTGTGATTTGCTAAAGAGAGCGGGTCTTTCCAAAGTCACTCGCCCACGCCCGAAGGGCGGGCGAAACCCCGTCGAGGGCGGCGCCCTCGTGTCCTGCGTGGCGAAGCCGCGCCATAGCATCAGCATCAATTCCGCGAACGTCTGATTACGCTTCGCTAATCAGACCTACAAGGGTGGCACCAACCAGGGATGGTGGATAACAAACGGGAGCCCGCTTGGGCTCCCTTGCTTGTCATGGGGGGGCGTTTGACTGAACGCTTAGCGTAGGGTCGCCGCCTTCATCCCTTCCACAAACTCCTTCAGACGGGTGAGCATATGTTCCGGGTTATGGTGGTGGGTCTCGATGATCTTCACCACGGCGGAGCCGGAGATAGCACCGGCGGCGCCAGCGGCGATGGCTTCACGCACCTGGGCCGGTTCGCTGATGCCAAAGCCGAGCAGGGCGGGGGGGGCGTTGAACTCGCGCAGAGTATTGATGAGCCCCTCCACCGGCATGCCGGCCTTGGTCTCGGCACCGGTCACGCCGGCGCGGCTCACCAGATAGGTGTAACCATTGCCGAGCTCCGCCACCTGTTTCAGGGTTTCGGCGTCGCCATTGGGCGGGGCGATAAAGATGCTGTCGATGCCGAATTTGTCGGCGGCTGCCTTGTAGGGGGCGCACATCTGCACCGGCACGTCGGCCACCAGCACCGAGTCCACGCCTGCCTGCTGGCACTTCTCGTAGAAGCCATCGATTTTGCGCACATAGACCAGATTGGCGTAGACCAGCAGGCCAATGGGCAGTTGCGGGTACTTGGCGCGGATACGGCCTAGCAGCTCGAAGCAGTCGTCCGGGGTGGTGTGGCTGGCAAAGGCACGCAGGGCGGCGCCCTGAATTGTGGGGCCATCCGCCACCGGATCGGAGAAGGGAATGCCGAGTTCGAGGGCATCGGCGCCCCCTTCGACCAACGCATCGACGATGGCCAGCGAGAGTTCAGGAGTCGGGTCACCCAGCATCACGAACGGCACAAAGGCGCCCTGATTGGCCGCGTCCAGACGGGAGAAGAGTTGTGCGTAACGGTTCATGACAAGGTTCCTTCTTTCTCGAAAATGTCTGCCACGGTGAAGATATCTTTGTCGCCACGGCCGGAGAGGTTGACGATGAGCACCTGCTCTTTTTCCGGTTCACTGCGGGCCATCTTGAGGGCGTGGGCCAGCGCGTGGGAGGACTCGAGCGCCGGGATGATGCCTTCGGATTTGGCCAGCTCCTGGAAGGCGTCCAGCGCCTCCTTATCGGTCACCGAGGGGTACTCGGCGCGGCCGATGGCGGCCAGATGGGCGTGCTGCGGGCCGACGGAGGGGAAATCCAGCCCCGCCGAGACGGAGTAGGACTCCTGAATCTGGCCCTGATTGTCCTGCATCAGGTAGGAGTGCATGCCAAAGAAGACCCCCTTGCTGCCGTGGCCGAGTGGCGCACCGTGCTCGCCGCTCTCGATACCGTGACCACCCGGCTCGACGCCGATGAGGCGCACCGATGGCTCATCGATAAAGTCGGCAAACATGCCGATGGCGTTCGACCCACCGCCGACGCAGGCGATCACCGCATCGGGCAGTCGCTCTTCCTTCTCGAAGCACTGGGCCTTGGCCTCTTCGCCGATCATCTTCTGGAACTCCCGCACGATAGTGGGGAAGGGGTGCGGGCCGGCGGCGGTGCCGAGCAGGTAGTGGGCCGACTCGTAGTTGGCGGCCCAGTCGCGCAGCGCCTCGTTGCAGGCATCTTTCAGGGTGGACGAGCCGGAGTGCACCGGAATGACGGTGGCGCCCATCAGCTTCATGCGAAATACGTTCGGTTTCTGGCGCTCGCAATCCTTGGCACCCATATAGACCCGGCACTTGAGGCCGAGCAGGGCGCAGGCCAGGGCAGTGGCCACGCCGTGCTGACCGGCGCCGGTCTCGGCGATGATCTCGCTCTTGCCCATCCGCTTGGCCAGCAGTGCCTGACCCAGTACCTGGTTGGTCTTGTGGGCGCCGCCGTGCAGCAGATCTTCACGCTTCAGATAGAGGCGGGTCTTGGTGCCCTTGGTCAGATTGCGGGTCAGGGTGAGCGGGGTCGGGCGACCGGCATACTCGGTCAGCAGGGACTGAAATTCGGCGATAAAGGCGGGATCATCCTTGGCATCGACGAAGGCTTTCTCCAGCTGGAGCAGGGCCGGGATAAGGATTTGGGGTACATACATACCGCCAAATTCACCAAAAAACGGGTTGAGCAGGGTCATGGCTTCTTCCTTGTATTAGCTAAATCGAAACATCAAAAAGGGTTGCGTTACAGGTTGCGCAGTGCGCCGAAGGCGGCTGCAATCTTGTGCACATCCTTCTGGCCCGGGGCACTCTCTACCCCGGAGTTGAAATCAAGGCCGAGGCAGCCCACTTGCGCCGCCTGCAGGGCGTTGTCGGGATTAAGGCCGCCCGCCAGCATCAGTTTGCTCTTGTCGAGCGTGGCCAGCATGGCCCAGTCGAACGCCTGACCGGTGCCGCCGCTCTGGCTGCCTACTTTGGTATCGAGCAGCAGGCGATCCGCCGGATAGTCGAGGGCGGGCAGCGGCTCGCCGCTTGTGACTCCGATTGCTTTCCAGATCTGGCAGCCAGTCGGCAGCAGTGGGCGCAGGGTATCGATATAGGCTGCATCCTCATCCCCGTGCAGCTGCACCGCGGCGAGCCCCAGCGCATCCACCGTCTTGGCGATGGTGGCGGGCTGGGCGTTGCGAAATACCCCGACATAGGCGAGCGGCGCACCCGCCATCACGGCGCGGGCGGCAGGGATGTCTACATAGCGCGGGCTTTTGGCAACAAAAATCAGGCCGCCAAACACCGCACCCGCCTGATGGGCGGCGGCGGCATCCTCGGCGCGGGTGAGGCCGCACACCTTGTTCTGGCCCAGAGTGAGCTTGCGCACCGCAGCCTCCAGATCCGGCTCGGCCATCAGGGATGAGCCCACCAGAAAGCCCTTGGCGTAGTGGCGCAGATCCGCCACCTGAGCGCGGTGGTTGATGCCGGACTCGCTGATCACTACCCGATCGCTTGGAATGTCTTTGGCCAGCTGTTTGGTGCGGTTGAGATCGACGCTCAAATCGCGCAGATCCCGGTTGTTGATGCCAATCACCGGCGCGCCAAGGGCGATGGCGCGGGTCAGCTCTTCTTCGTTGCTCACCTCGGTGAGCACGCCCAGACCCAGCTCCTTGGCCACCGCGAACAGGGCGCGATACCCCTCGTCGGTGAGCACCGAGAGCATCAAGAGGATGGCATCCGCCTGATAGTGGCGGGCCAGATAGACCTGATAGGGGTCAATCATGAAATCCTTGCAGAGCACCGGCTGGCTGACGCGGCTGCGTACCCGCGGCAAAAAGGCGAAATCCCCCTGAAAGAACTTCTCGTCGGTCAGCACCGAGATGGCGGTGGCGTATTTGCCATAGATGTCGGCGATCGCCTCCGGGCTGAAATCGTCGCGGATCAACCCCTTGGAGGGGGAGGCCTTCTTGCACTCCAGAATAAAGCGGGTGGAGCCCGCCTTGAGCGCCCCGACGAAATCCCGATCGCTCGGGGTCAGCGCGCTCTGGAAGCTCTCCAGCGGTTGGGCCAGCTTGCGGGCGGCAACCCACTCCTGTTTGGCCGCCACGATCTTGCCGAGAATGGTCTGGCTGATGGAGGCCATGTTCAGAAATGCATGGGGGGCAATACGGTCTGACATCTCGTTATCCTTGCGAAACTGGCTCTTGCCCTGTGGGCGTTCTGAATGACTGCTGTGCGACATGGTGGCTGACATCATGCCTCCTGATTGCCCGCTTCCTTATGGCTTAAAGTGGCGAGCCGAGCGGCCAGATCCGCAGCCTTGCCGCTCGCCAGCACCGCCAGCACCTCGGCCGCCGCGCTCTTGAGATCGGTCGCCTTGCCCGCCATCAGCAGCAGTGGCGCCACATTGGCGGCGATGGCGGCGTTGTGGGCCGGAGTGCCACGCCCTTCCAGAATGGCGGCGGTGATGGCGCAGTTCTCTTCAGGCTCACCACCCTGAATGGCGCTGACCGGATAGGTCTCGAGGCCAAAATCAGCCGGGGTGAGCAGAAACTCGCGGATCTCGCCGTCACGGATCTGGGCCACCTGGGTCGGGCCGTGGATGGCAATCTCATCCAGCCCGGCGCCGTGCACCACCATACCGGTTTTCAGCCCCAGTGCCAGCAGGGTTTCGGCGATGGGGCGCACCAGTTCGGGGGCATAGACTCCCATCAGCTGATAGGTGGGGCGAGCGGGGTTGATGAGCGGCCCCAGCACGTTGAACAGGGTGCGGGTCTTGAGGGCCTGACGCACCGGCATGGCGTGGCGCACCCCGGCGTGGTACTGGGGGGCGAACAGGAAGCAGATGCCGAGCTCATCCAGGCAGCGGCGCGCCTGCGCCGGGCTCATGTCGAGCTTGATGCCCATTTTGTCCAGCAGATCGCTTGAGCCCGACTTGCTCGAGACAGAGCGGTTGCCATGCTTGGCCACTTTCAGGCCGCAGGCGGCGGCGACCAGTGCCGAGGTGGTGGAGACGTTGATGGTGTTGAGGCCATCGCCACCGGTGCCGACGATGTCGCAAAATTCATAGTCCGGACGCGGGAAGTCGCGCGCTTCTGCCAAGAGAGCCTCGGCGGCGCCGGCGATCTCCTCCGGGGTCTCCCCCTTGATCTTGAGGGCAGTCAGCAGGCTTGCGAGCACGATGGGGTCCACTTCGCCACGTACCACCTGACCGAAGGCGTCGCGGGTACTTTCACGGCTTAGAGACTGACCCTGATAGAGGGTGTTGAGATGTTGATGCATGTTGGTCTCCTTACCTTAACGCACGCTGCTTTCTGGACGGGTGATATGGGCGAGCGCCTGAGTCAGCAGACGGGCCCCTTCCGAGGTCATGATGGATTCCGGGTGGAACTGGAAACCCAGCACCCGCTCATCCTGCTGCTCGATGGCCATGGGCATCCCCTGATAGTGGGCAATCACCGTCAGCTCTTCCGGTACATAGGTGGCGACCAGCGAGTGGTAGCGGGCCACCGGCAGCGGGCTCGGCAGACCGGCGAAGGCGCCGTGGCCGTTGTGCTCAATCAGCGAACGCTTGCCGTGGACAATTTCGCCTGCCGCACCGACTGTGCCACCGTAGGCTTCGCACAGGGCCTGATGGCCGAGGCAGATACCGAGGATGGGCACCTGACCACGGGCCAGCTTGATAAGGTCGATGAGGCAACCCGCCTCGTGGGGGGCGCCCGGCCCCGGGGAGAGCACCAGTACGGCGTCCCCTTCACAGGCGGCGATTTCGCTCATGATGCGGCTGGCCGGCAGGCTGTTGCGGTAGATCCGCACCGGATAGCCGAGGGAGCGGAACTGGTCGACGAGGTTGTAGGTAAATGAATCGAAGTTATCGAGCAAAAAGATGTTAGTCATGGCTCACGTCCTTATGTTGCTCCTGCTGGGCGCTCAGGGCTTGAAGGGAGGTGCCATGGCTGGCAGCGATGGCGGCCAGCACGGCGGCCGCCTTGGCGCGGGTTTCGTCCGCTTCGGCCTGGGGCTTGGAGTCATAGACCACCCCGGCACCGGCTTGCACATGGGCCACGCCATCTTTGACAAACGCCGAGCGAATGACGATGCAGGTATCCATCTCGCCGGCGCCGTTGATGTAGCCGACGGCGCCGCCGTAGCTGCCGCGGCGCTTGCCTTCCACCATGCGAATAAGCTCGCTGGCGCGGATCTTGGGGGCGCCGGTGAGGGTGCCCATGTTCATGCAGGCCTGATAGGCGTGCAGGGCGTCAAGGTCAGAGCGCAAGGTGCCGACCACCTTGGAGACCAGATGCATCACGTGGCTGTAGCGATCCACTTTCAGCAGCTCCTTGACGTAGCGGGTGCCGGGCTCCGAGATGCGGGCGATGTCGTTGCGGCCCAGATCCACCAGCATCAGGTGCTCGGCCACCTCTTTTTCGTCCTGACGCAGCTCCAGCTCGATACGGCCATCGAGATCCCGGTTGATGCTGCCATCGGGGTTGAAGCCGCGGCGGCGGGTACCGGCGATGGGGTACATCTCCACGTCGCGGCTGGCGGCGCAGAATTTCACCGCGCTCTCCGGCGAGGCGCCAAACAGGGTGAAGCCCTCATCCTGCACGTAGAACATGTAGGGGCTGGGATTGGTCTGCTTGAGGCGGCGATAGGCGGCCAGGGGGCTCGGGCAGGGCAGGGAGAAGCAGCGGGAGGGCACCACCTGGAAGATGTCGCCACGGCGGATAAAGCCCTTGAGCTTCTCCACCTCGGCGCAGAACTGCTTGTCGCTCTTGTCCACGCTCATGCCACCGGTCAGGGGCTGGGTGGTCAGCTCGGCGCTTAGAGGTTGCTGGCAAATCTGTTTGAAGTCGGTGAGCCGTTCGGTCAGGCGGGTGTATCTGTCTTCCACCTGGCTCTCGTCGCTGTCGCCGCCAAAGATGCAGGCAAGCAGTTGAGTGGTGCGTTCGATATGGTCGATGGTGATCAGGGTTTCGGCCACATAGAAGCAGTAGTCGGGGCAGTTGTTGCTCCCCTCAGGCACTTCAGGCAGATCTTCAAATGAGGCGATCAGGTCGTAGGCGAAGCTGCCCGCCATAAACAGGGCTTCTTTACCCAATTGGCAATCGAGCTCCCGCTGCAGGGTGCGCAGCACGTCCAGCACGCTGCTCCCCTTGAGGCGGGAATCTTCGTCTTGCTCCCGATCGGAGGCAGGGAAGTCGAGTTGCAGCTCGCCATCGACCAGCGAGCGGGCAACCACCGCAGGCAGCCGCTCGGCCAGCAGGCTTTGCAACTGGGCGCCGTTGTCGTTCAGGCTGCGCACCCGCACGGTGCGACCACGGCACTCGATGCGCAGGCAGGCATCGACCAGCAGCAGGCTCTGTTTGCCTGCCTTGGAGTCGATCTCCACCGATTCCAGCAGCAGGTTGTTGGGGCGGCCCTGACAGAGGCGGGTATAGAGCGCCAGCGGGTCGGCCACATAGGGGGCGTTGAGTTTGAGGGTATCGAATTCACCCAGAGGAAGGCGATGTGTGGCTGTCATAGTGCGTTCCCTTGCGTGTGATGCGTGTTACCGATGTTCATGACGTTGAATTCCTTGAAAATTTAATTGGTCCGGGGTGGCTGGTTCAGGGGCGCCATCGCCAGGTCAGCTTGCTTGTCTGAATTCTCGGTTTCATCACAGGTCCATTTGCCGGATAATAAAAAAGCCCGCTGGGGTCAGCGGGCTTTTTCTTTGGGTTCTTAATTTGCTGTCAGATTACAGGTACAGCAACGACCACACGCCCGCATGTCAGGGAGTGTGCCACCACCAGATGGTCAGGATGGAAGTCGTTTGCATGATAAAGTCCTGTAAAAAGATGTTTGCAATGAAGTGCCTACAGAAAACGATAAAGCCGCGGCCAAGTCAAGTCGCTTTTTAGCCTTCTTTCACCGATTTGCCATGAATGGTGACCTGACCACGAGAGCGGAATAACCTGATGAGATTCGATCTTCACTGCCATACCACTGCCTCCGACGGGGTGCTGAGCCCCGCCGAACTGGTGCGCCGCGCCGCCGAGAAACAGGTCGAGGTGTTAGCAGTTACTGACCACGATACCCTTGCCGGGCTTGATGAGGTGCGCCGCACCATTGACGCCGAGCAACTGCCGCTGCGACTGGTGAGCGGGGTCGAGATCTCCACCGGCTGGGAGCATCACGAGATCCATATCGTGGCGCTGGGGGTGGATGAAAAAAATCCGCAGCTGACCGACTTTCTGGCCGGTCAGCTGGCCCGTCGCGAGGCGCGCGCGCTGGAAATCGGGCGTCGTCTGGAGAAGTGCCTCATCCCTGGCACCTATGAAGAGGCCAAGGCGCTCGCCGGTGACGCTGCCGTGACCCGCGCCCACTTTGCCCGGGTGCTGGTGGCACGCGGGGTGGCCGACAACATGCAGAAGGTATTCAAAAAGTACCTGAGCCGTGGCAATAAAGGCTATGCCCCGGCCGAGTGGCCCGATATGAGCGAAGCTATCGCGGCCATTCACGCCGCCGGTGGGCTGGCGGTGCTGGCCCACCCCAGCCGTTACGATCTCACCGCCAAGTGGATCAAGCGGCTGCTGGTGGCTTTCAAGGCGGCCGGTGGCGATGCCATGGAGGTCTCATTGCCTCAGCAGAGCCCGCAGGAGCGGGCCAATCTGGGCCAGTGGGCCAAGGATCACGACCTCTATATCTCGGTGGGATCGGATTTTCACTTCCCCTCCAACTGGACCGAGTTGGGCCGCCACCTCTGGCTGCCCAAAGAGGGGATGCCCGTCTGGTTGGCCTATCCTGGTCACTTCGGGCTCACCACCGAACAGCATGCCGAGCTGCTGGCGAGTCGGTAACGGCATCAGCGAAGCGGCCACAAACAGGTTAAGGTAGTGTCATGGGTCTTTGGCCCGTGACCATACGAGCGGGCAGGTATTGCTGCCCCCATTGCGAGAACAAGCTATGAGTCAGCATTTTTACGTACATCCGGAAAATCCCCAGGCCCGTCTGATCGGTCAGGCGGTACAGATCATCCAGAACGGCGGCGTGATCGTCTATCCGACCGACTCCGGTTATGCGCTGGGTTGCCAGATGGGTGACAAGGGCGCGCTGGAGCGCATCTGTCGCATCCGTCGCCTCGACGCCAACCACGACTTCACCCTGGTGTGCCGCGATCTCTCCGAGATCTCCACCTACGCCAAGGTCGACAACAGCGCGTTTCGCCTGATCAAGAACAATACCCCGGGCGCCTACACCTTCATCTTCAAGGCGACCAAAGAGGTGCCGCGCCGCCTGATGAACGAGAAGAAGAAAAGCATCGGCATCCGGGTGCCGGACAACAAGATAGCTCAGGCGCTCTTGGAAGCCCTCGGCGAGCCGCTGCTCTCCACCACATTGATCCTGCCGGACTCCGAGATGGCCGAGTTCGATCCGGAAGAGATCTTCGACAAGCTGGGCAAGCAGATCGATCTGGTGGTCAACGGCGGTTATCTGGGCGAGCAGCCCACCACAGTGGTCGATTTCTCTGACGACGAGCCGGTATTGCGTCGTCGCGGTGCCGGAGACCCGACCCCGTTTGAGTGATGTCGCTGAACCGGTGACTGTTCCTTCCGCCGAGACGGGGACTGGCGCCGCGCTACCCATCGCGAAAGTCCTGGGGCAGCCCTATCACGAGCTGCCCCAGGACCTGTTCATCCCACCCGATGCGCTGGAGGTGTTCCTCGATACCTTCGAGGGGCCGCTCGATCTGTTGCTCTACCTCATCCGGCGTCAGCAGCTCGATATCCTCAACCTGCCGATCCTGCAGATCACCGCCCAGTACATGGAGTACGTGGAGCTGATGCAGGGGCTCAACCTTGAACTGGCGGCGGAGTATCTGCTGATGGCGGCCTGGCTGGCGGAGATCAAATCCCGCCTGCTGCTGCCCAAGGCACCGGAGCTGGAGGATGAAGAGGAGGGAGAAGACCCGCGGGTGACCCTGATCCGCCGCCTGCAGGAGTACGAGCGCTACAAGGTAGGTGCAGAGAAGGTCAATGAGCTGCCACGGGTGGAGCGAGAGATTTATATCGCAGCCGCCTTGCCCCCCGATTTTGGCGCCCTCAAGCCACTGGCGCCCGATGTTTCGCTGGTTGAGCTCGCCCTTTACATGCAAAGTGTGGTAAAACGCGCGACTCATTTCGAACATCACCAGATCCGCCGCGAACAGATCCCGACCCGGGTGCGCATGGCGGAGATCCTCGCCATGCTCACGCTGGGCCAGACCCTGCGCCTTGAGCAGGTGCTGCGCGCCGAAGAGGGGCGCATGGGGGTACTGGTGACGTTTCTGGCCCTGCTGGAGCTGTGCAAGGAGCAACTGATCTGGATCCTGCAGGCAGAACCGCTGGGACCAATTCATTTCGCATTGGCCGAGCAGAGCGAGGAGGGCAACCGTGGCGCTGCCCACTGAACGACTCAAGACCCTGATCGAAGCGGCGCTGTTTGTGGCCGGTCGCCCGCTCAATGTCAGCGAACTGAAAAGCAGCGTGCTGGCGGATTATCCGGTGACCAGTCGCTATGTTCAGCTACTGTTGGCCGAGATCAGGCAAGATTACAGCTCGCGGGGCGTCGAGCTCAAAGAGGTCGCCTCCGGCTGGCGCTTTCAGGCGCGTCAGGAGTATGCCGAGGAGCTCTCGCGGCTCTGGAGCGAGCGGGCGCCGCGTTATTCGCGCGCCGTGATGGAGACACTGACCCTGATCGCCTATCGCCAACCCATCACCCGGGCCGAGATCGAAGCGATCCGCGGGGTGGCGGTGTCGAGCCAGATAGTGAATACCCTGAAAGAGCGTGGCTGGGTGCGCAGCATCGGCCACAAAGAGGTGGCCGGTCGCCCCGAGCTGCTCGCCACCACCAGAGAGTTTCTGGATTACTTTAATCTGCAGAGTCTGGAGCAGCTCCCCGAGCTGGATCCTGAGCTGCAACCCCTGTTGCCCTCTGCGGTGGACGGGGAGAGCGATGCCCGGTGAATGGTGCCCAAGCGTGCCGATGTCACCGAGATATACATTTTTCAACTGTGGCGAGTGCTCCAACCGGCGTTTGTTACAGTTAACCCCGTTGCCCCTTTTACCAGTGGGCAGCGATCAACAATCAGGTAACCCCGATGAGTGAAAAACTGCAAAAAGTGTTGGCCCGCGCGGGTCACGGCTCCCGTCGTGAGATGGAGGCCCTGATCACCGCAGGTCGGGTCAGTGTGGATGGCAAGGTCGCCACACTGGGGGATCGCGTCGAAGTGAACGCCGTGATCCGGGTGGATGGTCACCAGGTCAAGACCCGTGCCGCAGAGGAAGTGATCTGCCGCGTACTGGCTTACCACAAGCCGGAAGGGGAGATGTGTACCCGTCACGATCCGGAAGGTCGTCCCACCGTGTTTGATCGTCTGCCCAAGATGGAAGGTGCCCGCTGGATCGCGGTCGGTCGCCTTGATGTCAACACCTCAGGTCTGTTGCTGTTCACCACCGATGGTGAGCTGGCCAACCGCCTGATGCACCCGAGCCACGAAGTGGAGCGGGAATACGCGGTACGTGTCTTTGGTGAAATCACCGAAGCCATGCTGCAGCGTCTGCGCAAGGGCGTTCAGCTGGAAGATGGCACCGCCAAGTTCAACAAGATCAAACCGGCTGGCGGTGAGGGTCTGAACCAGTGGTTCAACGTCACCCTGACCGAAGGTCGCAACCGTGAAGTGCGCCGCCTGTGGGAATCCCAGGAAGTGCAGGTGAGCCGCCTGATGCGTATCCGCTACGGCGACGTCAAGCTGGACCGCGGCATCCCGCGCGGCGGCTGGCAAGAGCTGAAACTGCCGGAAGTGAACTACCTGCGCGGTCTGGTCAACCTGCCGCCGGAGACCGAATCCAAGGTCGATCTGCAGCAGGATGGCAAAACCAGCCGTCACAAGCAGGCCGCCCAGATCCGTCGCGCCGTGCAGCGTCACAAAGAGATGCAGGGCAAAGAGCCGCGTGCTCGCGCCACCACCGCCCGTCGCAAGCCGCAAGCCTCTAGCCGCAACTCAGGTACCGGCAGCAAGTAAGCCGATAACCCGTTGCGAACTGTGCGCCGTCAAATAGCGCGCAGTCGGCCAAGCAAAGGCCCGCACCAACTGGGGCGGGCCTTTTTGTATCAACTGTCCCGTCCTGAATATGGTTTACACCTTTCCCCCCAATAAATGGAGAACCCGATGGGACAAGGTGTGAAACGGAC
>NZ_JAAKRF010000044.1:0-27125 GCF_049173005.1 Aeromonas sp. 602658 | reverse complement strand
GACGAGTGGGCCGCGGATCAGGATCCCCAGTTCCGCCGCATCTTCTATCAGCTGCTGTTGCCGCGCCTCAAGGAGATGGGCAAGACGGTAATTGCTATCAGTCACGATGATCACTATTTCCCGCTGGCCGATCGCCTGCTGGAGATGCGTCAGGGCCAGCTCACCGAACTGACCGGGGCGCGCCGCGCCGCAGTGAGCCGTGATGCGATTGCCCATCTGGATTGCGAGGTGCCAGCTTGATGCCGGCACCGATGAGACTGGCGGCAAGCCAGCACAGGAATTGCTTATGTTCGAGATGAAATCAGCCAGCTTCACGGTCAATGACCGCACGTTGCTGCACCCCACCGACCTGCGTTTCGAGCAGGGACAGGTCTATGGCCTCATCGGCCACAATGGGTCGGGTAAATCGACCCTGCTCAAGCTGCTGGCACGCCAGCAACCCTTGAGTGATGGAGAGATCCTGTTCGATGGCAAGCCGCTACCCGACTGGGGCAACCGGGAGTTTGCCCGTCAGGTGGCCTATCTGCCCCAGCATCTGCCGAGCGCCGAGAATCTGCTCGGGCGGGAGCTGGTGGAGATGGGCCGCTATCCCTGGCGCGGCCTGTTGGGCCGGATGGGGGCGGAGGATCACCGTCAGGTCGATCGGGCCATCGCCCTTACCCATACCGAACGCTTTGCCGATCGGCTGGTGGATACCCTCTCCGGCGGCGAGCGGGGCAGGGTCTGGCTGGCGATGCTGCTGGCGCAGGAGAGCCGCTTCATCCTGCTGGACGAGCCGCTGGCCGCGCTGGATGTGGCCCATCAGGTGGAGGTGCTGACGCTGGTCAAGCAGTTGAGCCGTCAGCTAAACCTTGGGGTCATCATCGTCATTCACGACATCAATATGGCCTCCCGCTTCTGTGATCGGTTGGTGGCGCTCCACTCCGGCCGCCTGCTCACCCACGGCGAACCGGAGGGGATCATGACCAGCGAGACCCTGAACGCCATCTATGGCATCCCGATGGAGGTCATTCGCCATCCGGCTCATGCTCATCCCATCGCCATCGTCTGACCGGGGGCTCTCTTGAACCGTTTATTGAAGAAGATGGCACCCTGCCTTATCAGCCTGCTGCTGCCACTAGCGGCGCAGGCCGACACATCCCCGATCGCCTCTGCGCCGCTACCCCGTATCGCCACCGTCGACTGGACCATAGCCGAGACCCTGCTGGCGCTCGGGGTGACGCCGCTGGCCGTTGGGGATGCAGGCCCCTATCAGGCATGGGTCGGCGAGCCACGGCTACCTGCCGGAGTGGTGGATATCGGCCTGCGCACCCAGCCCAACCGTGAGCTGCTGGCGGAGCTCAAACCCGATCGCATCCTCATCTCGCCGCTGGCGGCCCCGCTGGCGCCAACTCTTTCCCGCATCGCGCCGGTGAGCACCATCGCCCTCTATGATGGGCAAACCGATCTGTGGCAGAGACTGCACGAGGTGACCCTGACCCTCGCCCGCATGGTGGGCAAAACCGCCGAGGGCGAACGGCTGCTGGCCGGGCTGGATCGTGATCTCGCCAGCATGCAGGCCAGATTGCCTGCGGATCTGCCGCCCCTGCTGGTGGTGCAGTTTATCGATGAGCGCCATGTGCGGGTGTTTGGTCGCCACAGCCTGTTCGATGCGGTGATGACGCGGCTCGGGCTGCGTAATGGCTGGCAGGAGCAGACCAATGACTGGGGTTTCTCGGTGGTCAGCATCGAGCAGTTTATGACCTTGCCAACCGCGCGGCTGGTGGTGGTCGATCCCATCCCGGTCGGAGTGAGCGAACGGCTGCAGGAGCCTGGGCTGTGGCAGCATCTGCCGCTGGTACGGCAGGCGCCCGTGCTGCATCTGCCTGCGGTCTGGAGTTTTGGCGGCGTATTGGCCGCCCGCCGTTTCGCCGGTCTGCTCAGCGATGCATTGCTGCAAGATGTCGAGCGTATGGAGGCTAGCCGATGAAGCGACTGCTCACATCGCCGCTGCTGCGGCCGGTCTCGATCCTGCTGGGGTTGACCCTCTTGCTCGCGTATTGGGAGCTGGCTCGCCAGCTGCCCGGTGCGCTCTGGTGGCAGAGCCTGTTCGCCCCCAATCTGAATGACGTCAGCCAAGCGGTGGTGCATTTCAGCTGGCTACCCCGCCTGGTTGTCACCCTGCTGGCCGGGGCGGCGCTCGGGCTGGCAGGCACCCTGATGCAGCAGGTGCTGCGCAACCCGCTCGCGTCACCGACCACCTTGGGGGTGGCCTCCGGTGCCCAACTGGCGTTGATGATGGTGACCCTGTTTGCCCCCTCCTGGCTGCTGCTGGGGCGGGAGTGGATCGCCATGGCCGGCGGTAGCCTTGCGATGGCACTGGTGTTTGCCCTGGCCTGGCGTCGCCAGCTCAATCCGGTGGTCATCGTCTTTGCCGGGCTGGTGATCAACCTCTATCTGGCGGCCATCAGCATGGGGCTCTTGCTGTTCTTTCAGGAGGAGCTGAAAGGCTTGCTGGTGTGGGGCAGTGGCTCGCTAGTGCAGAACAGCTGGAGCGGGGTGAGTTACCTATTGCCCCGCCTGCTGGCAGCTGCTGCGCTGGCTTCGGTACTGGTACGCCCGCTGGCGGTGCTGGAGCTGGATGATGCCAGCGCCCGCAGTCTGGGGGTATCCCTGCAGCATCTGCGTTTTGCCGGACTGGGGCTGGCGGTGTTTGTCACCGCTTGCGTGGTGAGCGTGGTGGGGCTGATCGGCTTTATCGGGCTGGCCGCCCCCGCCATGGTGCGGCTGCTCGGGATCCGCCAGCTCGGCCAGCGACTGCTGTGGGCTCCGATCCTCGGCGCCCTGCTGCTGGCGGCGACCGATCTGCTGCTGCAGAGTCTGAGCCGCTTCTGGCCGGTATTGATCCCCACCGGCGCAATGACCGCCATGCTGGGGGCGCCACTGCTGCTCTGGCTGATCCCGCGCCTTGGCATCAAGTCGGGTACGCCGAAGGCAAACGCCGCTCTGCCGGTGGCCCGCCATCCGGCACCGGCTCGCCTTGTCGGCCTGTTGCTGGTCGGGCTGATGCTGGCCATGGTCGCCTCCCTGCTGGTTGGACAGGGGATGACGGGCTGGAGCTGGCCAAGCTGGCTGCGCTGGCAGGCCCAACTGGAGTGGCGGTTGCCGCGCACTCTGGCGGCGGGGGCGGCTGGTGTGCTGCTGGCGCTGGCGGGCACCCTGTTGCAGCGGGTCAGCAACAATTCTATGGCGAGCCCGGAGCTGCTGGGGGTGAGCGGCGGCACCTTTATGGGGGTGATAGCGACAGCCTTACTGCAGCCAGCTTTGCCGTTGCCCATAATGCTGCTGGGTGGCCTTCTCGGTGCCTTCGGCTGCCTGTTGCTGCTGGTGCTGGTCAATCGCAAGCACGGCTTCCAGCCGGAACGGATCCTGCTCTCCGGCATCGCCATCACGGCACTGTTTGAGCCGCTGCAGGCCATTGCGCTGGCCAACGGTGACATGCGGGTGCAGCAACTGCTCTCCTGGATGTCCGGCTCCACCTATTACGTCACCCTGCCGGTGGCCTATGGGCTGGTGGGGCTGGCGCTGTTGATGCTGGCCGCCTGCCTGCTGGTGAGCCGTTGGCTCGATCTGCTGCCGATGGGGGCGGCGGTAGCCACCGCACTCGGCATTCGCCTCAACCGTGCCCAGCTCGCCATCTTGCTGCTGGTGGCCGTGCTCACCGCCAGCGCCACCCTGGTGGTCGGGCCGCTCTCGTTCGTCGGTCTGTTGGCACCGCATATGGCCAAGCTGATGGGGCTGGTGCGGGCTCGCTGGCACCTGCTTGGGGCCGCCGCTTCCGGCGCCCTGTTGATGGTATCGGCGGACTGGGTCGGCCAGCAGATCCTCTTCCCGCAGGAGGTGCCGGTCGGGCTGGTCTCCACCCTATTAGGGGGCGCTTACTTCATGTGGTGCCTGCGCCGCCTCTAGGTTTGCGGACAAAAAACGCACAATAAAAAGCCCGGGACGAACCCGGGCTTTTTGTTGTCTGCCGAACCGGCTTACTTGCCGATGCAGAAGCTGGAGAAGATGCGGCCCAGCAGATCGTCGGAGCTGAATTCGCCGGTGATCTCGGAGAGGGACTCCTGCGCCAGGCGCAACTCTTCGGCCACCAGCTCGCCGGCCACGAACACTTCTAGCTGCTCCTTGGCCACCAGCAGGCGCTCGGCGGCGCGCTCCAGTGCATCCAGATGGCGGCGGCGGGCCATAAAGCCCCCCTCGGTGTTGCCCTGGAAGCCCATGCAGGCTTTCAGGTGTTCGCGCAGGGCGGGCAGCCCCAGTTCGGTTTTGGCGGAGATGCGGTAGACGGCGTGGCCCTGCTCCTGGCTCGGTGCCAGATCCTCGCCGGTCAGGTCTGCCTTGTTGCGAATGACGGTGAGGCCGATGTTTTTTGGCAACCGATCAACAAATTCCGGCCAGATCTCCCGCGGGTCAACCGCATCTGTGGTGGTGCCATCCACCATAAACAGCACCCGATCGGCCTGTTCAATCTCGGCCCAGGCGCGTTCGATACCGATCTGCTCCACCTTGTCCTGAGTGTCGCGCAGACCGGCGGTGTCGATGATGTGCAGCGGCATGCCATCGAGATGGATGTGTTCGCGCAGCACATCGCGGGTGGTGCCAGCGATCTCGGTGACGATGGCCGACTCACGGCCCGCCAGAGCGTTGAGCAGGCTCGATTTGCCGGCGTTGGGACGACCGGCGATCACCACCTTCATCCCTTCCCGCAGCAGAGCGCCCTGTTTGGCTTCCCCGCGGACATCGTCCAGCTCGGACATGATGCTATAGAGGTCGCCCGCCACCTTGCCATCGGAGAGGAAGTCGATCTCCTCGTCCGGGAAGTCGATGGCCGCTTCCACATAGATGCGCAGCCGGATCAGGCTCTCCACCAGTTGCTGGATTTTGCTGGAGAACTGCCCCTGCAGGGAGTGCATGGCGCTGCGGGCGGCCTGTTCGCTGGAGGCTTCAATAAGGTCAGCGATGGCTTCGGCCTGGGCCAGATCCAGCTTGTCGTTGATGAAGGCGCGCTCGCTGAACTCGCCGGGGCGGGCAGGGCGGATGCCATCGATTTTCAGAATGCGGCGGATCAGCATGTCCATGATGACGGGGCCGCCGTGGCCCTGCAGCTCCAGCACATCCTCGCCGGTGAAGCTGTTGGGGGCTTTGAACAGCAGGGCGATGCCCTGATCCAGTACCTGGCCTTGCTCATCCTTGAACGGCAGATATTCGGCGTAGCGCACCCGCGGGAGCTTGCCGAGCACTATCCCGGCGACCTGTTCGGCGGCGGGGCCGGAGACCCGGACTATGCCGACGCCACCACGGCCTGGCGCGGTGGCCTGGGCCACGATCGTATCTGTTGTCATCTTGCTTGGCTCGTTTGTTCGCTGATAGGAAAACGTAGTGGGAGACATTGTAATAAAAAAGGCGGCCCGAAGGCCGCCTCTTTTGTCATCACGGGAAGATTAGCTGCGTGAATGCAGTCCTTTCTTCTCCAGCTGACGATAGATGATGGTCTGCTGGATGATGGAGATGACGTTGCTCACCAGCCAGTAGAGAGTCAGGCCAGCCGGGAACCAGAGGAACATGAAAGTGAAGATGATCGGCATGAACTGCATCACTTTCTGCTGCATCGGGTCGGTTACGGTGGTCGGGCTCATCTTCTGCAGATACCACATGGAGGCACCCATGAGGATTGGCAGCACGAAGAAGGGGTCCTTCACTGACAGGTCAGTGATCCACAGGGCAAACGGCGCGTGACGCAGTTCAACAGACTCCATCAGTGCCCAGTAGAGGGCGATGAAGATCGGCATCTGAACCAGGATCGGCAGGCAGCCACCCAGCGGGTTGACCTTCTCCTTCTTGTACAGCTCCATCATGCCCTGAGACATCTTCTGGCGGTCATCGCCGAAGCGCTCGCGCAGGGCCGCAATCTTGGGTTGCAGCATGCGCATCTTGGCCATGGAGGTGTACTGGGCCTTGGTCAGCGGGAACATGATGCCGCGCACCAGCAGGGTCAGCATGATGATGGCCAGACCCCAGTTCTGGACGAAACCGTGGAACACGGTCAGCAGCCAGTGCAGCGGTTGGGCGATGAACCACAGCCAGCCGTAGTCGACGGTCAGGTCGAGGTGGTTAGCCACCTTGGCCATCTGGTCTTGCAGCTTGGGGCCAACCCACAGTTTGCTGGTCACTTCGGCCTGTTGACCGGCAGCCACGTCAACCATCGGCGCCTTGTAACCGATGATGGCCTGGCCTTTACCCGGGATCACGCGGCTGTAGAAGCTGTTGGTATCGTCGGCATTCGGAGCCCAGGCAGAGACGAAGTAGTGTTGCAGCATGGCGACCCAACCACCCTTGGTGGTCTTGTTCAGGTCGGCATCCTTCATCTCGTCGAAGGTGTACTTCTTGTAGCGGGTATCTTCAGTGGAGAAGGCACCACCACGGTAAGCGCTGGCTACCATGGCATGACCTTCCTGATCCTTCGGCGTTGCTACGGTCTGCTTCAGCTGACCATAGAACTGCACCTGAACCGGCTCGGCAGATTTGTTGTCGATCTTGTAATCAACGCCAACGGCATAGTCGCCACGCTTGAGGATGAACTCCTTGGTGAAGACCACGCCCTTGCTGTCGGTCCAGGTCATCGGAACGACGACTTGATCCTGACCATCGGCCAGCTGATAGCTGGTCTGGGCGGCTTCATAGGTAGGACGACCTTCGGCCTGACTGTCCGGACCATTGCGACCCACCAGACCGCTCTGGGCGATATAGAGGTGCTCAGGCTTGCTGGTCAGCAGCACGAACGGTTGGTCCTTGCCCTCTTCCAGTTTGTGAGACAGCAGTTCGGCAGACACGATGTCGCCACCCTGGGTATCCAGGGTCAGCTTGAGCACGTCAGAGGAGACGGTGATCAGCTTGCGTGCGGCAGTCGCATTGGCTTGCTCGGAAACCTGAGGAATATCACCGGTCTGACCGGCTTCAGGTACGAAATGTTCGGTTTGGGCCACGGTAGTCGGGGCCGGCTTCGGAGCCTTGTCGGACTCCCACTGTTGCCAGAGCAGAAAGCTCACGAACAGCAAACCGATCAGGAGTAGATTGCGTTGTGATTCCATAGTTTTCAGTTTCTTCGCTTTGGTTGCGGAACCGGGTCATAACCACCCTCGGATAAGGGATGGCATTTTAATAGACGTTTGCTGGCTAACCAAACGCCTTTTATGAAACCGTGAAGTCGGATGGCTTCTATCGCAAATTGGGAACAAGTTGGGGTAAAACGGCAGCGCGGCCCGAGCAGAGGGCTAATGATTAGCTGATACAGGCGTATCAGTTTGATAGCTACCCATTGCAACGGCGTGACAGGGTGCGCCATAGCTTTTCCAGTAACTTGAACAGTTCCTCGTTATCCATCTCTTTCACACCGGCCTTGGCGATCACCACGATGTCGATAGCGGGCAGCTGATGTTGTTTGAGGCGGAAACTTTCCCGAACCACCCGTTTGACACGATTACGCCAAACGGCACGCTTGAGTGCTTTTTTGGGCACAGCGAGACCAAGACGAGGGTGTTCGAGCGAATTGGGAGAAGCGAGAAGGGTTATCTGCGGAGAGGCGGCCCGGACAGGCTCGGCGAAAACGCGTTTGAAGTGTTCGGGAGTTAACAGACGTAACTCCCGAGAGAAGGTGTGCTGGGTAGGCATTAGACTACCAGGCGGGCACGACCCTTGGCACGACGAGCGGCCAGAACTTTACGACCGTTGGCAGTTGCCATGCGGGCGCGGAAACCGTGAGAGCGCTTGCGCTTCAGGTTGGACGGTTGAAAAGTACGTTTCATGATTCGATTCCGTATTTCTGTACAGTTTTGATTGTCACACTTAGCCGACGCGCCAGCTATAGCGTGTGACGACTAGCAAAAGAGGCCGAATTCTAAACAGAGTTCGGCTTTTAGTCAATCCGCCGTTCCCTCTCATCCTGCCGTGGTCTTGAAAAGGCCACTGCCGAGCGTGAGGATCCAGAGGATCAAGGGCTCCGGATTATACTGGCAACCCGGGGTTAAACAAGGGATCCCTCAATAAAAAAGGCGGCCAGGCCGCCAAAGAGAGAGCTATTTAAGGACTTTCCGCAAGAACTCCCGGGTACGGGGATCCTTGGGATCGACCAATATCTGATCCGGCGGGCCCTGCTCGACGATCCGTCCTCCTTCCATGAAGATCACCCGATCGGCAACATCACGAGCAAATTCAATCTCATGAGTCACCACCACCATGGTCTGGTGCTGGCGGGCCAACTCTTTCATCAGTCCCAAAACCTCGTCGACCCACTCGGGATCGAGGGCCGAGGTGGGCTCGTCAAACAGGATCACCTTGGAGTGTGCCGCCATGGCGCGGCCAATGCCGACCCGCTGCTGCTGGCCGCCGGAGAGGGAGGCCGGATAGGCATCCTGCTTGTCGGCGAGGCCAATGTCCTTGAGGATGCCGAGCGCTGTGGCGCGGGCCTCCGCTTTTGGCTGCTTCCAGACGGTGATCAGCCCTTCGGCGATGTTGTCGAGCGCCGTCTTGTTGGCAAACAGGGCGTAGTTCTGGAACACGAAGGAGGCCCGCTTGCGCAGCTCGATCGCCTGCTGTTCGCTGGCCTTGGCCAGATTCAGCTCGAGATCGTCGATGGCAAGGGTGCCCGCATCCGGGGTCTCCAGCAGGTTCAGGCAGCGCAACAGGGTCGACTTGCCGGTGCCGGAGGGGCCGATGATGACGACAATTTCCCCCTTTTTGACCTCCAGATCGATACCGTTGAGCACCTGATTGCCGTGATATGCCTTGGAGAGGCCGGTTAGCTTGATCATGAGAGCCCTCCTTTAATAGGCACGGTTGAGACGGACTTCCAGCAGATGCTGCAAGCGGGTAAAGAAGATCACCACCACCCAGTAGATCAGCGCCACCGCCATAAAGCTCTCGAAGAACTTGAAGGAGGAGGAGGCTTCCATCTGCGCCTTGCCCATGATCTCGGCCACTCCCAGAGTGAAAGCCAGCGAGGTGCTCTTGATCATGTCGATGAAGTAGTTCATCAGCGACGGGGTGGCGATACGGGCCGCCTGCGGCAGGATGATCCGCTGCATCGCCTGATAACGGCTCATGCCGATACTGAGCGCCGCTTCCATCTGGCTTTTGTGAATGCCGAGGATGGCTGCGCGGATCGACTCGGCCATGTAGGCGGCGAAGTGCAGGGTCAGACCGACGATGGCGGCGGTAAAGGCATCCATCCCCACGAAGATCGGGAACAGTTGCGGCAGTCCGTAGTAGAGCAGAAACAGCTGAACGAGTAGCGGTGTACCCCGAAAGAACGAGATATAGAGCATCGCCAGCCAGTGAATCGCGGGGACGCGAAACACCCGTACTATCGCCAGGGCCAGCGAGAGTACGAGTGCCAGCACGAATCCCCACAGGGCCATCTCCATCGTGGTGCCCAGATATTTGAGCAGGATGGGAAACAGCCCCAGCGTGTATTCGAGGTCAAATTCCATCATTTATCTGTCGGTGATGTCGGAAGCGAACCATTTCTCGGAGATCTGACGCAGGGAGCCATCCTTGCGCATGGCGGTCAGGGCCTCGTCGACCTTCTTCAGCAGAGCCTGTTTCTCCGGGGTCTTCAGGAAGGGCAGGGCGTTCTCGATAGTCTCGAACGGTGCGCCAGCCTGTTGCAGCGGCAGCTTGGACTCCTTGATCAGCTGGGCGGTGGAGACGCGGTCCATCACGAAGGCATCGATGCGACCCAGGGCGACATCCTGCTCGAAGGCGGAGTCATAGGTGCGGATATCGATCTTCTTGTTCGGGTCGTTCTTGCGCAGCAGCTCTTCGAAGTTGGAACCCAGGTTCACGGCAACGCTCTTGCCTTCCAGATCCTTGATGCCGTGGATGGTGCTATTGCCCTTGCGGACCACGATCTGGGCGCCGTCATAGACGTAAGGTTGGGAGAAGTCGTACTTCGCCTTGCGCTCGTCGGTGATGGTGATCTGGTTGGAGATGGTGTCGATGCGGCCGGTTTCCAGCATGCCGAACAGGCCGGAGAAGCTGGCGGTCACGAATTCGACCTTGTAGCCGGTGCGCTCGCCGATCTGGTTCCACATATCCACTTCAAACCCTTGCAGCTTGTCCTGCTTGACGAAGGTGAACGGGAAATATTTGCCAGACATGCCGACCTTGATGGTCTCCTGGGCGATGGCCTGACCGGACAGGGTGGTGAGCAGGATGGCTGCGCCGGAAATCAGTTTGATGGATGTTTTCATGGTGTTTCTCTCTCTCGATGTCTTGTATTTGTAGTTGTAATAACTGGTTTGGCCCTGATGTTATTGGAATAAAATTTAAAAAATAAATGACATTTGGTTATATGAAATAACAGGAGAGAAGCACGGGATCGACCAATCCGGACGGTGGATCAAGCTGTGGGTAACTTTGGGGATGAAAGATGATCCGGAGGCGCTGGATCCTTGAAAGTCAAGGATCTTATTTGCTGGATCCACCGGGCGATGGCTGGAGATCCGGCGGCTAAAAACGTAGAATAGCCGGTCTTTAGTTAATCAATCGACAGGAGTTTAGAGTGACTGCTTCGCTATGGCAGCAGTGCCTTAACCGGCTGCAAGATGAGTTGCCCTCGGCAGAATTCAGCATGTGGATCCGGCCGCTTCAAGCGGAGTTGAGTGACAATACTCTGACCCTGTATGCACCGAATCGCTTTGTTCTGGACTGGGTACGAGACAAGTATCTCATCCGGGTTAACGGCATCATCAACGAACTCTGCGGGGTCGACGGCCCCGCCCTGCGTTTTGATATAGGCAATCGTCCTCATCCTGTTGCTGTCGCCAGAGCGCCGGTACAGGGTGCCGCGCCTGTGAATAACTTGCAGAAGAGCTGGGAAAGCAAGGCTGAAGCCAAGCCCGAGCCGAACCACAAGAGCAACACCAACGTGAACTATACCTTCGAGAATTTCGTCGAGGGTAAGTCCAACCAGTTGGCGCGTGCGGCTGCCCGTCAGGTAGCGGACAATCCGGGTGGTGCTTACAACCCGCTGTTCCTCTATGGCGGCACTGGCCTGGGTAAAACCCACCTGCTGCACGCCGTTGGCAATGCCATCAAGGAGAGTAAAAAAGATGCCAAAGTCATCTATATGCACTCCGAGCGGTTTGTTCAGGACATGGTGAAAGCGCTGCAAAACAACGCCATTGAAGAGTTCAAGCGTTACTACCGCAGCGTCGATGCCCTGCTCATCGATGACATCCAGTTCTTCGCCAACAAGGAGCGCTCCCAGGAGGAGTTCTTCCATACCTTCAATGCCTTGCTGGAAGGTAACCAGCAGATCATCCTGACCTCGGATCGCTATCCGAAGGAGATCAACGGTGTCGAGGATCGCCTCAAGTCCCGCTTCGGCTGGGGCCTGACCGTGGCGATCGAACCGCCGGAGCTGGAGACCCGTGTCGCGATCCTGATGCGCAAGGCAGACGAGAACCAGATCCATCTGCCGGACGAAGTGGCCTTCTTCATTGCCAAACGTCTGCGATCCAACGTCCGTGAACTGGAAGGCGCCCTCAACCGGGTGATCGCCAACGCCAACTTCACCGGCCGTGCCATCAATATTGATTTCGTGCGCGAAGCGCTGCGCGACCTGTTGGCACTGCAGGAGAAGCTGGTCACCATCGACAACATCCAGAAGACGGTGGCGGAGTACTACAAGATCAAGCTGGCGGATCTGCTCTCCAAGCGTCGTTCCCGCTCTGTTGCCCGTCCGCGCCAGCTGGCGATGGCTCTGGCCAAGGAGCTGACCAACCACAGTTTGCCGGAGATAGGTGATGCCTTTGGTGGCCGTGACCACACTACCGTTCTTCATGCCTGCCGCAAGATCGAGCAGCTGAAGGAGGAGAGTCACGACATCAAGGAGGACTATTCCAACCTGATCCGTACCCTTTCTTCCTGATAACGGAATCGAGTGGACAGATGCAGCGCGAATATTCCAACCTGATCCGAATCTTTTCCTCCTAATCACAACGGAGAGCACAGATGCAGCTCGAAATTAGCCGTGAGGCCCTGTTACGTCCTCTGCAACTGGTGTCCGGCGCCCTCGGCGGCCGACCGACCCTGCCGATCCTCGGCAACGTGCTGCTTGATGTCAGCAACGGTCTGCTGTCACTGACCGGTACCGATCTCGAAGTAGAGATGATCGGTCAGGTCTATCTGAATGGGGCCAGCGAAGATGGCCGCACCACAGTACCGGCGCGCAAGCTGCTGGATATCTGCCGTGGTCTGCCGGAAGGCGCCGAGATCCGTCTCAATACCGAAGGCGAGCGCCTGATCATCCGGTCCGGTCGTTCCCGCTTCAACCTATCGACCCTGCCGGCGACCGAGTATCCGAACATCGAGGATTGGGAATCCGTGCTCGAGTTCGATATCAGCCAGCTGGAGCTGAAGAAGCTGATCGATGCGACCCAGTTCTCCATGGCCAGCCAGGATGTTCGTTACTACCTGAACGGTATGCTGTTCGAGAGCGAAGGTCACGGTCTGCGCACCGTGGCGACCGATGGTCACCGTCTGGCTACCTGCCGCCGCGAGGTGGTCGGGGAATCGCTGCCCGATCATCAGGTTATCCTGCCGCGCAAAGGGGTACTGGAGCTGGTGCGTCTGCTGGAAGCGGAAGACAAGCCGGTACGTCTGCAGATCGGTCGCAGCAACCTGCGTGCAGCCCTCGACGGCTTCATCTTCACCTCCAAGCTGGTGGATGGTCGCTTCCCGGACTGGCGCCGCGTCATTCCGCGCAACAGCGACAAGGCGCTCATCGCCGGCCGTGAGGATCTGCGTCAGGCGTTTGCCCGCGCCGCCATCCTCTCCAACGAGAAATTCCGTGGGGTGCGTCTCAATCTGCAGGAAAACCTGCTGCGCATCACCGCCAACAACCCGGAACAGGAAGAAGCCGAAGAGCTGCTTGACGTACAATATGCCGCTGGCGAGATGGAGATCGGCTTTAACGTCTCTTATGTGCTCGACGTGCTGAATACGTTAAAATGTGACCAAATTCGGATTAGCCTGAGCGATTCCATCAGCAGTGCCATTATTGAGGATTTTGAACATCAGGATGCTCAGTACGTGGTGATGCCGATGCGGATCTAGTCGTGTCCCTGGTCAAACTCCAGCTCAGCGACTTTCGCAATATCCAGCAAGCCAGTCTCAAGCTGTCGCCCGGCCTCAACATTCTGGTCGGGTGCAATGGCAGCGGCAAGACCAGTGTGCTGGAAGCCATTCACTACCTTGGTCTGGGGCGCTCCTTTCGCACTCATTTGACCGGGCGGGTCATCCGCCAGGGGGAGAGGGCCTTTACCCTGTTTGCCCAGTGCGAGCTGGAGGGGCGTCAGGTACCGATCGGTCTTGCCAAAGACAAGAGTGGCGAGACCCAGCTCAAGATTGCCGGGGCACAGGCCCAGCGGCTTGCCGATTTGGCGGAGCTGTTGCCGGTGCAGTTGATCCATCCCGATGGTTTCAACCTGCTGACGGGCGGGCCTCAGGCTCGCCGCGCCTGGCTCGATTGGGGTGTCTTCCATCAGGAGCCGACCTTCTTTGCCCTGTGGGGACGAGTGCGGCGGCTGCTGAAACAGCGCAATGCGCTGTTGCGCCAGAGCACCCAATACCGCCAGCTGGCGTTCTGGGATCAGGAGTTGGTACGGCTGGGTGGTGAGCTGGCCGAGTTTCGCGCCAGTTATTGTCAGGCCATTACGCCCCTGATCAAGGAGATGACGGCGGATTTTCTGCCGGAATTCGATATCAGTCTCGGCTTTTACCGGGGCTGGGAGAAAGATACTCCCCTCGGCGATCTGCTGGAGGCGGGGTTTGAGCGGGATCGGGCGCTGGGCTATACCGGTGTCGGTCCGCAGAAAGCCGATGTTCGCCTCAAGGCGAACGGGGTGCCTGCTCAGGATATTTTGTCCCGGGGTCAGCTGAAGTTGCTGGTCTGCGCCATGCGACTGGCCCAAGGGCTCTATTTGAATCAACATAGCAGCCGTGGCTGTATTTTTTTAATTGACGATTTTGCCTCTGAACTGGATGTCGACAAGCGCCGCTTGCTGGCCGCAAGGCTGAAGCAGTGTGCGTCCCAGGTGTTTATCACCGCCATCGACACCGGTCAGCTCGCAGACATGATGGATGCGAATGACTGTAAGTTGTTCCACGTGGAACAGGGTAAAATCTCCGAAACGTTAGAGAAGGCAGAGAGTAAGCTATGAGTGAAAATACTTACGACTCCTCGAATATCAAGGTGCTGAAGGGCCTGGATGCGGTCCGCAAGCGCCCGGGGATGTATATCGGCGATACGGATGATGGCTCGGGTCTGCACCACATGGTGTTCGAGGTCGTTGATAACTCCATTGACGAGGCGCTCGCTGGCTACTGCTCCGATATTCTGGTCAAGATCCATTCCGACGGTTCTGTCTCTGTGCGTGACAATGGCCGGGGTATCCCGGTAGACATGCACGAGGAGGAGGGCCGCTCCGCCGCAGAGGTCATCATGACCGTGCTGCACGCTGGCGGTAAGTTTGATGACAACTCCTACAAGGTATCCGGCGGCCTGCATGGCGTGGGTGTCTCGGTAGTTAACGCCCTCTCTGATAAGCTGTTGCTGACCATTCGTCGTAACGGCCACGTCTACGAGCAGACCTATCATCTGGGTGAGCCGCAAGCGCCGCTCAAGCAGATTGGCGACAGCACCGGCACCGGTACCGAAGTTCGCTTCTGGCCGAGCCCTGCCATTTTCAGCGATACCCTGTTCCATTACGAGATCCTGGCCAAGCGCCTGCGCGAGCTCTCCTTCCTCAACTCCGGTGTCTCCATCCGTCTGCAAGACGAGCGTGATGGCCGCGAGGCGCATTTCTGCTACGAGGGTGGCATCAAGGCGTTCGTTGAATACCTGAACCAGAACAAGACCCCGATCCACCCGAAGGTGTTCCATTTCACCACCGAGCAGGATGGTATCGGCGTGGAAGTGGCGATGCAGTGGAACGACGCCTATCAGGAAGGGGTCTACTGCTTCACCAACAACATCCCGCAGCGGGATGGTGGTACTCACCTCGTTGGTTTCCGTACCGCGCTGACCCGTACTCTGAACTCCTATATGGACAAAGAGGACTACAGCAAGAAGGCCAAGTCTGCCGCCAGTGGCGACGACGTGCGTGAAGGTCTGATTGCCGTTATCTCCGTCAAGGTGCCGGATCCCAAGTTCTCCTCCCAGACCAAAGACAAGCTGGTCTCTTCCGAAGTGAAGACCGCCGTTGAACAGGCGATGGGTGAGAAGCTGGCCGACTTCCTGCTGGAAAACCCGGGCGATGCCAAGATCGTGGTCAACAAGATCATCGATGCGGCCCGTGCCCGTGAAGCGGCCCGCAAGGCCCGCGAACTGACCCGCCGCAAAGGCGCGCTGGATATCGCCGGTCTGCCCGGCAAGCTGGCTGACTGTCAGGAAAAAGACCCGGCTCTCTCCGAACTCTACATAGTGGAAGGGGACTCTGCTGGCGGTTCCGCCAAGCAGGGTCGCAACCGGAAGAACCAGGCCATCCTGCCGCTCAAGGGCAAGATTTTGAACGTAGAGAAGGCCCGTTTCGACAAGATGATCTCCTCGCAAGAGGTGGGCACCCTGATCACCGCACTGGGTTGCGGTATCGGTCGCGACGAGTACAACCCGGACAAGCTGCGTTATCACAACATCATCATCATGACCGATGCGGACGTCGATGGTGCGCACATCCGTACTCTGCTGCTGACCTTCTTCTATCGTCAGATGCCGGAAATCATCGAGCGTGGCTACGTCTATATCGCCCAGCCGCCGCTCTACAAGGTGAAGAAGGGCAAGCAGGAGCAGTATCTGAAAGACGAAGATGCGCTGCTGCAGTACCAGACCGCCATGGCGCTGGATGGTGCGACCCTGCACGTCAACGAGTCTGCCCCGGCCATTGGTGGCGAGGCACTGGAGCGTCTGGTCAACCAGCACCGCTCGGTGACTCACCTGATCACCCGCATGTCTCGTCGTGCGCCGGAAGCCGTGCTGACCCAACTGATCTATCAGCCGGAGTTGAACGAAGCGCTGCTGAACAGCGAGAGCGATCTGCTGGCCTGGTGTCAGGGTATGGAAGCCGTGCTCAACGAGAGCAACCACGGTATCCAGTACCAGATCCAGGTTCGTCGTGACGAAGAGCGCAGCCTGTACGTGCCGCACGCCGTGGTACGTCAGCACGGTGTCGACCGCGAATATCCGCTCAGCTACGACTTCCTGCAATCCGGTGAGTACCGTCAACTGGTCTCGCTGGGCAAGGAGATCGCCAACCTGATCGAGGAAGGTGGTTTCATCAAGCGTGGCGAGAAGGTGAAGCCGGTTGCCAACTTCGTGGAAGCCGTCGAGTGGCTGATGGGCGAAGGCAAGCGCGGCATCTACATCCAGCGCTATAAAGGGTTGGGCGAGATGAACCCGGACCAGCTGTGGGAAACCACCATGGATCCGGAAGCCCGCCGCATGCTGCGCGTCACCATCGACGATGCTGTCGGTGCCGACCAGCTCTTCTCCACCCTGATGGGTGATGCCGTTGAGCCCCGTCGTGACTTTATCGAGACCAACGCCCTGCGCGTAGCCAACCTCGACGTCTAATCGACGCTGTCAGACAGCAAAAAGCCGCTCCCTGTGAGCGGCTTTTTGTTTTTGGGCGGAAGAATTTGCACGTTCCACGTGAAACATCGAGTCTGTGTATCAGGAGTTTTGGCCACGAAAAGATCGTCGCCACTCGCTGGGGGAGATGGCAAAGCGGGCTCGAAAGTGATTGCGCAGAGAGGTGGCACTCTTGAAGCCGACCAGCTCGGCGATGCGATCGATGGAATGACCGCTCACTTCCAGCAACTCCTGACTGCGCCTGAGCCGCTCCGCCAGCAACCATTCACCCACCGAGAGGCCGGTTGCCTGATGAAAACGGCGGGTAAAGGTGCGCCGACTCATCAGGGTGTGGGCTGCCAGAGAGTCCAGGGTGTGAGGCTCGGCCAGATGAGCACGCAGGTGATCGAGCAACTGGTTCATCCTGACATCGCGGGTGGAGGCGGGCACCGGCTGCTCGATAAACTGGGCCTGACCCCCTTCCCGGTGGGGCGGGATCACCAGCCGTCGCGCCACCTTGTTGGCGATGGCCGAGCCGTGGTACTGGCGTACCAGATAGAGGCAGCAGTCCAGCCCGGCGGCAGTGCCTGCCGAGGTGACCAGCCCTTCGTCATCCACATAGAGGGCGTTGGTATCGAGCTGCACGCAGGGAAAGCGGTGGCAGAAATCCTGCTCGTACTCCCAGTGGGTCGATGCCTTGCGTCCATTGAGCAGCCCGGCGTAGGCGAGCACATAGGTGCCGAGACAGAGCCCGACCAGCCGGGCACCTCTGGCTCTGGCGGCAATCAGGGCATCGAGCAGCGCTGCGGGTGGCCGTGCAGCCGGGTCGTGCCAGAAGGGGATGACGATGATCTCCGCCTCGGCCAGCACCTCCAGCCCATGGGGAGCCTGAATGGTGAATCCTTGCGCCGAGTGTGAATGAGGGTTGCCATCGCCGCAGCAGATCTTGAGCTCGAACAGTGGCTGGCCCGGCAGGATATCGCCGAAGATGAGACAGGGGACGGCGCAGTGAAAAGGGCTGAAGTGATCGAAGGTCACCACGGCAACGATCGGGGTGGTCATGGTGTTGGCTCCTCTCTGCGCGCAGACCACTCATCATAAGCGTTCGGCAGTGAAAGCCGAAGGGCCATCTCTGGCATGGCCCTTTTGTGGATCACAGTGATATCGCCTCGCCATCTTGCGGCACCCGTACCCGATCCATCATGCCCCGTACCGCCAGATAGTCGTGCAGCTCCTGGCGTGACAGCACTGCGTGGTTGACCGCCTCCATATGGCTGGCGATCAGCGTGGCTTGCGGTGCGGCCTGATAAACGGCGGCGACATCCTCCTTGCCCATGATGATGGAACCGAGCCCGGGCACCTGTGCATCGCCACAGTTGAGGATGATGACCTCGGGCTGATGCTGTTGCAGGGCTTGCTCGACCCGGGGATGCCAGATGGTATCACCGGCCAGATAGAGGCACTGCTCATCGGGGTGGGAGAAGACCACGCCGCACACTTCTCCCATGCGCTCGCCCAGTACCGCCATCAACTGGTCGCTGCCGTGCTGGCCACCGGTCTGTTGCAGGCGAATGCCGGCAAACTCGGGCTGGTCGTTCAGCAGGCGCACATCCTCAAAGCCACTGGCACGAATGGCATCGGCATCTTTCTGATGTTGCACCAAGAGTGGCAGATGCTTGGGGATTAGCTCTCTGGCGGCATCATCCCAGTGGTCGGGATGGTCGTGGGTGACGATAACGGCATCCACATCGACCAGCTCATCGATCGGTAGCGGCAGCTCGACCAGCGGATTGCGCAGCTGGCTGTTGGCGGTGCCCTCAAAGCCGGGGAAAGCCCCCTTGGCCGAGAGCATGGGGTCGATCAGAAAGCGGGTGCCGGCATAGTCGAGCAGCAAGGTGGCGTTGCGAACCTGGGTAATCTTCATGGGATGGCTCCATGTTGGCTGGTGGATATGCAACCAATTATGGGAGACGGAGCGAGTTGCCATCAGTGGCCCACGGGTCGATTATCATCACTATCGGGCCAACAGGTTGATGTTCTACAGGTCGGCGCGGCCATTTAAAAAATTTGAAAAAATCCCCTTGAAAGGAAAAAGTGAGCCCCTATATAGGTAACAAGGCCGGAACGCTCGACAGAGGTTTCGACCAGGTGCCCGTCCATCAGGAGGGCAAACAATCAGTTATCGCTCACAAGAGGGTAATACTATGCGTTCTATCGACTTTTCTCCGCTCTATCGTTCTGCCATCGGTTTCGATCGTCTGGCCAATCTCATCGAATCTGCGGCCAGCAATGGCAATGCCGGTTATCCCCCCTACAACATCGAGCAGTTGGGTGACAGCGACTACCGCATCAGCATGGCGGTAGCGGGCTTTACCCAAGAAGAGCTGGAGCTGAGCTTCCAGGAAAATCTGTTGACGGTGAAAGGCAACAAGCAGGCCGATACCGAGCGCAACTATCTCTATCAGGGGATCGCCGAGCGTGGTTTTGAGCGCCGCTTCCAGCTGGCCGACTATGTGCGGGTGAAAGGGGCCGACCTGAAAAACGGCTTGCTGCACATCGAGCTGGTGCGTGAAGTGCCCGAGGCGATGAAGCCGCGCAAGATCGAGATCAACGGCTGATAGCCTGAATTTACTGAAATTTTAAAATTTCCCGGGTGCCGACGACGGGCCTGTGGAGAGTTGACCCTGTTGCTTATTAGAAGGATAGGATTATGCGTAACCTCGATTTTTCTCATCTCTATTCCAACGCCGTCGGCTTCGAGCGGATGGCCCGTGAGCTGGAAGGTCTGTTCGAGCAGAAGACCGCCGCTTACCCCCCGTACAACATTGAAAAGCGCGATCAGGATGGCTATCGCATCACGGTCGCCGTGGCTGGCTTCGAGCGCAAAGAGCTGGAGCTGGAGACCGAAAACGGCACCCTCAAGGTGAAGGGGCGCAAAGGGGCTGCGGCCGGTGAGCGTCAGTTCCTCCATCAGGGGATTGCCGAGCGCGACTTCGAGCTCGCCTTCAAGCTGAGCCAGCACGTGGAAGTGCAGGGCGCCAAGCTGGAGCATGGTCTGTTGACCATCGACTTGGCTCGCGAACTGCCGGAGGCGCTCAAGCCCCGCGCCATCCCCATCGGCAAACCCGAGCAGCTGGCGCTGCCCGGCTAAGCAAACCGGATCGCGATAAACAACAAAGGCCTGCATCTGCAGGCCTTTCTGTTTTTGTATCGCCGGATTGGATTAACCAGCGTAGAGGGTGTTGATCTCGTCGGCCAGAATGGCGATGCCACGACGCACCAGCTCCTCGCTCTGGGAGTAGTTGAGGCGAATGCACTCCTGGCTGTGACGCCACTCGGGGTCATCGATGCCGGGGAAGAAGTAGTGACCCGGCACGATCAGCAGGTTCTTCGCCTTCAGTCGCTCATAAAGCTCCTGACAGTGGATCGGCAAGCCTTCAAACCAGAGCCAGAGGAAGAGGGCCCCTTCCGGTTTATGAATGTGGAAGCGCGGGTCGGGGATCGCTTCGCGCAGCAGCTGCACCGCCAGCTCCGCCTTTTGCTGATAGAAGGGCTTCACCACTTGTTCGCTGAGGGCGATAATCTCGCCGCTCTCGATCATCGGAATGGTGATGGCGGGCCCCAGACTGCCCGGCGCCAGATTGATGATGCCGCTCAGGTTGGTGATGGCCTGAATGATCTTCTCGTCGGCGATGACGATGCCGCAGCGGGTGCCCGGCAAGCCCAGCTTGGAGAGGCTCATGCAGAGGATGGTATTGGCGTTCCAGAACGGCTTGGCTTCGCTGAAGATGATGCCCGGGAAGGGAACGCCGTAGGCGTTGTCGATCAGCAGCGGGATTCCCTTGTCGCGGGCGATCTGGTCGAGGTGTTCGATCTCTTCGTCGGTCAGCACGTTGCCGGTCGGGTTGGTCGGGCGGGAGACGCAGATCACCCCGATATCGTCACCTACCTGCAGGCTCTCGAAATCCACGTGGTATTTGAACTGGCCATCGGGCAGCTTCTCGATGGTGGGCTTGTAGGCCACGAAGTAGTCGTCGGCCAGCGCCGAGTCGGCATAGCCGATGTATTCGGGGGCAAGCGGGAACAGCACCTTCTTCTTGCGGCCATCGGCAAATTCGCCGGCCAGCAGGTTAAACAGGTAGAAGAAGGCATTCTGGCTGCCGTTGGTCAGGGCGATATTGCGAGCCGAGATATCCCATCCCAGCTCCTTGCTGAGCAGGGCTGCCAGCGCTTTGGTGAACCTGTCTTTGCCCTGTGGGCCGTCGTAGTTGGCCATCGCTTTGACCAGCTCGCCGTTGTCGAGCAGGCTCTTGGCCTCGGCCTGAAAGCGTTCCAGCATGGCGGGGATGGGGGCCGGATTGCCGCCACCCAGCATGATGGCGTCCGGATTGGTCAGCCCCTGATTGAGGTCATCCATGAGTTGGGTAATGCCGGCGTGGCGAGTGAACTTCTCGCCGAACAAGGAAAATTCCATTCAGTGACAGATCCAGATTTGAGTTACGGGGATGTAGCACCATAGCTCAGTTTAAAAGTGGGTGTCGATCAAAAAGATGGGACGTTCCACGTGGAACATGGTGCAAAAATCAAGCGTGGTTAAAAGCACCAATTGTTGGTTTAAAAATGACCGAGCGGGATGCGTTTTGCGACTCAATTTGGTATCGAGATATAGTTAATTTAAACAAAATCATCATGTTATGAATTGCGTGAGGATTGGCACAACTATTGGAATAGCTATCTGGTCATCTCAACCATACCGGAGCAAACCAGATGAAAAGCCTGATCGCTACCCTGATTGTGAGTGCCCTGAGCCTGAACGTGATGGCCAACGAAAACCCGCTGCCCGAGCTGGAGAGTACCCAGCTGGAGCAGGATGTGCAGAGCGAGTTGCAACAGGCATCTCATGCCGTGGTGCAGGATGCGTTGCACAATCTCAAACCGCTGGCGCTGGATACCCTGGTGGTGGAGGCGAGTCAGGCTGTGGCGACTCACCCCGAGAGTTGAGGTAGCGCAGGGGGGTCTGTCCCGTATGTTGTTTGAAGAAGCTGATGAAGGCGCTGTCGCTGGAGAACTCCAGCGCAGCGGCAATCCGGCTGATGGGCTCGCTTTCTGCCAGCAGCTCCATGGCGCGCAACAGCCGCCACTGCTGACGCCACGCCTGATAGCTCATGCCGGTCTCCCGCATGAAGATGCGGCCAATGGTCTTGTCACTGGCACCCACCCGTTCGGCCAGCCGGTTGAGCCGATCGGGCAGGGCATCTCCCCGTTTCAACTGCTGTAGCCAGTCGCCCAGTCTGGGATCGGTCGGCAGCGGCAACTGCCACGACTCCCGCGGTGCCTGCTCCAACTCCTCCATAAACACTGCCACCGTCCGTTGCTGCTGCTCTTGCGGTTTGTCCCACGGCCAGAGCGCCATCCGTTCGATCAGTTCGTGCAGCAGCGGATTGACCGCCAGCACTTCCACCGTGCTGGGCAACTCGGGGTGCGGCTGGAAGTAGAGTGAGCGGTAGGCAACGACACCGCGCATCAAGATCCTGTGTGCGGTGCCTGCAGGCAGCCAGGCGGCGCGGGTGGGCGGCAGCAGGCAGACCCGACCTTCCAGCTCCATGGTCATGCAGCCGGATTGGGCGAACAGCAGCTGATGACGCTGATGTTGATGCTGGCCCGAGTCGTGCCAGCCGAGGGCGGAGGCTATGCCAATCACGCTGCCCGTCAGCTGGTCGGGGTCAAAAGGGTGATCGGGAAGAATAAAGGCCATATGTCCGATTTTTGATGTTTATAGTCCTGCTTATTGTAATCAGACAATCGGCATCTCTCTAGACTGGCGACCTCTTGTGAAGGAGGTTTGTCATGAACAACAAGTTGCCACCGCTCTGGCTGGTGGTGGGATTGATGATGTTTCCCCAAATTGTGGAGACCATCTACAGCCCGGTCCTGACCCACATCGCCAGCCAGTTTCAGGTGAGCGAAGGGCAGGCATCCCAGACCCTGTCGGTCTATTTTCTGGCGTTTGCGGTGGGCGTGGTCTGCTGGGGACGGCTCTGCGATCTGATTGGGCGCCGTCCCGCCATGCTGGCGGGTCTGCTACACCTATGGTGTAGGCACCCTGCTGGCGCTGCTGGCCAATCAGTTTGAAACCCTGCTGCTGGCCCGGGTTATCTCGGCCTTTGGCGCTGCGGTGGGATCTGTGGTGACCCAGACCATGCTGCGCGATAGCTATCAGGGCAGCGATCTGGCGCGGGTCTTCTCGGTGATGGGTATAGCGCTCTCCCTGAGCCCGGTGTTGGGGTTGCTCAGTGGTGGTCAGCTGGCGAGCGGGTTCGGCTATCTCGGGGTGTTCAGTGGTTTGCTGATACTGGCGGTAGGCTTGCTGCTGGTTGCCTGCTGGCAGCTGCCGGAAACCCGTCCGGCCACCACCCGGCAAGTCGAACTCTGGCCGCTGGCGCGCCGGATGATGAAGGATGGCGGACTCTGGCGCAGTGCCATGCTGGTCGCCCTGTTCAACACTATGCTGTTTGGCTACTACAGTCTGGCCCCCTTCCTGTTTGCCGGATTGGGATTGAGCACCGGCGAGTTTGGCTATTCGGGGATCTTGCTGGCGCTGGCGACTCTGCTCGGCAGCCTGCTCAACAAGCATCTGCTGGGGAGGGGGTGGCTGCCGTCCTCTCTGGTCAGGTTGGCTTGCGCTCTGGTGCTGGTCGCCGGGCTGCTGGTCTGGGCGAGTCAGTCCAGCCTCTGGTTCCTGTTGCCCATGATGGGTGTAGTCATCGCTTTTGGGCTGGCGCTCCCCAATGTGCTGAGTCAGGCGCTGCTGGCTTATCGCGAGGTGGCAGGCAGCGCTGGTGCCCTGTTCGGGCTTGGCTACTACCTGCTGCTCAGTCTGGGGTTGGCGGTGGCGGCCGGATTGCAGGATCTCGGCCTGTTGCTGAGTGGCTGCGGTCTGCTGGCGCTGATTTGCAGCGGGCGTCGTTCCACGTGAAACGTCAGTTGCCGATAAAGCGGTAGCCGATACCGGATTCGGTTTCGATAAGCGTCGGTTGCTGGGGGTTATCCCCCAGCTTTTTGCGCAGGCTGGCGATGACGATGCGCAGGTAGTGAGTGTCCTCCTTGTGGCTCGGCCCCCAGATGTCGTTGAGCAGCTGGGTCTGCATCACCAGCTTGCCGGGGTGGCACACCAGCGCCTGCAGCAGGGCGAACTCCTTGCGGGAGAGTGGGATCTCCTCCTCCTTCATGGTCACCTTGTGGCTGCTGATATCGAGCGTCAGGCCGCATTGGGGGAAGTGGCGCCGTTCGCCACTGCTGACGCCAGCCCGCTGGCGCAAGAGCACGCGAATGCGTGCCATCATCTCGCCGATGCCGAACGGCTTGCTCATGTAGTCGTTGGCGCCGGCATCCAGCAGCCGCACCTTCTCCTGCTCCGAATCACGGGCCGACAGCACCAGCACAGGATTGGGGTGGTGTTCGCGAATGGCCTGCAACACCTGAATGCCATCGCCATCCGGCAGACCGAGATCGAGGATCACCAGATCGGGGTTGAGGTGGCGATACTGCTCCAGCCCTTCATTGACCCCCACCGCCTCACTCACCTGATGCCCCTCGGCAATCAGGCTGATCCGCAGAAAGCGACGGATCGCCGCTTCATCATCTATGACCAGAATGTGCGCCATCGAACCTCCAGAGGCGAATGGTGGGAGGGGCTGAGTGACCCGATCTGGCGGTCAGCCATCAGACCTCCGGTGAATTGAGGGCGAGCGGCAGGGAGATGCGCATGCAGGTGCCGTTGCCATTGGGACCGGAGAAGGCCCAAATCTTGCCGCCGTGGGCCTCTATCATAGCGCGGGAAATGGCGAGGCCAAGCCCGGTGCCACGGCTGCCGCAATCGCCCACCGGCTGGGTGTAGAAGAGGTTGAAGATCTTCTCCCGATCCGACTCGGCGATACCGACCCCGATATCGATGATGTCGATGATGAGGTCGGGTTCGGCCACCATCACCTTGAACTCGATGGGGGTGCCTGCCGGCGAGTAGCGGGAGGCGTTGTCGAGGATGTTGACCAGCACCTGCTCGATCAGGGCGCCGTGCACATAGAGCTGGGGCACATGCTGATCGAAATGGACCAGCAGCTTGTGCTGGCGCCAGGAGGAGTCGAGCCGCTTGCGGGCGCTCTCCACCAGATCCGCCAGATCGACCCAGTCCCGTTTCAGCTGGAAGTCGGGGGAGCCGATGCGGGTCATATCCAGCAGATTCTGCACATAGCTGTGGAGGCGGCGCGCCTCCTCCTGCACCGAGTGGAGCAGTTCGTCACGGTCTTCGGCGGGGATCCGGTCACCATATTCCAGCAGGGTGCTGCCTGCCCCCATGATGGTGGCTAGCGGCGTCTTCAAATCGTGGGAGACCGAGGAGAGCAGGGCGGCGCGCATCCGGTCGGTCTCCGCCTGCAACTGGCTGTCGGCCAGCCGCTCGTTGAGGTCGATCCGCGCCAGCGCGGCGCGAATGTCGGTGAGCAGCGCCTGCAGCTGATGTTCGGCAGAGGAGGAGAGCGGATTGGCCAGCGTTATGCCGATCACCAGATCATCGCTGAGATGATGATACTGGGCCTCGGCAGCATTGAGGGTGGCGGTGTGGGCTCCGGCGCTCTGCTTCTGGGCCAGACACCAGTCGATGGCCGCCTTGTCGGTCTGGCCGGGCCTGTGCTTCTCGTTGCCGAGCCTGTCGTTGAACTCCTTGTCGATCACCACGGTCGGCTGGCCTAGCGCCAGTGAAATGGCCTGGGCACCTTGTCTGAGCACCTCCTCCGGGCTGCTGGCGGTGGCTAACCCCTGACTGAGGGAGAGCAGGGCATTGCCCAACTGCTGGGTCTCGCGCAGACCGATCAGCTGTTGCCGCTGGCGGGAGGCGAGCCGTCCTGCCGTCATGCCGACGATAAGCAGCACAAACAGGGTGAGCAGGTCGCTGTGGTTGGCGACGCTCAGGGAGAAGTAGGGGGCGGTGAAGAGCAGATTGTGGGCGATAAAGCCCAGCACCGCTGCCAGCGTGGCGGGCACCAGACTGGTGGTGAGGGCAGTCGCCAGTACCCCCAGCACGAAGATGAGCGGCAACGCTGCGGGGGGCAGCCAGTAGGATAGTCCCCATGCGATGGCCGAGGTGATCCCCATGATGGTCACCGCCAGCAGGCTGTGGTGAATATCTTTCGGGGTCGGGACGCGCATCCCCACTTCTGGCTTCTGCTTCTCGGTATCGACCAACGTGATTTCGAGCCCCTGCGCCTGCTTGAGCAGGTGTTGCACCAGCGAGCGGCGCCACGGCGCCTTGTGAGGTTTGCCGAGCAGCAGCTGGGAGACCTGCTGCTGTTCGGCGGTTTCCAGCAGGGTGTTGGCGACCGCCGGACTGGAGAGGGTCAGCACTTTGGCACCGAGGTGGGAGGCGAGCGCCAGCGCCTGCTCCACATCGGCCGAGCGGCAGCCATTGCTGTCGACATGCACTACCAGCCAGGGAAGTTGGCGGCGCTGGGCAAAGCGGTGGCCGTAGCGCACCAGCGCCGAGCCGTGCAGGTCACCGAGGCAAACCATCAGCTTGCCCCGCAGCGGCAAGGTGCTCTTGCCTGCTGCCTGCCATTGCAGTTGCAGATCGCCCTCCACATGGCTGGCGGCAGTCTGCATCGCCAGCTCCCGCAATGCGGTGAGGTTGTTGAGGGAGAAGAAGGATTGCAACGCAGCCTTGGCCTGATGGGGCACATAGACCTTGCCCTCCTTGAGGCGGCCGAGCAGCTCCTTGGGGGGGAGGTCGATAAGGATAATGCTGTCTGCATCGAGCAGAACCTGATCGGGCAGGGTCTCTTTGACCCTGACCCCGGTCAGCTGCCACACCAGATCGTTGAGACTCTCCAGATGCTGCACGTTGAGGGTGGTGTAGACGTCGATCCCGGCGTTGAGCAGCTCCTCCACATCCTGCCAGCGCTTCTCGTGGCGGCTGCCGGGGGCGTTGCTGTGGGCCAGCTCGTCCACCACGGCGATGGCCGGTTTGCGGGCGAGCAGGCCGTCGAGGTCCATCTCCTCCAGTCGCTGCTGACGGTGCATGTGGATCTTGCGCGGCATGATGGCGAGCTTGTCGAGCAGGGCCAGCGTCTCCTGACGGCCGTGGGTCTCCACCACGCCGATCAGGATGTCGACCCCCTCTTTGGCCTGTTCCCGCACCGCCTGCAGCATGGCGTATGTCTTGCCGACGCCGGGAGCGGCGCCGAGAAACACCTTAAGCTTGCCCTTGTGCTCCTGTTCCAGGCTCGCCAGCAGGGCGTCGGCCCTTACCTCATCACGCATGCTTATCCCTATCGAGCCAACTGCCCGTTGCGAAAATCGAGGTCATCACCAAACCGGAATGGGCGCCATCAGGCGCCCTTTTGATGATCCAGTTGCAGGTTGAGCTGGAGAATGTTGACCACCTGCGGGCCAAGGATACCAGCTTGTG